>JBBSUL010000042.1:0-23015 GCA_038234375.1 Solirubrobacterales bacterium | reverse complement strand
TGCGGGTGCTGGTCGTGCTCCTGCTCGCCGGCGGGGCCGCCGCGATCGGCGTGGCCGCCGTGACCATCGTCAGCGACGCGCGCGAGTCAGGCACCGCGCGCCGCGCGACGTTCGGGGTCTTCATGCCCGACGCGACGGAGTACCGCGCCGTCGTGGGCGACCTGCTGGACCGCAAGCGCCCCAAGCGGCTGCGGGGCATGACCGTCGTGGGATCCGAGGGCAAGGTGACGGTGCTGGATGCCAAGGGTGACCGGCCGTCGTTCCCGTCGTCGTACCTGAACCCGGGCGCGCTGTCGCTCATCGCCCGCTCCGTCGGCGCGCGCAGCAACGCGCCGGTGACGATCGAGGAGCTGCGCCTGGAACAGCTGAGCCGCACCGGGCGGCTGCGCTGGCGCATGCGTGGCACGAAGGACGGTCGGCCGTGGCGGGCGACGATCAATCCGAACGGCACGCACCTGCAGCCGCTACCCGTCAACGACAGCTGACGCTGTCCACACTGTCGACGGGTTGACGCCCGGGGGCCGCTACAGGAAAGTGGGGCCGATGCGCTCGTCCGCACGCCGCGCCGCGCTGCTCGCCGCCCTCGCCGGCCTCGCCGGGGTGCCGGTCGCCGCTGCGCAGGAGCCGGTCGCACCCGCCGGCGGGCGCGCGGGCGGGGAAGGAATCAGTCTGGAGGCCACCACGAGCCGACGGGGCTACGTCGGCGCCGTCGCGACCGCCCTGCCGGGGACGAAGGTGAGCGTCTACGAGGAGGTCCGTGGGCGGCAGGTGCTGCGGGCGAGCCCGATGACCGCGTCGGCGTCGGCGTCCCCGGCGTGGCCACGACTTGTGGCCTGGCGCTGCGACCGCCGCCGTCGTGCGCTGGTGGCCGTCGGGCGGGCTCCGGACGGCACGGTCAGCTCCGCGCGGGCCACGGTGACCACACCGGGCTGCGCGGACCGCTTCACGGCCCGGGTGACCGGGCGGGTGCGCGCCGCGACGGCGGCCCGGGTGCTCGTGCGCGACACCTTCGGCGTCGGCGCCGCCCGGGTGCGGGCCTGTCTGGAGGTCAGCACGCGCTCGGACTGTCGCTCGGCCTACCTGCGCCGGGGGGTGCGCGCCGCCACGCTGACCCTGCGCGCGCCGCGGGCCGGCCGCGGCCGCCTCGTGGTCACCACCACCGGGCAGCGCCTAGTCCAGGACGTCCAGGTCCTGGAGCGCCGCGGCCGCCTGCGGGTGCTGGCGGCTGGGGACTCCGAGATCCAGATCCTCGACGGCCTGCTGCGCGCGCGGCTGAAGCCGCTGCGGGCCGACGTCATCTTCGACGACCACATCTCCACCTCGATCGGCAGGCCCTCGCTCCTGGACTGGCCGCGCCATGCCAAAGCGACGGCCGCGTCGATCCGCCCCGACGTCACCGTCATGTTCCTGGGCGCGAACGACGGCTGGCCGCTGCGGGCGACGAGCGGCCGCATCGTCGGGTGCTGCAGCCGGGCCTGGAGCCACGAGCTCGCCCGGCGGGCCCGGGGGATGATGCGCAGCTACCTCCGGGGCGGCCGCGGGCGCGTGTACTGGATGCTGCTGCCGCCCCCGCGCAAGCCGGCGTTCGCCCGCGTCTTCCGGGCCGTCAACCGCGGCTATGAGGAGGCGGCCAAGGCCTTCCCGGACTCCGTCCGCCTCGTCGACCTGCGCCGCACCTTCCCGGACCCGGCGCGCGGCCGGCAGAAGGACGGCGTCCATCTGAGCGTCGGCTCCGACCGCACCCTGGCGCGGCTGCTGGAGCGCCTCATGCGCCAGGACGGGCTGCTGTAGGCCGCCCAGAACGGGGGCTCAGCGCCAGCACGGGGACCGCTCGGGCGCACGAGGCCAGGCCCGGACGGCGGACCCCCAAACTGCGGACCGCCAATCCGCAGCAGGCCCGGGGTGGCCACAGAGGGTTGCGGTTTCCGAAACCCTGTGTGGCCCCCCCGGGATCCGGCTCCGCGGATGGGACGGTTGGCGGCCATCCGCCGACGGTACGTCGGCCAGTCCGCGCGCCTTGGCATCGGAGAGGTGACCGCGTCCCTGATGGTGGTCGTTCGCAGGCGCTGCAGCGCTGCGGCAGCGCTGAGAAGTGATGCTCATACGATTGTCGGTCGCGTTGCGGGCCGTTGGGGGGCCCACGGTCCGGTCCGGCCGTCCGGGCGCGACCGACGATCGGCCTGACGGGCCGGCGCCGCACGTCACCCGACGTCAGGCCCGGGAACGTGCGCTACCGGGCTTGAACCACCACGCGCACGGGTCGGTGCCGCACGTTGGCTGGCCGCAAACCCGGGAAGGTGCGCCACCCGGGTCAGAAGCACGCCCCTCACCGGGGATCGCCGTTCGGGCTGGCCGAGCGAGGAAGCACCGGTGCCCCCCGTCGCACGGGTGCTGACGGGCTCACCCGGGCATCGCCAGGACCAGGGTGCCGCACCGATGCACCTCACAACGGTCCGTTCGTGCACCACCCCCCCGTGACAGCGACCCGTCACACCGAATCCGACCGACAGTCGCTATCAGGCGAAGCGCCCGTCCTGCATGATCGTCTCGCCGTCGGTCGACAGGCGCCCGCCGGCCCGTAGGTCGCAGATGAGGTCCCAGTGGACGGCCGACTCGTTCTTGCCGCCCGTCTCGGGGTAGCTGCGGCCCAGGGCGACGTGGACGGTGCCGCCGATCTTCTCGTCGAAGAGGATCGCCCCGATCGGGCGGCCGATCCCGAAGTTCGTACCGATGCCGACCTCCCCGATAAGGCGGGCGCCCTCGTCGGTGGCGAGCACGTGCTGCAGGTAGTCGTCACCGACGTCGGCGCTCGCGTCCACCACCACGCCCTCGTGGAACCGGAGCTCGACGCCCTGCACGTCGACGCCGGAGGGTGAGGAGGGGATCGTGAAGCGGATGGTCCCCTCGGCGCTGGACTCGTGGGGGCCGGTGAAGACCTCCCCGGAGGGCATGTTGCGCCGCCCGTCGCTGTTGACCCAGGTGCGCTTGCGCACCTTCAGGCGCAGGTCGGTGCCGGGGGCCTCGATACGCAGCTCGTGCGCGCCGGCGAGACGGTCGATGAGCGAGCCCTGGAAGCGGGCCAGCTCCGTCCACGCCGCGACGGGTCCCTCCGGCCGGTCCAGGAACAGCGCGCCCGCGACGAAGCGCTCGAACTCCTCCAGCGACATGCCGGCGTGCGCGGCCGCGGCCGCCGTCGGCCACAGCGTCGAGCACCAGCGCTTCTTCATCATCTGCTCGCGCAGCGGCCGCCGCGCGCGCTGGGCGCGGGCCAGGCGCTGGGGCGGGATGTCCTGGAGCGCGTGCACGTCGTCGGGGGCCTGGATCCCGATCTGGGCGGCGGCCCCCTTGGCCTCGGCCATGGCCAGATCCGGGTAGTCGTCCAGCTGCCAGTCCTGGGCGTGCTCGTAGTAGCCGCGGGTCTGCCCGGGCAGCTCGACGCGCAGGACCGGCCAGGCGCTGCGGCGGAGGATCGCCGTCTGCAGCGCGAGCAGCAGCGGGGCGGCGAGCGTCGTGGAACGCACGAGGATCTGCTCGCCGTGCTGGACGTCGAGGCAGTAGCCGGTGAGCAGCTCAGCGACCGCCGCCGGGTCCGGCAGGGGCGCCAGCACATCGTGCGGGAGGTCGCTCTCCTCGATCACGCCCCGGCCGCCCAGCCGTCGCCCAGCGCGGCCAGCGCGTCGGCCGGGTCCCGGTCCAGCCGCGCGGCCAGGGCGCGCACGAACTGCTCCTGCGGATCGCGGCGGGCGCCCTCGCCCATGACCCCGATCCGCCACGTCTTCCCGGCCAGGGGCCCCAGGCCGCCGGACACCTCGATGCCGTCGTCGACCAAGAGGGCCTTGCGGACGGCCGCCTCGTCGATGCCCTCGGGCACCCGGACGGCGAGCAGCGGGTTGAGGTGCTCGCCGTCGGGGGCCAGGCGGAAGAAGCCGAGCTGCTCCAGCGCGGTACGCAGCGCCTCGTGCGCGACCGCGTGCCGGGCCCAGCGGGTCTCCAGGCCCTCCTCGTGGACGATGTCCAGCGCCTCGGCCAGCGCGTACACGAGGTTGATCGGGGCGGTGTGGTGGTAGGCACGCGCGGCACCCGGCTCGTTGCGCCAGTACCCGAGGACGAGCGACAGGTCGAAGTACCACGAGGGCACCTGTCCATCCTGCACCCGGGCCAGCGCGCGTTCGCCCAGGGTGAAGGGGGCGAGGCCCGGGGGGACATTCAGGCACTTCTGCGTCCCGCTGAACGCCGCGTCCACCCCCGCCGCGTCGAGGTCGAGCGCGTGGCCGGCCAGCGATGTCACGCAGTCGACGAGCAGCAGTGCGTCGTGGGCCCGGCAGGCGTCGGCGAGGCCCTCCAGCGGCTGGGCGACCCCGGTCGACGTCTCACCGTGGACGACGAACATGGCGGCGAAGGGCTCGGCGGCGGCCGCGACGAGCGCCTCGGTGGGGATCGCCCGCCCCCACTCGGCCTCCACGCGGTGCACCTGCGCGCCGTGGCGGGCCAGCTCGTCGGCCATGCGCTCGCCGAACAGGCCGTGGACGCCGCAGATCACGCGATCGCCCGGGCGCACGAGGTTGGCCACCATCGCCTCCATGCCCGCGCTGCCGGTGCCGCTGATCGGCAGAGCGACGTCGTTGGCGGTGCGGAACGTGCGGCGCAGGCCGGCGGCGACCTCGTCCATGAGCGCGCCGAAGGCCGGGTCCAGGTGGCCGATGGTCGGCAGCGCGAGCGCCCGCAGGACGCGGTCGGGGACGGGCGACGGGCCGGAGCCCAGGAGCAGGCGCGTGGGCAGGGCGGAGGTCGGGCTCATCGGGTGGGGCTCCTGGCGGTGTGGGCGTCGGCGTGGGCGAGGGCGGCGTGCAGCGCCGCGGCGATCCGGGCGGGGGCTTCGACCTGCGGGTAGTGGCCGAGCTGCGGCAGCTCGTGCACCGGGGCGTGCGGGCGCAGCTCCCGCAGCCCGGCGAGCACGTCAACCGTGGCGACGGGGTCCTGCAGGCCCCACGCGAGGGACAGCGGCCCAGGCCAGTCACGGATCGCGCCGTGCCACCGGTCGGTGAGGCGCTCGCGCTCGGACATGTAGTGGATGGTCTGGTGCGAGCGTGCCGCGCCGCCGCCGTGGGCGACGAGCGACCATTGGTCGGCGGCCTCGCCGGCGTCCAGCGGGTGCCCGTCCGAGAAGATCCGCGCGAACTGCGCGGTGAACGTGCGGCGGCTCATCAGGCGGGCGAACACGGGCCCGGCGGGGCTGCGCAGCAGCTTCTGCCCGGGCGTCGGGCTGGCCCGGTGCAGGAGGATCGAGCCGTTGAACAGCAGGGCGCCGGCGACCGGGAGCGGGAGGTCGTCGCCGAGGTCCCGGGCCAGCAGCTCGGTGGCCACCGACGTGCCCATGTCGTGGGCGACGAGGAAGACCGGGCGGCCGGGCGCGCCGGCGGAGCGGGCGACGAGGGTCTGCACGGCGTCGGCCTGCCAGCCCAGCGTGTAGACGTGGTCGGCGGGCTTCTCGGACAGCCCGAAGCCGAGGAAGTCGAAGGCGAGGATCTCGTGGCCGTCCAGCGCGCCGGAGTCCAGCAGCGGACGCCAGTCGTAGGACGAGGACGGGAAGCCGTGCAGCAGGACGACCAGCGGAGCCGACGCCGGCCCCGGCCGCCGGTGGACCCACAGGCGTCGCCCGTGCACGATCTCGTCCTGTCCGGTGGCCCGCCAGGCCCGGGTCCGGTCGGTGAGCCCGGACGGCATCAGGGGGCCTCCAGGTCGGGGAAGTGGTGCTCGAGGTGGGTGCGCAGGGCCCGGCGGATCGCCGCGCGCTCGTCGGCGGTCGCCGCGCGCAGGCGGGCCAGCAGCGCGCCCTGCCCGGTCGTCGGGACCTCGGCGACCTCCCAGCCGACGACCAGGCGCTCGTAGAGGAACTCCACCCTCCGGTGCCATGCGTCCTCCCGGGCGGCGGCCGGGGAGGACCGGTCCCCTCGCACGACGGCGGCGTACTCGGTGCGGGTGCCCGGGGACATCACCGTGCGCAGGGTCAGGACCCCGCGGTCGCCGTCCAGCTCCACCGCGGCGGTGGCGTCATCGTCGGACGTGTCCGCCGCGTCGAGCTCGAGGTCCAGCCCGAGGTCGGCGAACGACGCCGGGCCGCCCGGGGCGCCGGCGCTGCCGGAGTCCCGCTGACGGCGCCGGGCGCGCTTGCCCACGCGCTACACCGCCGCCGCGGCGCGGCGCAGGGCGCCGGCCACGTCGGTGCGGACGGGGTCGGCGTGGCCGGGCCACACCACGGCCGGGCCGATGTCCGCGAGCTTGCGGATCGACGCGCGGGCCTCGTCGGTGTCGGTGTTGAACGCGGGGTGCGGGACGCGGGGCGCCCCCTTGATCGTGGTCTGTGGGTCCACGGTGTAGAAGCAGTCTGAGGTCAACGCCAGGCCGTCGGATTCGCGGTACAGGGCGATGAGGCCCGGGGCGTGGCCGGGGAGATGCACGACCGAGAAGCCCGCCACGTCGTCCCCCTCGGACACCGTGCCGGCGATCGGGACCGGCCCGCCGTCCCAGTGATGCAGCAGCGGCGGGAACACGCGCCGCCCGACCGGGTTCAGCAGCGTGAAGTCAAAGCTCGACCAGCCGCCGTCGCCGGTGGCGTACGGCACCTCGTCGGGGTGGCAGAGCACGGGGACGCCGAGACCGGGGGCGGCACCGCGGTGGTCGTGGTGGCCGTGACCGAGCACGACGCGCGTCAGGCCGCCCAGGCCCGCGGCCGCCCCCGCGATCCCGGCGGCCATCGCCTTGATGCCGGCGTCGAAGGCCAGGACCCCATCGCCGTCGCGCACGAGGTACACGTTCATCGTCTTGACCGGGAAGCCGCCCCGCACGATCCACACGCCGTCGGCCACGACCTCGGGGGCGGCCGTGGCCGCCGGCAGCCGCCGCATCGCGCGGGTCTTGACGTTGAACGCCGACGTCAGCCTGCGGTCGGCCGCCGAGCCCGGAGGCGGCAGGAGGCCAAGCTGCCGCGCGAAGGTCATGCCGTCGGTGAACGCGTTGTTCTCGACGATCAGGCCGTCCTTCACGGTCAGCTCGTCCACGCCCTCCAGGGCGATCCGGGAGCCGGTGGCGGTGATGCCCTGCAGGTCGGACCCGGTGAACGTCCCGGTGGCCGTCCAGCGGATCGCCGCCCGGTCCTTGTTGGTGGTGCTGGACACGACGCGCAGGTCGAAGTCCGGCACCGCGCCGAACAGCTCGGTGAAGTAGGCGCGCACCCCGTCGGGAGCGACCGTGTCGACCTGGCCGCGGACGTGCTCGCGGCCGCCGGGAGCCCAGCAGGCGACCATGGCGTCGACGTCGCGGGCGGCGACCGCGGCGAAGTACTGCTTGGCGACGGCGGCGGGGGTGGCGGGGGCCATCTGCTGATCGTATCCGAGGCGGCCGGGCGCCCCGGAGCACCGACCGGGCGCATAGACTCGGCCGCGATGGCATCCGGGTCCCGCAAGCGTGAGGTCGGCCGCGGGGAGCGGGTGCTGCCCGGGGTCTGGCGCCTGCGCCTCCCGTTGCCTTGGCCGGGGGTGCCGCACGTCAACGCGTGGGCCGTCGCGGCCGGCGACGGCATCGTCCTGTTCGACACCGGCATGCACGAGCCCGGGTCGCTCGCGCACCTCGAGCGTGCCCTGGACCAGGTGAACCTCAAGCTCGAGCACGTGCGCCTGCTCGTGTGCACCCACGCGCACTCCGACCACTACGGGCAGGCGGCGACGATCGTGGCAAGGTCGGGCTGCGAGCTGTGGATGCACCCCGACCACGCCCACCAGACCCGCCACGGGGACGACCCGGCCGCGGCGCTGGAGCGCCGCATCGAGATCGCCCGCCAGTGCGGGGTGCCGGCCGCCCCGCTGGAGGCCTACCGGGATGGCGCGCTGGACCGCAGCACGGGGATCAGCGGGGTCGTCCTGCCCGACCGCGACCTCGTCCCCGGGGTGACTGTCCGCACCGACCTGGGGGACTGGCAGGTCCACGAGACCCCGGGGCACGCGCCGTCCCACGTGTCCCTGCACCAGGCCGAGCGCCGCCTGCTGATCTCGGGCGACCACCTGCTCGGGCGCGTGAGCCTGTACTACGAGCACGGCTGGTCACCGGACCCCGTCGGCGAGTTCCTGGGCTCGCTGGACGTCGTCGAGGCGCTCGACGCGCGGCTGTGCCTGTCCGGTCACGGCCGCACGTTCACCGACGTGCAGGCCCACATCGACACGAACCGCCGTCTGGTGGCCGAGCGGGTCTCCCAGCACCGCGAGGTGCTGTCCTCCGGTCCGCTCACGGCGTTCCAGGCCGTCGCCCGCGTCAACGCGGAGCCGACCACCGAGGCGAACGCGGGCTGGCGGCTGAGTGAGACGCTGTGCTATCTCGAGCACCTGGAGGGCCAGGGTCAGGCCGAGCGTATGACGGCGCCCGAGGGCGGTCCTGACGTCTGGGGAGGCTGACCGCCGGTCGCAACCTTGACACGACCGTGTTAGGGTTCGGCGTCGCATGCGCATCGACGAGATCCTGGCCTCCGGCGGCGACGACCCGCTGTTCTCCTTCGAGTTCTTCCCGCCCAAGACGGCGGAGGGCGAGGAGAAGCTGTACGCGGCGCTGCGCGAGCTGCGGCCGCTGGCGCCGTCCTACGTCTCGGTCACCTACGGGGCCGGCGGCTCCACGCGGTCGAAGACGATCGACATCGTCGCTCACATCAAGGAGAACTTCGGCCTGGAGGCCATGGCGCACTTCACCTGCGTCAACGCCACGACCGCCGAGCTCCGGGCCACGCTGGACCAGATGCGGGACGCGGGCATCGAGAACGTCCTGGCCCTCCGCGGCGATCCGCCCAACGGCGAGGAGCGCTGGGCACGGACCGAGGGGGGGCTGGAGTATTCCCGGCAACTGGTCGAGCTGCTCCGCGACGAGTACGACGTGGCGATCGGCGCGGCGGCCTTCCCCGAGACCCACATCCACGCCACCTCCCCCGAGGAGGACCTGGGCTATCTCAAGCAGAAGGTCGACGCCGGCGCGCAGTTCCTCATCACCCAGCTGTTCTTCGACAACGCGGTCTACTTCGACTTCGTCGAGCGGGCCCGCGCGATCGGGATCACCGTCCCGATCATCGCGGGGATCATGCCGATCGTCAGCCTCGACGGCGTCAAGCGGATGACCCAGCTCTCGGCGGCGACGATCCCTGAGGCCCTGGAGCGGGAGCTGGACGCCCGGCGCGAGGACCCGGAGGCCGTCGCCGACCTCGGCGTCAGCTACGCGACGCTGCAGTGCGCCGAGCTGCTGGCCGGCGGGGCGCCAGGCATCCACTTCTACACGCTGAACCGCTCGCCGGCCACGCGGGCCATCGTCAGCGCCCTGAAGCTGCAGGCGCCCTGGCGACAGGCCGCCGCCGTGTGAGGGGCCAACCGGTCCTCGTCGGCCGGGGGCTGGGCCGGCGGCGTCCCGACTGACGGCCGACGCTAGTCGGTCGCCAGCGTAATGGTCAGGCCCTCGGCCAGGCGGGGGCGCCCGTCGACCTCGTAGCGGACGTCGATGGAGTCGTTCTGACGGTAGGTGCCCACCCCCCACGCCCCCAGGAACCAGCGCCAGCCGGAGATCTTGTCCTTGCGCAGCACCGCGTCGAAGACGAGGGTGCGGCCCTCGACGCGGTAATCGCTGCCCGGGATCTGCAGGACCCCGTTGAGGAAGACCTGGAAGGGCCCGTCGATCTGCGGCGGGAGCGGGACGAGCGAGCGCGGCACGGTCGCGCGGACCCTACCCGGCACACCAGGGTCGCGGCGCTCGCGCCGCCGCCGGGCGGGGCCGTAGCCTGACCGGGTGTCCGCCGCCGCCGACATCGCCTACCGGGTGCGCCGCTCCTCGCGGGCCCGCCGCGTCCGCGTCGTCGTGCACCCGGATGCGGGCGTCGAGGTCGTGCTCCCGGCCCGGGCCCGCGAGGCCGAGGCCGCCGCGGCCGTCGCGCAGACGTCGCCGTGGATCCGCCGGCGCCTGGCCGACGTGGCGGCGCTGCAGCGGCGCACCGCCTCGCCGCCGGGCACCGTGCCGTACCTGGGCACGGTGCTGGCGCTGGCGCCCGAGACGGGGCGCACGCGCGTGCACTGCAGGCGCGACGCGCTGCTCGTGCCCGCCGGTGACCCGCGGCCAGCGCTGGAGCGCTGGTACCGCCGCCGGGCCCAGGCCGAGATCGCCCCACGTCTGGACGCCGCCGCCCGCGTGCTCGGGCGCCCGTACACCACCTTGAGCATCCGCAACCAGCGCACGCGCTGGGGGTCGTGCTCGTCGACCGGAGCGATGAGCTTCAACTGGCGCCTGCTGCTCGCCGGTGAGGCGATCCTCGATTACGTCGTGTGGCACGAGGCCTGCCACCTCGTGCACCTTGACCACTCCCCGCGGTTCTGGGCCCTCGTGGCCGAGCACCGGCCGACCTACCCGGACGAGCGCCGCTGGCTGGCGCGCAACGGCGCCGGCCTCGTCCTGCCCGCGCCCGATCAGTCAGCCAGCGCCCGCGCCAGCGCGGCGTAGGCGTCCTCGCCGGGCTCCTGGACGACGAGGGCGCGGCGGTAGCGCCCCGTCCACGCCTCGACCGAGCCGTCCCCCCGGACGTCCACGCCCCCGCGGACCCCACCGGGCGCGCGGACCTCGCCGCGCGCGACCACCTGCGCGACGGGGGTGTAGTCGTGGCGGAACACCGACGCCGTCCCCCGCGCAGTGTCCGCCTCCGACAGGGCCTCCCGCAGGGCCAGCAGGGCGCTGAACAGGTCGGCGTGCGTGTCGCGATGGACCTTCGGGCCCACCCGCGCCGTCGTGCGGACCTCTCGCCTGCGCGCCGCCACGCCGCGATCCGACCGCGGCTAGCCGCGGTCGGCGATGTCGACGTAGTCCAACTCACGGTGGCCCGTGTAGATCTGGCGCGGGCGGGCGATCTTCTGCTCGGAGTCGACGACCATCTCCAGCCACTGGGAGATCCACCCGCTTGTGCGGCCGATCGCGAACATCACGGGGAACATGTCCATCGGCAGCCCGAGGGCCTCGTAGATGAGGCCGGAGTAGAAGTCCACGTTCGGGTAGAGCTTGCGCGAGACGAAGTAGTCGTCCTCCAGCGCGATCTTCTCCAGCTCGGTGGCGATGTCCAGCAGCGGGTTCTTGCCGGTGACCTCGAAGACGTCGTCGCACGCGGACTTGATGATCGTCGCCCGGGGGTCGAAGTTCTTGTACACGCGGTGGCCGAAGCCCATGAGCTTCTCGTCGCCGTTCTTCACGCCCTTCATGAAGTCGGCGATCTTGTCCGTCGTCCCGATGCGGCGCAGCATCCGCAGCACCGCTTCGTTGGCGCCGCCGTGCAGCGGACCGTAGAGCGCGGCGATCCCGGCCGCGGTGGCCGAATACGGATCGACCTGGGAGGAGCCGACCGCCCGCACCGAGCTCGTCGAGCAGTTCTGCTCATGGTCGGCGTGAAGGATGAACAGCACGTCCAGGGCGCGGGCCAGCCGGGGATCGGGCTCGTACTTCAGCTCGGTCATCTTGTAGATCATCCCGAGGAAGTTCTCGGGATAGGTCAGGTCGTTGTCCGGGTAGACGTACGGCTGGCCGAGGGTGTGGCGGTAGGCGAACGCGGCCAGCGTCGGCATCTTGGCGATCAGCCGGATGGTCTGCAGCATCCGGTTGTCGGGGTCGGAGATGTCGTTGGCGTCCGGGTAGAACGTCGACAGGGCCCCGACGCCCCCGAGCAGCATCCCCATCGGGTGCGCGTCGTGGCGGAAGCCGCTCATGAAGTCCTTGACGTTCTCGTGCACGAACGTGTGCATCGTGATCGCGTGGGTCCACTCGTCCAGCTGGGCGCGCGTGGGCAGCGCCCCGTGGACGAGCAGGTAGGCGACCTCCAGGTAGGTCGACTTCTCCGCCAGTTGCTCGATGGGGTAGCCGCGGTACTCCAGGATTCCCCTGTCACCGTCGATGAAGGTGACCGCCGACCGGCACGCCGCGGTGTTCGTGAACGCCGGGTCGTAGGTCATGAGCCCGAAGTCGTCCTCGGAGACCTTCATCTGGCGGAAGTCCATCGCTCTCACGGTGCCGTCGCTGATCGGGACCTCGTAGGTCTCACCGGTGCGGTTGTCGGTCACCGTCAGGGTCTCGGACGTGCTCATCTGTCTCCTCGTGGCGGGCTCGTGGGTCGCCGGGCAACCCTACCGCGCCGACGGCTGGTGCCGGTGCTCGGAGCCCCGAGTTCTCCGGCCCGTCAGCCAAGGGGCCGGGCGCGCACCGCGGTGTGGGGGATGCCCTTGACCCGGGTGACGATGCGCTCCCGGCCGCGGGCGGTGCCCAGCGACCGCCAGGCGGTGTGCAGGGGCGGTCGGGGGTGGGCGGCCCCGGTCGGCAGGAAGTACAGGCCGGTCTGCTCGACGATGGCAAAGCCGGCGCTGGCCACCATCCGCCGGAAGCCGGCGACGTTGGGCTGCCACCACCACGACTCGTCCAGGCCCTCAAGGCGCGCGGTCGGCGTCCGGGGACGGACGAGCGACGGCAGCAGCTCGACGGACTCGGCGAGCACCGCCTCGCCGCCGCCACCGCACACGCTCCGGACCGCGGCCAGCGCGCGCACCGGGTCCCGCAGGTGCAACAGCAGGGAGCCCATGAAGACGAGGTCGAACGTGCCGTGGATCGCGGGGTCCAGGTCGTACACCGAGCAGTCCACCCGCTCGACGGACGAGCCGAGCGCCTCCTTGGCCAGGTCGAATGCCGCGGCCCCGGACTTGAAGGTGCGCAGGTACCCGACGCGGGCGTCGTTGGCGGCGCCGAAGGCGGCCTGGGGTGGCCAGTCCCAGCGCAGCGGGTCCTCGATGTCGATCGCGGTGACCGACGCCGCCCCGCGACGCTCCAGCTCGAAGGCCCAGAAGCCGTCCCAGGTGCCCACGTCTAGGCAGCGCATCCCGGTCAGGTCCGCGGGCAGCGGCACCTTCGCCACCGTGACGCGGGTGTCGAAGAACCCGTCGGTGACCACGCCGGGGGCGAGCTCGACGGTGTGGTACCAGGACAGTCCGGCGGCGCGGGCGGCCAGCGACGCGGGCGGCTCCACGGTGCTCACCGGCGGTCCCACCGGTCGCGCAGGTCGCGCTGGAGGCGCTGGGCGCGCCGGGCGGTGGTGGAGGCCTTCAGCCTCCGGCTGACGCGTCCGTCCGGCTCGGGAAGCTCGCGCACGGCGTCGGCGGTGATCGTCAGCTCCACCGCGCGCTCGTAGATGCGCCGGACCTCGGGGGCGTCGACGAACCGCAGGCCGGCGTCGGTGTCCACGTCGATGCCGTCGAAGATGTTCTCGCGCACCGCGATGGAGACACGGCGCACCCGGCCGACGACCACGCCGTCACTGGACCGCACGGCGGTCCCTCGCTTCAACGCGTGGTAGGCGATCGCGTGGCCGTCGTCGTCGGTCACACCGGTAAGGAAAGCAGGACCGCTCAGCTCAGGCCGTGATGAGCACGGTGATCAGCGCCACGAGCGTGAGCACGCCGCTGATCCCCATAACCCCACGGGCCGCGCCGGTGGAGCCGGGGAACTCCGGCTGCGTCATGCCGATGGCCCCGAGCACCACCGCCCATCCGGCGAGCAGGCCGCCGCCGACGTAGAAGGCCGTCTTGGAGGGCTCGGCCTCTTCGGAGGCCAGCGTCAGCAGCGCATGGAACATGCGCGGAAGCCTAGTGAACGCGCCGCGAGCACGACAGGCGCGTCCGCGCGCGGGTCAGCGATCCTGGCCGGCGCGGGTGCGTTCGGAGGGCGTGCGGCGGCTGCGGGCCGGCGCCGGGGGGACGGGGCCCGGGTGCGGGCCGCGGCGGGTGGGCCGGGGCTTCGGGCTGCGGGGGTGGTCGACGCGTCCGATCCCGCCGTCGTCGTCGCGCTCGTCGCCCTCGGGCACGGCGGTCTCGTCGTCCACGTTGTGGACGGCCCACCACACGATCCAGAACAGCAGCGCGATCGGGATCTTGAGGACGAGCATGAGGTAGATGAAGGTCCACTCCACGGTGCGTCAGCCTAGCGGGGCACGGCAGCGCCTGCACGCCCTGTCCCGGCCGACCGTGCGCGTGCGACCAGCGCGACCGGTAGGTTGCGCCGGATGCCCGAACCGGCGCCGGCTGAGGATCCCCGCGACCGCCCCCGCCGCGTCGATGCGCGCCGGAACCTGGAGGCCATCGTCGAGGCCGCCGTCCCGCTGCTGTGCGAGCAGCCGCGGGCGTCGATGCAGCAGATCGCCGAGGCGGCCGGGGTCCACCGCGCCACGGTGCACCGGCACTTCCGCAGCCGCGACGACCTGCTGGACGAGCTGCGTGAGCGGGCCGCCCGGCTGTCCGGGACGGAGCTGGACGCCGCGTTCACCGGGCCGGCCGACGATCCGGGCCAGACCCTGCAGCGCGCCACCGCGGCCCTGCTGCGCGTCGGCACGCGGTACCGCCTGTACCGCTACACCACCTGGCGCAGCGCGGCCAACGAGGACCGTGCGCTGGAGATCAGCGAGCGGATCGGCGCGCTGGTGGCCGCCGCGCAGGTCGCCGGGCAGGTGCGCGCCGACCTGCCGCTTCCGCAGCTGGTGGCGGCGTTCGGGGGACTGATCACCGGCATGTTTCCGCTGGTGGACACGGGCGTCCTGACCATCGAGGAGGCCGCGCAGACCGTGCGCACCCTCCTGGGTCCGTCGGGCTCCTGACCGGCTCGGCAACCGCCTCGGTGGCCCGGCACTGCGGCGGGTTGACGCGGGCGGCGGGACCGGCGAGGGTCGGGCCATGCCCGAGATCGCCACCACCGCCGGCCCGCAGAACCTGTCAGACCACACGCGGATCCTCGTCCACGAGCACCTGCTCACCGCGCACGAGGGGATCCGCTTCCAGTGGCCGCACCTCGTCGACGCGCAGGCCGAGCACGACGCCGCGGTCGAGCAGGTGCGGGCCGCCCAGCAGCACGGGGTGACCCTGGTCTGCGACCCGGCCGTCCTGGACCTCGCCCGCGACGTGCGCCTGGCGCAGGCGGTGACAAAGGACACCGGCATGCCGGTCGTCATGGCCACCGGCATCTACGGTCAGCACTACACGTTCCTGCCGCACTACTTCCAGAACCGTGAGGCCACCGCGATGGTCGACTGCTTCGTGCACGATCTCACGATCGGCATCCAGGGCACCGAGATCCGCGCGGGCTTCCTGAAGTGCGCGGCCGACGAGCCGGGCCTCACCGACGACATGGAGAAGGTCCACCGCGCGATCGCCCAGGCCAGCCTGGTCACCGGCGCGCCGATCATGGCCCACTCGCACCCGGCCTCGGGTACCGGCCTGGAGCAGATGCGGGTGTTCACCGAGGAGGGCGTCGATCCCGCCCGGGTGATGATCGCCCACACCGGGGACACCGACGACCTGGGCTACATCGAGGCGCTGCTGCAGACCGGCTGCACGATCGGGATGGACCGCTACGGGCTGGACATCTTCCTGCCCGAGGACCGGCGCAACGCGACGCTCCTGGCGCTGGTGGAGGCCGGCCACTCGGGCCGGATGGTCCTCGGTCAGGACGCGTGCGCGACCATCGACTGGTTCCCGCGTGAGGTCATCCAGCAGATGGCGCCCAACTGGTCCTTCACCCACATCTTCCAGACCGTCATCCCGCACCTGCTCGGTGAGGGCGTGACCCAGGAGCAGATCGACGGGATGCTCGGCGCCAACGTGCGCGCCTGGCTGGGCGCCGAACGGTCCTCCTGACCCCCGCCCTTCGTCCGGCGGGTCGGCGCTGATCAGGCGCGCAGAGCGACTGCCTCGCCGGTGAGCGCGGTGATCTGCTCGAGCGGCTTCACGCGCTGCTCGATCTCCGGGCCGGTGAGGCGCTCGACGCGCTCGGTGCCGAACTCCTCGACGTTGTAGGAGGCCAGCGCCGTGCCGTAGGCCATGGCGCGGACGAGCACGTCGTGGGTGACCTGGCCACCGTGGGCGGCGATCGAGCCGACGAAGCCGCCGGCGAACGAGTCCCCGGCGCCGGTCGGGTCGGCGACGGCGGCCAGCGGGAAGGCCGGCAGGGCGAAGGTGCCCGCCTTCGTGTAGAGCTGGGCGCCGTACTTGCCGAGCTTGGCCACGACGGCCTGCGGCCCCCAGCCGAGGATCTGCTGGGCTGCGGCCAGCGTCGTCGCCTGCCCGGTGAGCTGCTCGAGCTCTTCGTCGTTGAGGATCAGGCAGTCCACCGCCTTGATCGTCTTCTCCAGCGACTCGCGGGCGATGTTGATCCACAGGTCCATGGAGTCCAGGGCGGTGAAGCGGGCGTTCCGGCACTGCTGCAGGACGCCGTACTGCAGGTCCGGCACGATGTTGGCCAGGAACAGGACGTCGCAGTCCTGGGCGGCCTGCGACAGCTTGGGCTCGAAGGTCTCGAAGACGTTCAGGTCGGTGACGTGCGTCTCGCGCGAGTTGAGGTCCTCGGCGTACTCGCCCTTCCAGAAGAACGTCTTGCCGCCCTTGACGTGCTCGACGTCGTCGGTGTTCGTGCCGCGGGTGCGCAGCGTCGCCCACGAGGCGTCGTCGAAGTCGTCCCCCACCGGGCCGACGACGCGCACCTCGTCAAAGAACGACGCGGCCAGCGCGAAATGGGTCGCCGCGCCCCCGAGCATGCGCTCCCGCTCCCCGGCGGGCGTCTTGACGGCGTCGTAGGCGATGGATCCGACCACAGTGAGGCTCATATGGGCGGCGAGGCTATCGGGTCGCCCCCTCCAGGCCCCGCATGAGCCACAGGCCCCCGGTCGCCGACACGGTGAGCGCGAGGATCGCGCAGCGGCTGGCGTCCAGGTCCGACAGGCCAAGTTGGGTGCCGGCGAGCACCACGCCGCCCCACAGCACCAGCGGCCCGAACCCCACCGACAGCTTGCCGACGAGCGCGTAGAGGCCGAACTCCTCGCCGCGGCGCCCGCGCGGCACGAGCTCGAGCATGAGGATCCGGTCGACCGCCGACAGCGACCCCAGGGCGGCCCCCACACACGGGCCGGCGACCCACAACACCGCGCCCACCCCGCTGACGGCGACCAGCAGCAGCGCGCCGACGGTCACGACGAGCGTCGCACGGATGACGGCCGCCGAACCGATGCGCGCCGACAGGCGCCCGGCCCCGACGGACGCGGCGATCGCGGCGACGATGGAGACACCGAGCAGCGCGTCGATGCGCCCGGAGTCGAAGTCGCCGGTGCGGCGGGCGTAGACGGCCATGAACTGGATCGCGGTGGCGATCGCGTCGACGTAGAGGAAGCGGGCCAGCAGCAGGCGGCCGTACGGCCGGCCGCGGGCCCGGGCCAGGCCGGCGCGCAGCCGGCGCAGGGCGGTGGCGAGCCCGGTGCCCCCGGAGTGGCCCGGTCGTCCGTGGCCCGCCGGCTCGCGGACCCCCGCGGCCGTTCCCGGCTCTCGGACCTCCGCAGCCGTCTTCGGCTCGCGGACGAGCAGCAGCATCGGCAGCGCGAAGACGCCGTACAGCGCCGCGGCCGGGAGGAACGCCCGCTGGGCGTGACCGTCCTCCACGATCATGCTGAGCAGGCCGAGGGCGACGAGCGAGCCCACCAGCCCGACGGCGACCCCGGTCCCCGACACCCGCCCCTGCCGGTCCGGCGCGGCGACGGTGGCCAGCAGCGGGTGGTACTGGGCGTCGGCCACGTAGAAGGCGAAGATCGCGACGCCGGCCACCACGAGCGCCAGCCACGTCGGGCCCACCAGGCCGAGTGCGGCGGTCGCCGCGACCGACACGAGCGCGAACGGGATCAGCACGGGCATGTGCCGCCCGGTCGCGTCCGCCCGCGCGCCGAGCGACGGCAGCGTCGCCAGCAGGGCCACCGAGACGACCGCGCTCATGGCGCCGATGGCGATGTCGGGCGCGCCGCGCTCATCGATGATCCAGTCGTTCAGGTAGCGGGTGACGACGACGAACGAGAAGATCGTCGTCGCGAAGTCGAAGAGGATCCAGGCGACGACCGGGCCGCGCCCGGCGCGCACCCCGCCCGACCCCACTACCGGGCGATGCGGAACGTCAGGCGGCGGGCCTGCGAGCGTCCGCCGGCGGCGTTCGTCACCGTCACCGTGGCGTGATAAAGCCCCGGCGCCAAGCGCTTGCGCGCGACCCGGCCGTCAAACGCCTTGCGCCCCTCGCCCGCGTCCACGGCGAAGCGCAGCCGTCCCGCCGGCACCAGTCGGCCCCGTGAGGTGATGCGCGCCAGGGTGAGCGACCCGGCCCCTTCGCGGGTGGTGAGGAAGCTGAACGCGCCGCGGTGCCCGCGGCGCAGGGTGGTCGGCTTGAAGCGGAACGACGACACGACGGGGCGCTCGCCCGTCGCGTCCGCGGCCACGGCGCGGGCGCCGGCGTGGCCCGCGAGGACGACCGTGACGGACGCGGCGAGGACGGCGATCACCGCGGGCGGGCGGGAGATCCGGGGAGCGCGGGCGGTCAGAAGCACGAAATCACCCTAAGCTGCATGTCAATGACATCATTCGCTGATCTCGGGTTGTCCGAGACCACGCTCGCAGCGTTGCAGGCCGTCGGCTACGAGCAGCCCAGCCCCATCCAGGAGCAGTCCATCCCGCACATGCTGCAGGGGAAGGACATCATCGGCCAGGCCCAGACCGGCTCGGGCAAGACCGCCGCCTTCGGGCTGCCCATCATCGAGTACGTCGACCCGGAGATCCACGAGGTCCAGGCCCTCGTGCTCACGCCCACGCGCGAGCTGTGCATCCAGGTCACGCAGGCGATCCGCACCTACGCGACGACCAAGGGCGTCGACGTCGTCGCCGTGTTCGGCGGCGCGCCGATCCGCACCCAGCAGGCGCAGCTGAAGGCCGGCGGCCACATCGTCGTGGGCACCGTGGGTCGCGTGAAGGACCTCATCTCGCGCCACTCGCTCGTGCTGCACGACTGCCGCTTCGTCGTCCTGGACGAGGCCGACGAGATGCTCGACCTCGGCTTCCTGGAGGACGTCGAGCAGATCCTCTCGCTCACCCCGGGCTCACGGCAGACGGCGCTGTTCTCGGCCACGATGCCGCCGCCGATCGCCAAGCTCGCGGACAAGTACCTGTACGAGCCGGTGCTCGTGAAGGTCAAGTCCGCCAGGCTGACGGTGGACACCGTCGAGCAGTTCCGCCTGGAGGTGAAGACCTCCGACAAGCCGTCCAAGCTCGTCGAGGTGCTGAAGGCCGAGCGCCCCGACCAGGCGATCGTCTTCGTCCGCACGAAGATCCGGTGCGACCAGCTCGGGCGCACCCTCAAGGACAAGGGCCTGAACATCAAGGTCCTGCACGGCGACCTGTCCCAGGGGGTCCGGGACGGGGTGATGCTCGCCTTCAAGGGCGGCCGCGTGCCGATCCTCGTGGCCACCGACGTCGCCGCTCGCGGCCTGGACATATCGACGGTGACGCACGTCGTCAACCTCGACGTCCCGGTGTCCCCCGACATCTACGTCCACCGCATCGGTCGCACCGGGCGGGTCGGGCGCTCCGGCCGGGCCATCACCTTCGTCGAGCCCAAGCAGCAGCGTGAGCTGGAGGCGATCGAGGAGCACATCTCCACCAAGCTGACGGCGTGGGAGCCGGGGGCGCAGACCAAGCCCGCCCCCGTCTCCGAGGAGCCGCGCCGGCACACCAAGCCGCAGCTCAGCCGGGGCGCCGACGAGCCCTTCCAGCGGCTCATCGCCCGCGCCGGCAGCGCCCAGGGCCTTGAGGTCGCTGACGTCGTGCGCGCCGTCACGAAGGCGTCGGGCCTGGACGGCGAGGCGGTGCGCGACGTGCGCGTGCTGGCCCAGTTCACGCTGCTCAGCGTGCCCGCAGCCGACGCCGCGCGCGTGGTCGACGAGGTCGACGGGGCAGATGCGGCGGGGGTCAAGCTGCACCTGGCGGTGGCCGGGGGCTGACGACCGGGACCCGGAGGCCGGAGGGCGGGCGCAACCTTCGCCCGGCGCCTGCGTCTTGAGGGCAGACCCGCCGATGTGCCACCCTGGAGGCGCTGTGCATCCCTTCTCGAGAAATGACGACCCGGCCGGCGGCGAGCAGGCCGCCGCCGCTCCCCAGGGCTGCCGCGCCTGCGGGGAGCCGATGGATCCCACGCAGGACTGGTGCCTGAGCTGCGGCACCGCGGCGCCCGGGCGGCTCGGTGGGCGTCCGGGCTTCCGGGCCGCCAGCTCGGTCGCGGCCGTGACCCTGCTGCTCATCTCCGGCGCGGGCGCAGCGAGCTACGCAGCGTTGTCCGGTGACGCCGGCTCGGAGGCCGGTCAGGCCCCGCCCGCGAACGTGGCGCCCGTCCCGGGCGCCGTCGCCCAGGTCCCGGACGGCCCGGTCCCGGCGCCCGCGCCGGTCACGCCGCCGCCGGTGGCGACGCCGCCGGGCTTGACCCCGGCCACGCCGGCCCCCCTGCCGACGGCGCCGAAGCTCACCGCGCCGACGCCAGCGCCGACCCCCACTCCGGCCACGCCGCCAGCCACCACACCGCCCGCGAAGACGCCGACCACGTCGACCACCCCGTCGACGAGCACCGACAAGGCGCCGGCGACGGTTGCGCTGAAGCCCGTCACCTTCTCCAAGACGGCGATGGCCGAGTACGACCCGTCCAAGCGGATCGTGACTTCCGGGGACCCCGCGAACGCGCACGACGACAAGCGCACGACCGCGTGGTCGGTGACCGCCAAGGACGACGGCAACCCGATGCAGGTCGGCTTGCTCGTCAAGCTCGGCGACCCCAAGACCGTGAAGCAGCTGGACTTGCGCACGACCACCCCCGGCGGCCGGGCCGAGATCTACGCCGCCGTGGGCAGCGCCCTGCCGCCGGACATCCTCGACACCCGCTGGGAGCACGTCGGGTCACGGTCCAAGCTCGGCAACTCCACCGCCGCCGGCAACAAGGCCGGCGACGACCTCGAGAAGATCCGCTTCCGCCGCGGTGGCGGACGCTTCCGCTACGTGCTCGTCTGGCTGACCAACCCGCCGCCGAAGGGCCGCCCGACGGTCAAGATCACCGAGCTGCGCCTGCTCGGCTGACGCAGCCGCTCGCCGGCCCGCAGACCGGACGGCGTGGCCGTGCACTAGCCTCGACGGCGTTCGCACCTCACCCGAAAGGCCCCTCCATGTCGCAGGCCGTGATGACCACTTCCGCCGGACCGATCACCTTCGAGCTCTTCGACGCCGACGCGCCGAAGACCGTCAAGAACTTCACCGACCTCGCCGGTAAGGGCTTCTACGACGGGCTGACCTTCCACCGCATCATCAAGGACTTCATGATCCAGGGCGGCTGCCCCGACGGCCGCGGCACGGGTGGTCCGGGCTACACGTTCGAGGACGAGTTCAACTCGCACAAGGTCGTCCGCGGCGCGCTGGCCATGGCCAACTCCGGCCCGAACACCAACGGCTCGCAGTTCTTCATCGTCACGACGGACGCCGCGCCGCACCTGGACGGCAAGCACACCGTCTTCGGCCAGGTCACCGACGGGATGGACGCCGTCGACGCCCTGGAGGCGCTGCCCACCGACCGCGGGGACAAGCCCAAGGAGCCGGCGGGCATCGAGACGGTGAAGATCACCGAGTAGCGAGCGCGGGTCCAGCACCCGCGGGGCGCGCTCGACGTGCGCGGCTCGCGGCTGCGTGGAGCCTGGGTGTCGTAGTAGAGCAACGAGACTCCACGCACCGGCGCGAGGCCCTTCGGTCGGCCCGCTAGGGTTGACGGTCTGTCAGTCCGCAGACCTGAGGAGAGAGCACATGGCCACGGTTGAGCACCAGCCCACCCCGCAGTCCGCCACCGGCCCCCGCGCCGAGAGCGACATCCCCGTCGAGAACCCGGCGACGGGCGAGACCATCGCCCACGTCCCCGACCTCGGGGCCGATGACATCGCCGTCATGGCGAAGGCCGGGCGCGAGGCGCAGCCCGGTTGGGACGCGATGGGCTTCGAGGGCCGCGGCCGCGTGCTCATGCGCATGCAGAAGTGGCTGACCGACAACGCCGAGCGCGTCATCCGCACGATCATGTCCGAGACGGGCAAGACCTACGAGGACGCGCAGCTGGCCGACTGGTCCTACGGGATCGGCGCCTTCGGCTTCTGGGCCAAGAACGCCCCCGAGTACCTCGCCGATGAATCCGTCAAGTCCGCTCAGGTGATGCTCAAGGGCAAGAAGCTCATCCTGCGCCACAAGCCGCTCGGGCTGATCGGCGTCATCGGGCCGTGGAACTACCCGCTGACCAACTCCTTCGGCGACGCGATCCCCGCGCTGGCCGCCGGCAACAGCGTCATCCTCAAGCCGTCCGAGGTCACGCCGCTGACCTCGCAGGTCCTGTTGGAGGGCCTGCTGGAGTGCGGGATGCCCGAGGGCGTCTTCCAGGTCGCCACCGGCCGCGGCGCCACCGGCGCGGCGCTCGTCGACGAGGTCGACATGATCATGTTCACCGGCTCCACGGCGACCGGCAAGAAGATCATGGCCAAGGCCGCCGAGACGCTGACCCCCGTGTCGCTGGAGCTCGGCGGCAAGGACCCGATGATCGTCATGTCCGACGCCGACCTGGACCGCGCCGCCAACCACGCCGTCTTCTACGGCATGTTCAACGGCGGGCAGACGTGCATCAGCGTCGAGCGCGTGTACGTCGAAGCGCCGGTGTACGACGAGTTCGTCGCCAAGGTCATGGAGAACATGAAGGACCTGCGCAACGAGGTGTCGACGGGCCCGGGCACGAGCGACATCGGCTCGATGACCTTCCCGCCGCAGGTCGACATCGTCGAGCGGCACGTCGAGGACGCCCGCACGAAGGGCGCGCGCGTGCTCACCGGTGGCCGTCGCGGGCACGAGGGCAAGGACGGCAACTGGTACGAGCCGACCGTCCTGGTCGACGTCGACCACACGATGCAGTGCATGACCGAGGAGACCTTTGGGCCGACCCTGCCGATCATGAAGGTCGCCGACACCGCGGAGGCGATCCGGATGGCCAACGACTCCCCCTACGGCCTGGCGGCGTCGGTGTTCAGCAAGGACGTCAAGCGCGGCGAGGCCGTCGCCCGGCGCGTG
>JBBSUL010000041.1:0-23293 GCA_038234375.1 Solirubrobacterales bacterium | reverse complement strand
GAGTTCGGGCAGTTCATCGCCGACGAGCGCGCCGAGTCCCCGTACGAGCGCGCCGCGGAGATCCTCACCAAGGAGGCCCTGCGCGAGGCGTTGGAGAACCTCTCCTACCGCGAGCGCCGTGTGCTGGAGCTGCGCTACGGCCTCGGGGGCGAGCACCCCCGCACGCTGGATGAGGTCGGTCGCACGTTCAACGTCACGCGCGAGCGCATCCGCCAGATCGAGAACCAGTCGCTGAAGAAGCTCCAGTCGCTCGCCGAGGCGCAGAAGCTGCGGGATGTCGCCTAGGGCGACTGCGTCGCCCGGCTGACATCCCGGGCGACGCGGTGGGAGGGGCGCTCTCGCGCCGGCCGGACGGCGCACGCGCGTCGCGGAACGCACGCACGGCGCTGGACCCGCCGAGAACGAAGAACCAGACCGCGGCCGCGACGAGCAGCAGGAGCAGCAGGACGATTCCACCGGACATGCCCGACCGTATCCCCGGTCCGCCGAGGTGCAAACGGCGAGGGTGGGATTCGGGTCGTAGCGCGTACCCGCTGAACCTACGGCAGGTCCAGGCGGTAGCCCGAGACCTCGATCTCGCGGGCGGGCGTGCCCTGCTTCTGGCGCCAGGCCAGCGTGATCGGCTGCTGCTGGCCGGCGGGCACGGTGACGCGCTCGCCGAGACGGGCCTGGTCGTACCGCGAGGCCTGCAGCGGCGCCGGGGGCCCGCCGGGCCCGTAGAGGGCGTGTCCGAAGGCCTCGGCGAAGCGGACGCTGATGCGCAGGCTGCGCCCGTCCGTGTCGGTGACCTTGACTTGATCGACGCGCATGTCCACGGGCGAGCCGGTGTCGTTGCGGATCGCTCCGCGGAGCACCTTGTCGGTCGACAGTCCCGGGATCGGGAACACCCCGGGCGGCTTGACCCACGCCAGCGCCTTGGCGGCGTCGGGGGCCGGGCGGGCCACGCCGGCGGCCGCCGTCGTCCGGCCGGCGTCCTGCCCACCGCAGCCCGACGCCCCGAGGGCGCCGCACGCCATCACGGCGAGCGCCGCCGCCGGCCGGCGGACGGTCACTTCGGCGTGGCCGGCGTGGTGAACCACGTGCAGCCGACGGGCATCTGGTTGGTATCGGGGTTCCACGTCGCGCACGGAACCTCGAGCGCCAACTTCGCGGCGTTGCCCACCTGCTTCACCGGAGACCCGGGGCACGTCGGGAGCACGGCCGGATCGGAGGTGACCTTGCCGCCCCCGAAGGCACGGTTGTCCTGCCAGCAGTTGCGCTCCCCCTGCTCGTCCCAGAAGAAGTCCACGCCGTTCGGCGCGCGCTCCCCGGTCATGGTCACGCCCATCATGTTCCCGGCGAACCGGTTGCCGTTGGACGTGTCGGTCTGCTTGGCCAGGTCGTTCTCGCCACGGATCGTCGCCGGTACCCAGAACAGCCGGATCCCCGAGCGCCAGTTGTCGGTGATCTCGTTGTTGAGGATGAGGTTGTCGTTGGCGCCGTAGAGGATGAACCCCGAGCCGACCGGCACCTGGAACTGCGGGCACACGCGCTCGCGCGGACGATCCTCGAACAGATGCTCTGAGCAGTACTGCTGGTTGTCCAGCGTGAAGTAGTTGACGTTGTTGGAGTTGACCTTGTTGCCCTCCCACTTCGAGCAGTCCTGGGGCATGCCCGGGTGCCCGGAGGCGAAGGAGTCGTCGGAGATGCCGGCGGCGTTGTCCGAGAAGCTCGAGTCGTGCACGAACGTGCCGTTACCGGCCGTGCCCGAGTAGCCCAGGACGTTCCCGTGGGAGTTGACGTTGCGGATCTCGATGCCGTAGCTCTTGCAGTGCCGCTCGGGCCCGGAGCCGGGGTAGATCCCGGAGTCGCCGTTGCCGTAAGCGTCGATGTTCTCGTAGAGCCCGTTGTCGGAGGTGAAGGAGAGGATCCCGTAGTTCTGGTTCCAGCTGGACTCCAGGCCGCCGAGGCGGAAGCCGTTGGTCTCGACGACGTCGACGCCGTTGAACGAGCCCGAGTCGGTGGCCAGGTTCTTGATGTAGACGCCGTCGGCGCGGTCGGCACGGATGACGTCCTCCTTCAGGCGGTCACCCTGGATGAACACGTCGGTGGGTCTGCGCCCGAGGCCCTCGACCTGGAGGTCGCACTTCTCGTCGCACTTGCCGTCGTCGTTCTGGTCGCCGCCGATGAAGATGAGGTTGCGCGAGTTGGGGCACTTCAGCTGCTGGGGGTACGTCGCGTATGCCCCGTGGCCGTCGCCCGGATCCCTGAGCGCACCGCACTTGGGGTCGTTGTGGGGGACGGCGCGCGACGGCTCTTCCTTGTACACACCCGGCAGGATGAGGATGCGGTCCCCGCGCTTCGCCGCGTCCACCGCCGCCTGGATGTGCCGGAACTTGCACCGCTTCAGGACGCGGTAGCGCACCGCCCGTCGTCGCGTGTTCTTGGGACCGCGGCCCTTGAAGGCCTTCACGATGCGGCGACGGGAGTCCGGCTTGCACACCACCTGGGACGGGCCCTGGGAGCGGTACTTCGGCACCGAGGCGTCACCGGTCGGGAACGAGGTCGGCCGCTCGGGGTGCGCCGAGGCCACCGGAGTCCAGACCAGACAGGCGACGAGGGCCAGCAGCACAGTCCGATTCAGGGTCATGCGATCACTCACTCCGTGGGGGTTGACGCGCGTCACCTTAGTCGGCGCATACCTAGAATGCGAACGCGAACGTTCCGAGGGGAAAGAAACCCGGCGCAGCGGTGCGCATCGCGTCCTCGGAGGGCGCCGGGCTCAAGATCGTGCGGGCCCGCGCCGATGCAGGGCGGACATGTTCGACGTCGACTCAGCCCTTCGCCACCTCGTCGCCGAAGGCGGCTCGGACCTGCACCTCAAGGTATCGTCGCCGCCGCTGATCCGGCTCGACGGTCAGCTGCAGGCGATCCCTGCGCTGCCGGCGCTGCAGGGCCCGGACACCGAGGCGATCGTCCCGATGCTGCTCACCGACGAGGCGCGCCTGAAGGAGTGGCACGACAGCGGGGAGATCGACTTCTCCTACGCGATCCCGGGCGTGGCGCGCTTCCGCGTCAACGCCTTTCGCCAGCGTGGGGCCGCGTCGCTGGTCTGCCGGGCGATCCCGGTGTCCATTCGGACGATCGAGGAGCTGACGCTGCCACCGGTCATCCGGACCCTGGCCGAGGAAGAGCGGGGGATCGTGCTGCTGACGGGGACGACCGGATCGGGCAAGTCGACCACCCTGGCGGCGATGATCGACCACATCAACTCCACGATGTCCAAGCACGTGGTGACGATCGAGGACCCGATCGAGTTCCTGCACACCGACAAGCGCTCGGCGATCAACCAGCGCGAGATCGGCCAGGACACCGCGTCCTTCAAGCAGGCCCTGCGCCGCGTGCTGCGCCAGGATCCCGACGTCATCCTCATCGGCGAGATGCGCGACGAGGAGACCGTCCACACCGCGCTGAGCGCGGCGGAGACCGGGCACCTCGTCTTCTCCACCGTCCACACCGTGGACGCGGCGGAGACCGTCAACCGCCTCATCGACTTCTTCCCCCCGCACATGCACCAGCAGGTCCGGGCGATGCTCGCCGGCACGCTGAAGGGCGCGATCTCCCAGCGCCTCGTGCGCTCGGCGTCCGGCCACGGCCGCGTCGCCGTGTGCGAGGTGCTGCGGATGACCGGCCGCGTGCGCGACATGATCATGGACCCCACCCAGACCGGGAAGCTCAACGAGGTCATCTCCGAGGGCGAGTACTACGGGATGCAGACGTTCGACCAGGCCCTGTTCGGGCATCTGAAGGCGGAGCGCATCACGATGGAGGAAGCCCTCGCCGCCGCCTCCAGTCCGCACGACTTCAAGCTCCTCGTCGGGGCCGACGGGCGCAAGGGCACCACGATGGCCGACCTGGACCAGGCCGAGACCCAGCGCGCGGCGGCGACGGGATCGCCGGCTTCGGTCCTGCGCTGACTGCCGCCGCCCGGTCCGGCCGGGCGCGACCGGGTTCGGGACCGGGCGCGCACCAGCAAACCTGGGAGCATGGAGGCCATGTCCCAGGCGCCCGCCCTCGAACCGGCGTTCGCCCCGGCGCCGCACGGATCCCTCCGGGTCGCGGCTGCGCAGCTGGAGAACGTCGTCGGCGACATCTCCGGCAACCGGGACCGGATCATCGAGGCGATGGCCTGGGCGCAGGAGCAGGACGCCGACGTCCTCGTGCTGCCCGAGCTCGTGCTCACCGGGTACCCGTTGGAGGACCTGGCGCTGCGCCAGGAGTTCGCCGACGCGGCGCTGCGCGCGCTGGAGCAGATCGCCGCGGCAGCTGGGCGCTGTGCCACCGTCGTGGGCTGCCTGGACCGGGTCGTCCCCCGACGGAGCACCGACACGCGCCTGCGCTCGACGACGATCGCCGCGGCGGTGTGCTGCGACGGCGAGCTGCGCGGGCTCTACCACAAGGTCCTGCTGCCCAACTACGACCTGTTCAACGAGGCGCGCAACTTCGCGGCCGGGGACGACCCGGCGCGGGTCTGGCGCATCGGGGAGGCCGTCGTCGGGATCTCGATCTGCGAGGACATGTGGTCCGGGGACGGGCCACCGGAGCGCCAGGCGGCGGCCGGGGCCCAGATCATGCTCGCCCCGAACGCCAGCCCGTTCCACTTCCAGAAGGGCCGGGGCCGGTTCGACCTGGTCTCCAAGGTCGCCCGGCGCAACGGGATCCCGGTCGTCTACGTCAACTCGGTCGGCGGGCAGGACGCGCTCGTCTTCGACGGTGGGTCGATCGTGGTGGACGCCGCGGGCACGGTCCTCTACCAGGCCGAGCAGTTCGTGCCCACCCGCTTCTGCCTGGACGTCCCGCTCGGCGCGCCGCGCAGGCGCGCGGACCCCGCTGCCCCGACCGTCGTCCACACCCGGCCGACCGCCCGGACGGGGGCGTCGCGGCGCCCGGCCAGCCCGCCCGCGCTGGAGGACAACGAGCAGGTGTGGGGGGCCCTGGTGCTCGGGACGCGCGACTTCGCGCGCCGCAACGGTCACGAGCGGATCGTCCTCGGCCTGTCGGGCGGCATCGACTCGGCGGTCTGCGCGGCGGTCGCCGCCGACGCGGTCGGCGCGGAGAACGTGCTCGGGGTGGCGATCCCCGGCCGGGAGACCGATCCGCGTGAGGCGCTGCTGGCCCGGCGGATCGCCGAGTCGCTCGGGATCGGCTTCGCCGAGGTCCACGTCGACGGCGCCGCCGGGCAGATCGAGCAGGGGCTCGAGGCGCTCATCGGCGCGGAGGTGACCCGGGAGACCCACGAGAGCCTCGTCGCCCGCGCCCGTGGGGCGCTGCTGATGGGGGTCGCCGACGAGCGGGGGGCCCTGGTGCTGGCCACGGGCAACAAGAGCGAGCTGTCGATCGGCACCGGGGTGCTCGGCGGCGACATGGCCGGCCTGTTCGCGCCGCTCATCGACTGTCCAAAGACGCTGCTGTACGAGCTGGCGCGCCTGCGCAACATGCGCGGCGCGGTGATCCCGGAGGACGTGCTGGCAGCGGGTCCGACCGCCCTGGACAACGAGCGCGCGGAGCTGCCGCCCTACGCCGAACTGGATCAGGTCGTCTACCGCTACGTCGTCCTGGGGGAGGGCGTGGAGGAGATGGTCGCCGACGGGCTCTCGCGCGACCGGGTGCGCGGGGTGCTGCAGCTCGTCGACGACGCCGAGTACAAGCGCCGCCTGATGCCGCCCGGGGTGAAGATCACCGCCGGCGCGTTCGCCAAGGACCGGCAGATGCCGATCGTCAACGCCTGGCGCCCGTACCGGCGCGAGGAAGAGGCGATCGTCGGCGGCGACCCGGCCCCCGCGGTCGGCAACGCCGATCAGCCCGCCGTCGCGCCCGAGGACGACCCGGCGGTTCCGGGGTGAGCGCGGGGCCGCAGACCGCCAGACGTGGCACTTCAGTTGGTAAAGTGACAGGATGGCCGTCGACGACAGCTGCCCCGTGTGCCGCACCGTGGACATCGTGTGCGCGAAGTGGACGCTGCTGCTCATCCGCGATCTGGCCGCCGGCAGCTCGCGGTTCTGCGAGCTCGAACGCTCGCTGACGGGGATCAGCCCCCGGACGCTCTCGCTGCGCCTGCGCGCCCTGGAGGACGAGGACATCATCCGGCGCGAGACCTACGCCGAGGTGCCCCCGCGCGTGGAGTACGCGCTGACCGCCAAGGGCGACGCGCTGCTGCCCATCGTCGAGGCGATGCGCGATTACGGTGAGAGCTGGCTCGTGGCGGAGCCCGCCGCGGCCGGCGTGCCGTCCGCGGCCTGAATCCGTCTGCCGGAGCGCCCGCCGGGAACGGCGGTCGACGCGTTGCCCGCGAACGGCGTTGCACGGGTGGTGCAGCGCAACCTTGACTGTCAAGGTGGTTTCGAGGACCGATGCCCGCACGCGGATTCACCCGGTCGCCGGGGGCGGCATGCTTGACACGTTGAACCATCTTGAGATGACCCGTCGGCGCGTGCTCGCGCTGGGCGCGGCCGGCGGCCTGTCGGGCCTGCTGCTGCGGGTCGCCGATCCGGTCTCCGCCGACGCGGCGGCCGCGGTGCGCACCACCGGCCTCGGGCTGCCGGACGGCGCCATTCCGGGCTCCGGGCGCGCCGGGGTCGTCGTCCGTCCTGGGCGCGCCTTCGACCTCGTCGGTCTTCGCGGAGCCGACCTGCACGGCGCCGCGGCGCAGGTGCGCGTGCGCCGAGACGGCGCGGCGTGGGGGCCCTGGGTGCCGCTGGGCTCGGGTGCCGACCACGCTCCGGACCGCGCGAGCGCCACCCCGGCCTCTGACCCGGTGTGGGCCGGCGGGGCGCACGAGCTGCAGTTCCGGGCGCGGCGCGCGGTGCGCGGTGGGCGCCTGGCACTCGTCACGTCGCCGCCGATCGCCGCATCCGTGCGGGCCCGCGGCGCGTCCGTCCGTGCGGTCGGCGGGGCGCCGGAGATCATCCGGCGCAGCGGCTGGGGGGCCGAGAAGGTCCCGCCCCGGGCGGCGCCGAGCTTCGGCGCGGTGTCGCTGGCCTTCGTCCACCACACCGTCTCGGCCAACGACTACGCGCCCGAGGACTCGGCGCGGATCGTCCTGGCGATCGCCAAGTACCACCGCGACTCCAACGGCTGGAACGACATCGGCTACAACTTCCTCGTCGACAAGTACGGCCAGATCTTCGAGGGCCGCGCCGGCGGCATCGAGCAGGCGGTCATCGGGGCGCAGGCCGGCGGCTGGAACAGCCAGTCCACGGGCATCGCGACGCTCGGCGACTTCGCCAAGACGACGCTGCCCGAGCCGGCGATGGCCGCGTTGACCCGGCTCATCGCCTGGAAGCTGTCGCTGCACAGCGTCCCCACCAACGGCAGCGTCGACCTCGTGTCCGCCGGCGGCACGGAGAACCGCTTCCCCGCCGGACGCAAAGTGACCCTGCCGCGGGTGAGTGGGCACCGCGACGGCTGCAAGACCGAGTGCCCGGGCGCGACGCTGTACGGGCAGTTGGACGACCTGCGCCGGCGGGTGGCCGCCCTCGGCCCGATCGCGGCGGTGACGGGCGCGGTGAGCCTGGTGCCGCTGGCCGCCAGCGTGCGCTACGGGGACCGGGCGGTCCTGCGCGGCCAGGTGCGACAAGCCGACGGCACCCCGGCCGCCGGGGCGACCGTGCTGCTGCAGAAGACCAACAGCACCGGCCGGTGGGTGCGGGTCGGGCGCGCACGCACGGCATCCGATGGCAGCTACGAGGTCAGCACGGCGTGGAAGCGTCAGGCGGCCCTGCGGGGCGAGGTCCAGCTCGGGTCCGACAAGCCCTTCCACTCGGCGGCCGCCGAGGTGGCGCTGGAACGCACGGTCTCGGTCGACAGTCCCGGTGAGAAGTCCCGTGTGCTGGCCGGACGCAGCGTCGCCATGCGCGGCGCCGTCGGGCCTTCCGGCCACGTCAGCGTGACGCTCCAGCGCCAGGACTCCAAGGGCCGCTGGCGCTCGGCGGGCAAGGTCCGCGCCTCCGTCAAGGGGACCTCGTGGGCCGCGGACGTCCCGCTCCGCCGCCCTGCCCTCTACCGGCTGACCGCGGTCGGCGGCACCGTCAAGGAGCCCGTGCGCGCGGACCCGGTCTACGTCCGCGCGGTCCGCAAGGCCTCCAGCCTCCGGGGCGCGCAGGGCGGCGCGAGCGCGCCCTCGACCACCGCCGGCGGCGCCTCGGCTTCCTGAACCGGGCGGCGGCCCGGTCGAAGGGGCCAGGCGCACAAAATAAGAATCAGTCTTGTATTTGCTAGCGTTCCCGGCGTGCTCGAGCCCTTCCAGCTGCCGTTCGTCCAGCGCGGGGTCATCGAGATCCTCGTGCTGGCCGTCGGCGCAGGTGTGATCGGCACGTGGATCGTGCTCCGGGGCCTGGCCTTCTACTCGCACGCGGTCGGGACGGCCGCGTTCCCGGGCCTCGTGCTCGCGGACGGCCTGGGCTTCTCGGCCACGCTCGGAGCCGCGGGGACGGGCCTGCTCGTCGCGGTCGGGGTGGGCGTCCTGTCCCGTCGCGACGGCGCGGGTGAGCGCTACGACTCGCTGACCGCGCTCGTCCTCGTGGGGGCGCTGGCGGTGGGCGTCATCCTTGCCAGCGACGTGTTCGCCACCGGGGCGAGCGTCGAGACGCTGCTGTTCGGCAGCCTGCTGCTCGTCGACGCCGGCGACATCGCCTTCGCCGCCGCGGCCAGCGCCGCCACGCTGCTCGCCGCCGCCCTGCTGCAGACGCGCTGGCTGGTCGCCGGCTTCGACGCGCGCACCGCGCCGGCGCTGGGTGCGCGATCCGGCGTGCCCGACGCCGCCCTGCTGGGCCTCGTCGCGCTCATGGCCGTCGCCGCGCTGGCCACCCTGGGCGCGCTGCTGGCCACCGCCGTGCTCGTCGTCCCGGCGGCGACCACCCGGATGCTGGTGGACCGGCTGAGCCGCTGGCAGGTGGCCACCGCGATCCTCGTCGCCGTCGAGGGGACGGTGGGCCTATGGCTCTCGGTCCAGCTCAACGCCCCGCCGGGCCCGGCGATCGCCGTCCTCGCCGGCGGCGTGTTCGTCGTGGTCGCCGCGGCGCGCGCGGCCGGGGCTCACCGGGTCGGGACCCGCCGCCGCGCCGCGGCGGCCACGGCTGCGCTCGCCCTGCTCGTCCTCGTCGCCTCCGGCTGCGGGGCTGCGACCGGCGGGGTCCGGATCAACGCCGACGGCACCCCCTCGATCAAGGTCGTCGTCACCACCACCCAGCTCGGGGACGTCGTGCGCGCGGTGGGCGGCGAGAACGTCCGCGTCGTGCAGGTGCTCCAGCCCAACACCGACCCGCACGACTACGAGCCGCGGCCCCGCGACGTGCTGGAGACCGCCAACGCCCAGCTCGTGTTCGTCAGCGGGGACGGCCTGGACCACTGGATGCGCGACGTCGTGGACCAGAGCGGCGGCAGAGCCGCCGTGGTTGACCTCTCCCGCGGCCTGCCCCACCCGGGGCCGGACGACGACCCGCACTGGTGGCACGATCCGCGCAACGTCGCGGCGGCGGTGGCGGCCATCCGCGAGAGCCTGCTCGTCGCCGAGCCGCGGGCCCGGAGCGCCCTGATCGCGTCGGCGGACGCCTACCTCGATCGGCTGCGTGACCTGGACCGGGGCATCGCCGCCTGCATGGGCGACGTCCCGCGCCGGGCGCGCCGGCTGGTCACCGACCACGACGCGTTCGGGACCTTCGCCCGGCGCTACGGGATCACCGTCGTCGGGGCGGTCATCCCGTCCCAGAGCACACAGGGCCAGCCCTCGGCCGGGGACGTCGCGGCCCTCGCGCGGACCGTCCGGGCCCAGCGGGTGCGGGCGATCTTCCCCGAGCAGGCCGTCAACGACAAGCTGGCGCGGGCGATCGCCCGGCAGACCGGGGCGACCGCCGACCTCACGCTCTACGGAGACACCCTCGGCGCGGCCGGAACGGCGGGGGACACGTACCTGGGCATGGAGCAGGCCAACGCCGACGCCATGATGCGCGGCTTCACCGGAGGGGCACGCGGATGCGCGATCCCGGGGATCTGAGCACGCCGCCCGGCCCGCCGGAGCGGCCCGGTCCGGCCGAGCTGCTGCTCATCGAGGACCTCGACTGCGGCTACGGCGGGCGCCCGGTCCTCACCGGGGTCGGCATGTCGCTGCGCGCGGGGGATCGCGTCGCCGTGCTCGGGCCCAACGGGGGGGGGAAGACCACCCTGTTCCGCACGCTGCTCGGCGAGCTTGACCCGGTCGCCGGGCGCCTGGACCTGCGCGCGCGGTGTGCCGTGGTCCCGCAGACCGAGCGCTCGCGCTTGGACTTCCCCGTCAGCGCGACCGACGTGGCGCTCATGGGGGCGGTGTCCCGGCTTGCGTGGTGGCGGCGGCCGTCGCGGTCGGACCGCACGCTGGCCCGCGCGGCCCTGGCCCAGGTCGGCCTGGCCGCGCACGCCGACACGACGTTCGGCGACCTGTCCGGCGGCCAGCGCCAGCGCGTGCTCGTCGCCCGGGCGCTCGTGCAGGACGCGCCGATCGTGCTGCTGGACGAGCCCTTCACCGGCCTGGACGCCGTCAGCGCCGAGCAGCTTGAGCAGTTGCTGGAGGCCCTGGCCGACGAGGGCCGCGCCTTGCTCATCGCCACCCACGACGTCGACCAGGCCCGGCGCTGGGGCACGGTGCTGTGCCTCAACGGCCGCCAGATCGCCATGGGCGGGACCGACGTGCTGACCCGCGAGGTCCTCGAGGCCACCTACGGCGGCGAGATCGTCGACATCGACTGCGCTGTCCACGGCCACCACCCGGCGGTGCTGCCGCCCCACCACCACGAGCACTGAGGCCGCGCGTGACCCTCGCGGTGCTCCACTGGCTGACGGACCCCTGGAGCGAGGCGCTCACCCGCCGGGCGCTGGCCGAGGTCGTCCTGCTCGGGATCGCCGGCGGGGCGCTGGGCTGCTGGCTGATCTTCTTCAACCTCGCCTACAGCGCCGAGTCGCTGGCCCACGCGCTGCTGCCCGGCCTCGTGGTCGCCGCCCTGCTCGGCCTGCCCCTGCTGCTCGGCGGAGCCGCGGGACTGGCCGTCGCGGCGGTCGCGGTGGCACTCGCCGGCCGGATTCCGGGCCTGGACCGGGACACCGCGACCGCGGTCGTCGTCACGACCCTGTTCGGGCTCGGGGCGCTGCTGGCCCTCGAGCCCGACGTCCCGGCGCGGCTGCAGGCGCTGCTCTTCGGCGACGTGCTCGGGGTCAGCGACACCGACCTCGCGCTCGCCCTCGGCCTGGTCGTGGTGGTGGCGGGCGCGCTGTGGGTCGGCCACGGGCGGCTGCTCGTCGTCGGCTTCGACCGCCTCAACGCGCCCGCGCTGGGCGTCGGGACGCTGGCCGTCGACGTGGCGCTCCTGGGCCTGCTGGCGGCGGCGCTGCTGGTCGCCGTCCAGGGCTTGGGGAACCTGCTCGTCGTCGCGGTCCTGATCGCGCCCGCGGCTGCGGCGCGCCTGATCACCCGGCGGATGGTGCCGATGATCGTCGCCTCGGCGGCCATCGCGACGGTGGCCGGCGTGGGGGGGATGTACGTCAGCTTCCACGCCCGCACGGCGGCGGGAGCGTCGATCGCGGGCGCGCTTGTCGTGGTGTATCTGCTGGTGGCCGGGGTGACCGGCGCGGCCGAGCCGGCCCGGCGACGGCGGGCGGACCGCCCTCGCCCCGTGCCCTACGCCCGCCCGGGGTAGGCGTCACCATGCAGCGCGATGCCCGCCGCCCCGAACCCGCCGCCGTCGCCCGCGACGTGGGCGCTGCTCGCGGTCGCGGTCGCGGTCACGCTCGGCGGCGTGTCGCTGGACGCGGTGGGGCTGCCATCGTCGTACCTGTTCGCCGCCCTGATCATCGGCCTGGCCATCGCCCTGCGCCGGCCCGGGCTGCTCAACGTGCCGTCCGGGCTCTTCCGGGCCGGGCAGGCGGTGGCCGGCGTCACGCTCGGCGCCTTCCTGCAGGGCTCGGCGCTGCGCGAGCTCGCCCACGACTGGCTGCCCGTGGCGCTCGTCAGCGCCGGGACGCTCGCGCTGAGCCTCGGCGCCGGGCGGCTGCTGGCGCGCGTGACGCCGCTGGACGCCCCGACCGCCGCGCTGGGCATGATCGCGGGCGGCGCCTCGGGCATCGTCGGGCTCTCGGGCGAGCTCGGCGCCGACGACCGCCTCGTCGCGTTCATGCAGTACCTGCGGGTGCTGATCGTCGTCCTCAGCATCCCGATCCTCGTGGCCCTGGCCTTCGGCGGCACCGGTGACGGGGGCTCGGTGCCGGCCGCGCCGGTCCTCGGCGACCTGCAGGGGTGGGCGCTCACGCCCGTCCTCGCGCTCACCGGCGCCGCGCTGGCCGTGCGGCTGCGCCTCACCGCGGGCGTCCTGCTCGGCCCGATGCTCCTGACCGGGGCCATCGTGCTCGCCGCCGGCGGCGGCGACGCGCTCGCCGTCCCACCCCTGCTGCGCGAGACCGCGTTCGCCGTCATCGGCCTGCAGGTGGGTCTGCGCTTCACCGTGGCGACGATGCGTCTGCTCGGCCGGCTGATCGTCCCGGTCACGGCCACCATCCTCGCCCTGCTGCTGGCGTCGTTCGGCCTGGCCCTGCTGCTGGCCGCCACGACCGCCGCCACCCTGCGCGACAGCTACCTGGCCACGACCCCCGGTGGGCTCTACGCCGTGCTGGCCGTCGCCTCCGGATCTGGCGCGGACACGACGTTCGTGGTGGCCGTGCAGTCGTTGCGCGTGGTCGTGATGGTCCTCCTGGCGCCGCTGGCGGTGCGTCTGGCGCTGGGACGGCGGGCCGACCGGCCGGAGGCGGACGAAGCGCGCGGTACGTGAGCGCCGGGCGACCGGTCGGTGCCGCCGTCGGAACGCCAGGACCCGGGCCACCGGGTTTGCGCCGGTGGCGACGGAGGTACACGACGTCACGTGCTCGGCCCTGCCAGCGACGGCGACGCGCCGATCCCCCCCTTCGGCGCGTTCGGGCTCGACGACCTCGTGCGGGCGCGCGAACGCACGATCTCGGTGTGCCTGCCCGCCCGCGACGAGGCCGCCACCATCGGTCCGATCGTCCGCAGCCTGTCGGCCCTGCGGGACGCCGGGCTCGTCGACCAGATCGTCGTAGCCGACGACTCCACGGACGGCACCGCCGAGATCGCCCATGCCGCGGGAGCCGAGGTGCACGCCCAAGCCTCGCTCATGCCCGGTCACGGGCCCGTACGGGGCAAGGGCGACGCCATGTGGCGCGCGCTGGAGGTGCTGCACGGCGACGTCGTCGTCTACCTGGACGCGGACACCGAGGACTTCGGACCGCACTTCGTGACCGGGCTGCTCGGTCCTCTGCTCGCACCCGGGAGCGCGGCCCGCTTCGTCAAGGCCTCGTACGCGCGGCCATGGCGTGCCGCCGGCGGGACGCTGCCGGCCGGCGGCGGGCGGGTGACCGAGCTGACCGCGCGTCCGCTGCTGCGGCGCTGCTTCCCCGCGCTGGCGCACATCCGCCAGCCGCTGGCCGGTGAGATCGCCGTCGAGCGCACGCTGTTGGAGGCCCTCCCGATGCGGGTGGGCTACGGGGTGGACGTCGCGCTGCTCATCGACGCGCTGCGACTCGCTGGGCCTGGAGCGCTGACCCAGGTAGACCTGGGCACGCGCCAGAACCGCCATCAGGAGCTGGCGGCCCTGCACGAGATGGCCTGCGAGGTCAGCGACGCGATCCTCGATCGCGCCGAGGGGACGGTCAGCCCCGGCCGGGTCGAACGGCCGCCGATGGCCTCCATGGACCGGGAGGCGGTCGCGTGAGCGGTGGCACAGTGTCCCTGACCTTCGACGACGGTCCGGACCCCGTGTGGACCCCGAGGGTCCTGGAGGCGCTGGCCGCCGCCGGCGCCAAGGCCACCTTCTTCGTCATCACCTCGCGGGTGCGCCGGCACCCGCAGGTGCTCGCGCAGGTCACCGCCGCGGGGCACGTGATCGCGCTGCACTGCGACGAGCATCGCCGTCACCCGCAGATGCGTCCGGCTGACATCGCCCGTGACACCGACATCGCGCTGGCCGAGCTGCGCGGACGCGGCGTGCGTCCGACGCAGTGGCGCGTGCCGTGGGGGGACCAGGCCCCCTCGACCGCGTCCATCGCCGCCGCTCGCGGGCTGCAGCTCGTGCACTGGACCGCGGACACCGAGGACTGGCGCGGCGGGTCGGCCGCCGACATGCTCGAGCGGGTCCGCCCCCAGTTGGTCGACGGGGCGATCGTGCTGGCCCACGACGCGCTCGGTCCCGGGGCCACCCGCCGCTCGTGCCGGCAGACGGCCATCCTCGTGCCCGCACTCGTGACGGAGATCCGGGTCCGCGGGCTCCGCTGCGCGCCGGTCGGAGCGGCGGTGGCGGCATGACGACCCCGCGCACCCCGGCCACCACGACCCCGGCGTCCGCGCTGGCCGCGCTGGCTGCTGCGGCCGAGACGCTCGGTGAGCTGGCGGCCGAGCACGACACCTGGGCGGACGGGCGCTTCCCGGACGCCGGCTGGTCGCTCATGGGCGACCTGGGACTCAGCGCGGCCACCGTGACGGCCGTGCCCACCGCCCAGGAGCTCGCGCTCGTGCGGGCGGTGGCGGCCGTCGACGTCAGCCTGGGACGGCTGCTGGACGGGCACCTCAACGCCGTCGAGCGCCTCCGCGTCCAGATCGACGACGAGCAGCTCGTCGCCGACGAGCTGGCACAGGTCGCGGACGGACGGCTCTGCCTCGGCGTCTGGGGGGCAGATCCGGGCCCCGGCGAGGGTCCGCCCGCCCGCCTGCGCCTCGCGGCCGACGGCTCGCGCTCGGTGCACGGCGTGAAGACGTTCTGCTCCGGAGCGGGAGGCGTGGCGCGGGCGTTCGTCCTCGTGCGCGCCGACGGTGATCCCGGGCCCGTGCGCCTGGCCTACCTGGACGTGAGCGGCGCAGAGGTGGACCGAGGGTGGTTCCGCGGCGCCGGGATGCGCGGTAGCGCCTCGCACCGCGTCGATCTCGCCGGCGCGCCCGTCCTGTGGCTCGCCGAGGAGCCCGGCGCGCTCCTGCAGGAGCCGTGGTTCTCGCGCGACGCCATCCGCACCGCCGCGGGCTGGGCGGGCGGGGCGGACACCGCCGTCGGCGAGCTCGTTGGTCTGCTGCGCGCCAAGGGCTCCGACGGCGACCTGGAGGCACTCGCGGTCGCCCGTGCGCAGGCCGCGCAGCGGACGACCGATCACTGGCTCGATGCGGCGGCGGTCGCCGCCGACGGGGAATCGACCGAGCTGCCCACGCTGGCCGTCCAGCTGCGCCACGAGATCGCGCAGTCCGTCCGCACGATCCTCGAGGAGAGCGCGAGAGCCGCCGGGTCGCGGCCGTTCGCCGTCGGAGGGCGACTGGAGCGTGCCCGCCGTGACCTGGAGACCTACCTGCTGCAGCACCGGCTGGAGCCGCTGCTCGTGAAGGCCGGGCGTCGTGTTCTGGAGCGCTGAGGTGCCCCCGCCCGTCGGCGGGCGCGTGGACCCCGCCGACTTCGAGCAGCGGGACCGGCGCGCCGAAGATCCGTGGTCGTTCGCCACCAGTCCGTACGAGCTGGACAAGTACGCGGACACCGTGCGCGCGATCGGCGCGCAGCGCGTCCCGAGCGCGCTGGAGCTCGGCTGCTCCATCGGGGTGCTCACGCGGCTGCTGGCCGCCCGCTGCGACGACGTGCTGGCCGTCGACGGCTCGCGCACCGCGGTCGCCGCGGCGACGCGGCGCACTGCCGACCTGCCACACGTGCGCGTCGCGTCGGCGCTGCTGCCCGAGGAGCTTCCGACCGGCCGGTGGGAGCTCATCGTCGCCTCCGAGATCCTCTACTACTTCGATCCGCCGCTGCTGGACGGCCTCCTCGACGGCCTGGAGGCACGCCTGACCGGTGACGGGGTGCTGCTGGCGGTCCACTACACGGGTGAGGCCCCCGACCACCGGTTGACCGGCGACGAGGTCCATGACCGGCTGCTGAACCGACCGGCGCTCGCCGTGACGCACGACCGGCATTGCCCCGGTTACCGGCTGACCCGTCTGGGTCGCCGGTGACAGCGGTCCAAGCCTGTGTCGTCATCCCCGCGCGGGACGAGGAGCGGCGCGTGGGTGCGTGCCTCCGTGCGCTCCGCCAGCAGCGCGGCATCGACCTCACGCGTGTGCGCGTCGTGCTCGTCCTCGACGCCTGCCGCGACGGCACAGCCGCCGAAGCGCTGCGGGCAGCCGGGTCGGCGCTGCACCTGCACTGCGGTCCGGGGCCCGGCCAGGGGGCGGGGCCCGCACGCGCCCTCGGGTTCGCGGTCGCGCGCGGCCTGCTCGGGGCGGGCGATCCGGCGCGGCTGCTGGCCAGCACGGACGCGGACACCCGCGTGGGGCCCGGCTGGCTGGCCGCGCAGCTCGAGGCGGTGCGTGGCGGCGCGCAGGCCATCGGCGGGCGCATCGACCTGGACGGGCGCGAGGCCGCGCTGCTGCCCCCCGCGGCCGTCGCGGCGCGCGAGGCGCGCGTGCCCGCGCGACTGGCGGCCGTGCGCCGGTACGCCCCCGTCGCGGAGCACCACCAGTTCAGTGGCGCCTCGCTGGCCATCACCGCCGGGATCTACGACCGGATCGGCGGCCTGCCGGCTCCCACCGAACTGGAGGACGAGGCGCTCGAGCGACGTCTGCGGGAGGTCGGGATCCCGATCGCGTACTTGCGCGCGGTGCGGGTGCAGACGTCGGCGCGGCTCACCGGCCGCTGCGTGCGTGCGGGCTTGGCGCACGCCCTCGCCGCCGGCGCCGAAGGCACCCACGCGCCCACGGCGATGTCTGATCCCTGCGCAGTCGGGTAGACCCTGAGTTCGACATCCACCGATGGGAGCGCCTCCATGGCGAAATCGCAGACCCCGGCCGCCGACGCGGTGCTGGTCAAATACCTCAACGAGGCGTACGGCAAAGAGCAGCAGCTCGAGGTCGCGCTCAAGGCGCAGATCGGCTTGGCGCAGCGGCCTCAGCTGAAGAAGGGCCTCCAAGAGCACCTCAAGGTCACCAAGGCCCAGTCCCGGGCGTTGAAGAAGCGGATCAAGGAGCTCGGCGGTCAGGCGGACACCAGGGCCGACCTGCCCGGTCCCGACGTGGTCGCCGATCTGGCCGCCGGTAGCGTCGGCGCCGCGAACAAGGCGCTGGCCGCCGCCAAGGGGCCGCTCCAGGCGCTGCGTGGGACCAGTGCGGCCGACAACCAGCTGCGCAACATCCGCGACTGCCTGTGGAACGAGGCTGAGGAGATCGCGCACTACAACGTCATCGAGGCGGCAGCCGATGCCCTCAACGACCGGGCGACCGCCAAGCTCGCGCGTGATCACCGCGCCGACGAGGAGAAGATGCAGCGCCTCCTGGAGCGCCAGATCGGTCCCCTGGTGAAGGAGGTCATCAAGGAGGAGGTCCCGGCCGCCCAGCGCCGCGCCAGCAAGCCCGCCAAGCGGTCGACCTCGAAGAAGGCCAAGGGGGCGGCCACGCGGAAGAAGGCCGCGTCGGCGAAGCGCTAGACGCCGGGGAGCGCCGACCGGTCAGGGTGAGCGACGTCCGCCGACGCGCGCGCCCAGGCCGGAGAGCACCTCGCGCACCCGCAGCGGGCGGCCACGGCTCCGGAGGCAGACCCGTGCCGATGCGCGATGGCGCGCCGGTACCCGGCGTCGCGCCGCGCCAACCATGCCGCCCCGGGAATCAGGCGGCACTCGCCTCGTGGCCACAGCTGCTGGCGCGTTGACCGCGTTTGGCTTTGCCCCGACGGGCGGATATGGTCTGCTCGGACTTGGTAGCGCAGCCCACGAGCGGCTGGGCGGGGACGCTTTGAGGAGAGTCGGCATGGATGAGGATCTGGACCCCCGCGCGTCGCCAGTGGCGGTGCGGGAGGAGCGAAGGCCTGGTTCCCGATGAGCGGCCTGGTCGCGTTCGTGCCGCCCAGCGCGGTGAAGATCGGCGACGTGACCCTCGTCGGGATCAACGCGCAGACCGGGACCAAGGTCCTCTACACACTGGCGCTGATCGTCATCGTGCTTGCGTTCCGCGGGCTGGCCCGGCTGGTCATCCGCCGGCTGCTGGGCGGCGAGGTCGCCGACCCCCGGCGCTTCTGGGCTCGGCAGGGCGTCCAGGTGGCCACCGCGGTGGCGCTCCTGCTGGGCGTCCTGTCGATCTGGATCACCCCGCAGAGCGACGTGACCACCGGCGTCGGCCTTATCAGCGCCGGCCTGGCCTTCGCCCTGCAGCAGGTCATCCTCTCGCTCGCCGCCTACTTCGTGATCCTCCGCGGGGACACCTTCGGCGTCGGCGACCGCATCACGCTCGGCGGCGTCCGTGGCGACGTGGTGCAGTTGGGCTTCCTGAAGACGACGATCATGGAGATGGGCCAGCCCCCATCGGTGCAGACGGCCGATCCCGCCGTCTGGGTGCACTCGCGCCAGTACACCGGCCGCCTGGTCACCGTCACCAACGGGGCGATCTTCCAGGAGCCCGTCTACAACTACACGCGTGACTTCCCGTTCCTGTGGGAGGAGATCGTGCTGCCGATCGAGTACGTCGCCGACCGCGCGCGCGTCGAGGAGATCCTGCTGAAGGCTGCCCGCGACCACGCCGTCGTCGACTCCGACGCAGCCCGGCAGGCGCTGGCCTTCATGCAGTCGCGCTACGCGATGTCCGACGCCTCGCTGGCCCCCGAGGTGTACTGGCGCATCACCGACAACTGGCTTGAGCTCTCGCTGCGCTTCCTCGTCCCCGGCCGCGGCATTCGCGGGGTCAAGGACGCGATGAGCCGGGACATCCTCGCGGGGCTCGACGACGCCGGCATCGGGCTGGCGTCCGCCACCTACGACATCGTCGGTCTGCCGTCACTGCACATCGACGGGCCGAGCCGATGAAGGTGCCGTCGGTCGTCCGAGCGAGGCTCGACACGCTCCGTGATGGGTTGCGCACGCAGCTGTGGCCGGTCCCCCTGGTCGGGATCGTGCTGGGCCTGGCCCTCGGCGTGGCGCTGCCCGCGTTGGATCGTCACTACGACTCCGAGCTCTCCACCGGGGTGGCCTCGTACCTGTTTGAAGGGGGTCCGAGCGCTGCCCGGACCCTGTTGGGCGCGGTCGTCAGCTCGACGATCACGGTCACGTCGCTGACGTTCTCGCTCACGGTGGTGACCTTGCAGCTGGCCAGCAGCCAGTTCTCCCCGCGCCTGCTGCGCACGTTCAGCCGCGATCGCTTCGTGCACTTCACGCTCGCGCTGTTCCTGGCGACGTTCACCTACGCGCTGACCGTCCTGCGCACGGTGCGCGACGAGACCGACAGCCGCGGCGTGTTCGTGCCCCAGCTCTCGGTGTCGGTCTCCCTCCTGATGTGCCTTGCCAGCGTCGTCGGGCTCGTGGTGTTCCTCGCGCATCTGGCCCGGCAGATCCGGGTGGAGACGATGCTCGTCCAGGTCCACGGCGATGCCACGGACGCCCTGCGCCGCATCCTCCCGCGCCTGGAGGACGGCGACGGCGGCCCGGAGCTCGGGCCTGATCCGCCGACCGATGCGGTTCCGGTGCTCTCGCCGAGCTCGGGCTTCCTGCTGACGCTGGACAACGACGTGCTGCTGCAGGCGGCGGTGGAGGCCGACGGCATCCTGCTGATCGACCAGGCCCCGGGGAGCTCGCTCGTGGCGGGCACACCGGTCGGGGTCGGCTGGGCCCGGGAGGGCACCCTCGACGACGAGGCCGGCCAGCGCCTGCGCGACGGGGTCGCGGGGGCGATCGTCACGGGCACGGAGCGCACCGCGGTGCAGGACGTCGGGTACGGCCTCCAGCAGCTGACCGATGTGTGCGTCAAGGCCCTGTCCCCCGGGATCAACGACCCCACCACCGCGATCCACGCGCTCGGGCACACCGCGGCACTGCTGTGCGAGCTGGCCGGACGGGACCTGGCGCCGCGCCTCGTCGACGACGACCAGGGCGAGCTGCGGGTCATCGTCCGTCACGCGGACTTTGCGGAGATGCTCGAGGCTGCCGTCGGACCGCCACGCCGGTACGGCGCCTCGGACCCGTTCGTGCTGGGGCGGCTGTTCGGGGTCCTGCGCGAGCTGTCCTGGTGCTCCCGTCGGCCCGGACAGCGCGAGGTGATCGCCGGCCAGCTCGACCGCCTGCGCGCGACCGCTTTCGCGCAGGACTTCGACGACACCGAGCGCGCCGAGCTGGTCGCCCTCGCTCAGGCGGTCGAGCGGGCGCAGGTCGGCGAGTGGCCGGTGGACAAGGGGCCGCGGTGAGCCGTGCCGCCGTCACCCCGCACGCCCGAGGTCGGGGACGTTTTCAGCGAGCACGCTGAAGCTGCCGTCGCTCTCGAGCACGATCGCGGTGACCGCAGCCAGATCGGCGTGACCCTCCCGCCGGGCGACCTGCAGCAGCTCGTCCGAGGACACGCGCTCGCGTCGCATCGCGGCGTACAGGGGTCCGTGCCGGTACAGCAGGGCAGGCTCTGCCTTGACCAGGTCCTCCACCTTGGCGCTCCGGGAGGTCGCCCACGCCACGGTGAACTGCATGACCAGCAGCAGGGCCATCGCCGCCAGCCCCTCCGCGAGCGCGACCTTCGACGAGAGCAGCACGGTGGCCAGGGTCGAGCCGAGCGCGATGGTGACGATGAGGTCGAACGCGTTGAGCTTGGCCAGCGACCGCTTCCCGGCCACCCGGAGCATCGCGATGAGCAGCACATACGCCGGCACACCGACGAGAACGACGCGCAGGAGCCCGGACCAGGAGTCAAAGAACATGTCTCACCCTCGCAGGCCGTCGGTTGGCCTGTGCCGGTTTCGGGGGGCGTGGGAAGGCGCTGGGAGGCGGCGTTCCGAGGACGGACGGCCACGCCGTCGTGGGGTCACGGACGGAAGACGACCTTGAAGGCGCCGTCGCTCTTGTCCTGGAAGGTCTGGTAGGCCTCGGGGGCCTGCGTCAGCGGCACATGGTGGGTGGCGAAGCCGTCGACGCCGAGCGGATCGTCGTCGCCACTGAGCAGCGGCATGATGTCGTCGATCCAGTGGCGGACGTTGGCCTGGCCCATCTTCAGCGTCAGCTGCTTGTCGAACATCTGCAGCATGTTCAGCGGGGAGGCGGTGCCGCCGTACACCCCCGACAGCGAGACCGTGCCGCCGCGGCGGACCATCTCGATCGCGAGGTTGAAGGCGCCGAGGCGGTCCGTGCCCGCGGTCTGCATGAGCTTCTCGGCGGCCGCGTCGGGCAGCAGCCCGGCCAGGGAGTGGGCGAGCTTGCCGATTGGAGAGCCGTGCGCCTCCATGCCGACCGCGTCGATGACCGAGTCCGGGCCACGCCCGCCGGTCATCTCGCGGACGGCCTCGGCGACGTCGTCGACGCTGGTCACGTCGAGGGTCTGCACGCCGTGCGAGGCGGCGCGCGCCAGGCGCTCGGGCACGAGGTCCAGGCCGATCACCTGGTCGACGTCATGGTGCTGGGCGATGCGGCAGGCCATCTCGCCGATCGGCCCCAGGCCGATGACGACGAGGCTGCCGCCCTGGCGGATCTCCGCGTACTGGACCGCCTGCCAGGCGGTGGGCAGAACGTCGGACAGGTACAGGAAGCGGTCGTCGGCCGGGCCGTCGGGCACCTTGATCGGCCCGTACTGGGCCTGGGGCACGCGCAGCAGCTCGGCCTGCCCGCCAGCGACCTGGCCGTACAGTTTCGTGTAGCCGAACAGCGACGCGCCCATGCCCTGCTCGTGGTTCTGGGTGGTCTCGCACTGGGTCTGCAGGCCGCGGTCGCACATGAAGCAGTGCCCGCAGGCGATGTTGAAGGGGATGACCACGCGGTCGCCGACGGTGAGGTTCGAGACCTCCGGTCCGACGGCCTCCACGACGCCCATCGGCTCGTGCCCGAGGATGTCGCCCTCGGCCAGGAACGGGCCGAGCACCTCGTACAGGTGCAGGTCCGAGCCGCACAGCCCCGACGAGGTCACGCGGATGATCGCGTCGGTGGGCTGCTCGATGGTCGGGTCGGGGACGGTGTCCACGCGGACGTCGCGCTTGCCGTGCCAGGTCAGTGCCTTCATGGGTGTGGTGCTTTCCGGTTGAGAGGTGTGGGTGGCCCGGCGGTCAGTCGTCGGCGGAGCCGGGCTCGGCCATGTCCGCGTGCATCGCGGCCTTGACGCTGTCGGGCAGCACGCGGCCGACCTTGCCCTGGACCTTGCTGGACAGCGAGGCGGCGATCACGCGCTCGTCGCCGTCCATGAGCGCCTCGAAGCCCAGGCGGGCCACGTCGGCGGGATCGTCCTTGTCGCCGGCGCCGACCTTGGTGTCGAGCATGTCCGCGCGCTCGAAGAACTCGGTGTCCACCGGGCCCGGCATCAGCGAGGTGACGGTGACGCCGGTGTCCTTGAGCTCCTCACGCAGTGCCAGAGCGAAGGACTGCACGAACGACTTGGAGGCGTTGTAGACGGCCTGGTACGTGCCGGGCATCGTCGAGGCGATCGACGACGTGAACAGGACGCGGCCCTCGCCGCGGGCGACCATGTCGCCGATGACGTGCTTGGCCAGGTGGACGGTGGAGCGCACGTTCAGGTCGACGATCTGGAGCTCCTGCTCCAGCGGGGTCACGTCGGTGTCGGTGGCCGCAAAGGCGCCCCCGGCCCCGATGCCGGCGTTCAGCGCCAGCGCGGCGACCGGCCGGCCGTCCCCCTGGATGCACGTCCACAGCTCGTCCACGCCGCCGTCGGCGGTCAGGTCGATGCGCAGCGGCTGCACTGACGCGCCGTCTCCGGCGATCTGCGAGGCGGCCCCGTCGATGGACACGTCTTCGGCCACGACCATGAGGTCGTAGCCGTGCTGCGCGAACTGGCGGGCGAGCTCGAGGCCGATGCCGCTGGAGGCACCGGTGACGACGGCGAGCGGACGGGACGTGTCGGTGGAGGACATGGCACCCGGCTGCCCGGCGGCACGCCGCGCTAATCATGTGCAGCCCGACGGGCACGAGGCGTCGCAGCGTGCGTGACCGGGTACGCCCCGTCGATTCCAACCATCCAGTGAGAGGAGCGACATGCCCCAGGACAAGCCAGGCCCGTCGGTCAAGGACGACGAGACCTACGAGGCGCTGCGCGACGACGGCGCCAGCAAGGAGAAGGCGGCGCGGATCGCCAACGCCAAAGCGGACGGTCAACACCCCTCAGAAAAGGGCGGACGCGCCCAGCGCTACGAAGACTGGACGGTCGACGACCTGCGCGAGCGTGCCGCCGATCTCGGGATCGACGGGCGCTCGGACATGAACAAGGACGACCTCATCGACGCACTGCGCGACCGGTGACCGG
>JBBSUL010000040.1:0-23931 GCA_038234375.1 Solirubrobacterales bacterium | reverse complement strand
CGCCGGCGCGTCGCTGAGCTGCTTGCGCTCGTCGGGCTCGAGGACGACCACGCCCGCCGCTACCCGCATGCGCTCAGCGGCGGGCAGCGCCAGCGCGTGGCGATCGCCCGCGCGATCGCCACGCGTCCAAGACTGCTGATCCTCGACGAGCCGGTCTCCTCCCTGGATGTGTCTATCCGCGGCCAGATCCTCAACCTGCTCGCCGATCTGCAGTCAGAGCTCGGCCTGGCGTACCTGCTGATCGCCCACGACCTGGCGCTCGTGCGCCACGCCTGCCACCGGGTCGCGGTCATGTACCTCGGACGGATCGTCGAGGAGGCCGACGGCCCGCGCCTGTTCGCCGCGCCCCAGCACCCCTACACCCAGGCGCTGATGTCGGCGGCGCCGCTGCCCGATCCCCAGCGCGAGCGCACGCGCACCCGCCTGCCGCTGGACGGCGAGCCGCCCGGTGCGGCCACCATCCCAGCGGGCTGTCGCTTTCATCCGCGCTGCTTTGCCGCGCGCGATGTCTGCCGCGAGCGTGAGCCGTCCCTGGCACCGGTCGACGGCGACCACCTCGCCGCGTGCCTGTTCCCTGAGACCCGGCGCGTGCTGTGATATGAGTGCCGCGCTCAGGACGTGATCGTGACGTGCCGCCGGCTGATCGTGCTGCGGTTGCCGGCCGGGTCGCGAACCTGGACGCGCACCAGGTGCCGACCGGGCTTCAGGCGCTGCGTGAAGCGCGAGGAGCAGCGCTGCAGGCGATGGCTGTCAAACGCGCAGTAGTACAGCAGCTCGTCGTCGGCGTTGTCGAAGTCGCTGGAGGTCGCGCGGAACGTCGGCGAGGTGTCCGACGTGCGCCGTGGCCCGCTGATCGTCGGACGCCGCGGACGGGTGACGTCCTTGGACATGTACGCCCAGACCTCGCCGACGTTCGGCTGCCCGTTGACGTCCATGCTGCGCGCGCCGACGAAGTAGTCGGGGTGGCCGTCGCCGTTGACGTCCCCGGGGGAGGCGACGGAGTTGCCGAAGATCGCGTTCTGCTGGTTGCGCGGGTTCTTGAAGCGGACGAGCACCTGCTTGAGGTCACGGCCGCCGAGGACCACCGCGCTGCCGGTGTTCGCGTTGTCACCGCCGACCGCATGGTGGGGCGTCGCGCCGACGAGGACGTCGGGGCGGCCGTCGTTGTCCAGATCGCCGGCGGGAGCGTCGCTTGAGGCGAACTGGCCGCCGGACACCGGCATGGGGTCGTCCACGCGGGCGAAGAACCGGCCCGTCTTGCCGCTGAACAGGAACGCCCGGCCGCCGGCGTCGAGGTTCGGGCCGGGGGTCGACAGGAAGCCGTCGACGTAGATGTCGGCCACGCCGTCGCCGGTGATGTCGCCGATGGCGGCGCCGTCGGCGTCGGCCTGCCCGAAGCGCGCGCCGCCCTCGCGATCGGGGCTGTCCAGCGTGTAGAGCTTGGCCCCCGTCTTGCCGCTGAAGACGTAGGCCCGCCCGACCTTGGTGACCGGGCCGACGTTGTAGAACGGCGCGCCGATCTGGTAGTCGGCCACGCCGTCGTTGTCGACGTCGCCGAGCTCGGCGCCGCCGAAGCCGAAGGAGCTCGCCTGCGCGTCGGGGTTGTCGACGCGGTAGAGCAGATGGCCGTCCTTGCCGCTGAACGCGTACGCGCGCCCGGCCCCGTTGGCCACGCGCGAGGCGGTCACGACGAAGTCCTTGATGCCGTCGCCGTCCAGGTCGCCGGGGGCGATGACGTTGCCGCCGAAGTCGGCCTTGGGCTGGGGATCGGGGTTGTCCACGGTGTACAGCGGGCGCGCGTCGCGGCCGCTGATGACGTAGACCTGCCCGGTGGTCTGGTTGGGCCCGACGGTCTGGCCGTCGGAGGAGGTGACGAAGTCAGGGACCTTGTCGCCGTTGACGTCCCCGAGCGCGGCGCTCCAGAAACCGAACTTCGAGCCCTTCTGAGGCACCGGGGCGGAGACGGTGCGCAGCAGGCGCAGGGTGCGGCCGCTGAAGATCCACTGGCGTCCCACGCCGTCCAGACCGTCCTGGGCGAAGTTCACCTGGGAGATGAGCAGGTCGCTCGCGCCGTCGCCGTCGATGTCGCCGACCGTGCGGATGCGCTCGCCGAAGCCGTTGGCCAGCGGATCGGGATTGTTCGGACCGCCCTTGCCGTACTGCGGCTGCGGCTCGGGTGCGGACAGCGCCTTGGGCTGATACAGCGGACGGTGGACGCTCGGCAGGGCCGACGCCTCCGCCGTGCCGATCATGGCCAATGCGCCGGCCACCGCCAGCGTCATTCTGAACACCCGTCCGCTCATACGATCCTCGATCCCCTGTGCTGTGGTCTGGAGGTCGAAACCCTACGCGACAAGTGTCTGTGTCTGCAATATATGTTCTGAGCATCTAGTGGGACGGCACCAGAGATGCTGGACGCCGGTCACGCAGGAGCGTATGTTGGGCCGGCAGGAGCCATCGAGCGACAGGAGAGATCATGCGCGGACCCGGCCTGACCGGACCACGGAACAGCATCGGCCAGGTGGGCGCCCTGCTGTTCGGCGTGGGGTACCTCGCGGCCGGGGTCATCGGGTTCTTCGTGACGGGGTTCGGCGGGTTCGTGGCGGACGGGAACGCCAGCCTGCTCGGCTTCGAGCTGAACGGGCTTCACAACGTCGTCCACCTCGGGGTCGGTGGGCTCCTGGTTCTCGCCGCGCGACTGGACCGCGCCGCGGCCGAGGGCGCCCTGATCGGCCTCGGGCTCTTCTACGTGGTCGCCGCCTTCCTGGGCTTTGACAACAAGCTGCAGATCATCTCCATGAACGGCACGTACGCTGTGGACAACTTCCTGCACGTCGTATCCGCCCTCACGATACTCGGCATCGGGATCGCGTCGACGCTAGTGAGCGCCCGTATGGAACGTTCCCGCGATGCGGTCCAGCAGGCCTGAGTCGCGGCGCAGCGCGGCCGCGGACGGCACCTGGAAGACCATCGTGATCAGGCGCCGGTCACTGCGGAACAGGAAGTAGTGCACGTGGGCCCCACGCTTGCCGTTCGGGCCGGAGGCGAAGGTGTAGCGGTAGCGGTAGCCGGGCACGCCGTCCAGGGTGATCGGCTCGGGCTCACCGAGGACCTTGACGCGCTGGTCGGCCTGTACGAGGCGGTCGGTGAGTCCGCGGACGATGCCCAGCGTCTGCGTCGTCACGGTCTGGTCCACGGGTGAGCGTTCGGCGCGGATGAGCAGCGACCGGCGCGTGCCCTGGGCGACGAGCAGGCGGACGGCGTCGTCCTTGGGCTGCAGGCGGGCCCAGGTGCCCGGGTAGGCGATCGAGAAGCCGTTGCGAACGTCATTGAAGGTGACAAAGCCGTCCGGCACCACCGGAGCGGCCGGCGCCACCGCAGTGGAGTCTGTGGGGACGCTCGCGTCCGTCGGCGTCCTGGACGGTGAGGAGACGACGCTGCGCCCCAGCACGATCGCGACGACGAACACCAACACGGCGGCCAGGGCTGTGAGCACCAGCCGCTGGCGCGTCACGACCCGGCGTCGTCTCCGAACCGGATGGGGCCGCCGCCGGAGAAACGGCGGGGGTCGCCCTCCGGTTCCGGCTGCCCTTCGACCGCGGGCGCCTGCGGTAGCTCGGCCTCAGGCTCAGGCTCCGGCGGTGCCTGCGCTTCGGGATCTGCCGGTGCTTGAACCTCAGGCTCCGGCGGTGTGGGCGTGGCGAACTCCGACTCGGGCCACTCGTCGGCACCGAAGCGGATCCCGCCGCCGCCGGAGAACGACGATCTCGTGGGGGGCTCAGGGTCGTCGAAGACCGGCTCGGCGGGCGCCGGCCCCGTCGGCTCCGCCTCGGTGGGCGGCTCGACGGGCAGCAGCGACGCGCGAGCGCCCGCGGAAGCGGGAGGCGGAGGCGGCTCCTCCTGACGGGAATAGCGGATCGTGTGGTCCGCCTCGGCCTGCGCCGCAGCGAGCGGGTCGACCGACGCGATCAGCTCGGCGGCGCCGTCGGCGCCGACCTTGCTCTCCAGCAGCGACGTGAGCACGTCGCGGGCGGTCCCGAGATCGGTGTCGATCGATCCCACCACGTCGTTGACCGGTTCCGTGCGCGCGGTGATCTCCCCGACCGCCCCGATCACGGCGCCAAGCTGCTTGTTGACGTCGACGAGCACCCGGGCGATCGCCAGGAGGGCGATGGCGAGCACGAGCACCACGACCACGGCGAGGATGATGGTGGCGATCGCGGCGGCGGGCATGGCTTCAGAGGATCTTGTCGAGGGCGCCGCCGTACCGGGCCAGCCCGTCCTTGGTCTGGCCGACGTACTGCTTGGTCTTCAGCAGCTCGGGCACGGGCGCCAGGTCCGAGACCATTGCCGTCCCGACGCCGCCGATGTCGTCAAGGGCCTTGCGGACCGAATGTGCGGCCAGCAGCACGCCACGCAGCAGGAACACCACCACGGGGGCGACGACGACAAGCAGGACGAGGTTTCCGATCCACCACAGGGTCATGTCTATCCTCGTGCGACGGTCTCCGCCTTCTCGGCGATCCCGGGCAGCGCCCCGACGATCGCCTCCAGCGGCTTGTTGATGGGTGGCACGGCGACGCGGATGAGCAGGAGGTCCTTCTCGATGCCGGCCAAGGCGCCGCCGAGGGTGCCGAGGGCCGCGGCGATCGCTTCCAGCCGCTGGCGGATCCGGATGAGCGCAACGGCGAGGATCGCCACGAGCAGCGCTGCCTCGACGACGCTGAGGATGGTGTACGTGTCGGTGCTCATCGGAGTTGGGACTCCAGGTAGCCGTCGTGGATCAGCGCTTCCTCCTTGATCATCTCCAGGACCGGGCCGGTGTCGGCGAGGCCGATGATCTCGCCGGTGTTCTCGGCGACCTCGCCGCCGACCTCCAGCAGGCTGCGGACGCTCGTGGCGATGTCCTTGAGGAAGCTCAGGAGGAAGACCATGAGCACCACGACAACGGCGAGCACGACGGCACCCAAGCCGAGCGCGACGTTCCAGAACGTGTGCGAGTCGGGGGTGGTGGCGGCCAGGAAGCTCATGATCCGGTCAGTGCCTTGCGCGCCGCGCGGGCTGATCGCAGGATTGAGATGGCGGAGGCGTTGACGCCGTCGACGCCCTGCAGGGCATCGGTCTGGTCACGTACGACCGGCAGGGCGATGCTCGCCGCTCGTGCGGAGTCGGCGATGCGTGAGGCCAGCGTGAGGACGATGCCGACGATGATGACGACGACCACGACGGCGGCGAAGCCGGCGATCAGCCCGGTGTACCAGCCCGTGTTCGTCGAGGCGACGATCATCGCTGACATCCTGACGTGCGTCCGGCGGAGTTGATGAGGTTGCTGCAGTCGATGCCGTTGGCCGCGCTGTTGATGGACGGCAGCAGACCGAGGGTGCTGTTCAGGTCCAGGCCGAGCGGCCGCGCGACGGTGCGCACGGCGACGGCCCGCTTGTTGATGCCCGCGACGCGCGTGTCGATCGAGCGGACGTTGGAGAGGATCCCGCTGCCGTTGGTGCGGATGCGGACGACGCTTGAGTTGATCGTCTTCGCGTTGCCGTTGATCGACTGGGCGCTGGCGCGGATCGACCGGGCGCTGGCGTTGATCGCCAGGGCGTTGGCGTTGATCGCGCTGGCGTTGGCGCCGATCGAGCTGACGTTGCCGTTGATCGCGCGGGCGTTTGAGTTGATCGCCTTCACGGTGGTGTTGATCGCGCCGGCCCGGGTGATGATTGATTTGGCGGTCTTGTCGATGCCGCGCGCGGCGGTCAGCGTGTCGGCGAGCTCACCGGTCAGCGGCTGCGCGACGTCGGCGATACGGCCGGAGATCTGCGCGGTCTGACTCGCCAGCGCGATCGCCTTGGTGTCGGTGCCGATGTCGTTGACCTCGGGGGTGATGATGGCCACATCGTCGTCGATGCGGTTGGCGGCGATGATCGTCCCGGTGAGCATGAGGACGGCGGCCAGCGCCCACGCGATGATGATCACCAGCGCGATCGGAGCGAGCCCTCGCCGTCCGGTCAGGATGCCACGCATCGGCGCCTCAGCACTCCGCCTGGGGGGACACGAGGCCGGGCAGCGGGACCTTGAGCACGCGCGACTGGCAGATGCTCGTCAGGTGGGTGTTGACCGAGCCCAGCCCGCTGTTGATCGCTTTGGCGTCGGTGTTGATCGGGGTCAGCACCTGGTTGGCCCGCCCGACGTTGATCGGGATTGCCTTCGTGCCCCGGCTCTCGGTCGTCTCGGCCAACCGCAGCCGGCTGTTGATCGAGCCGACCAGACCGCGCACGTTGACGAGCACGCCCGAGGTGCTGCGCAGGGAGCTCGAGGTGTTGCGCAGCGACGCGGAGGTGCCGCGCAGCGATCCGGAGGTGTTGGCCAGCGACCCGGAGATGCTGGAGACCGCCCCGGCGACCGATTGCAGCGTGCCCGAGGTGCTGACCAGCGACGACGACGTGTTCGAGAGCGAGCTCGACGTGCTGGCCAGCGACCCGTCGATCCGGTTCAGGGAGCCGTCGATCGAGGTCAGCGAGCTGAGGATGTCCCCGGCCTGGCCGGAGATCGGCTTCAGCGACCCGTCGATCTTGCGCAGGTTCGCGTTGATGTCCTCGATCTGGCCGGGCAGCGGTTTGGCGTTGCCGTCGATGTCGACCACCGCGGTTGAGGCCTCCTTCAGGCCGCGGTCGATCGAGTCAAGCGCGTTGACGATGCCGGTGAGAAAGCCGATGACGACGACCACCACCAGCAGTCCCACCGTGGCGAAGATCCATGTCCATCTGAGGTCTGATTCTACGCGCGGCATGACCGGCTCCTCACTTGGTTCCCTTGCAGGCGGAGGTGTCGCCTCCGCCTCCGGGCAGCTTGCGGTTGATGCACGCCGCGGTGTCCTGGGCGGCCTTGGCCTGGTTCAGGATGTTCCCCGTGTCGACCTTGATCGACTTGGCGATGCCGATCGTCGAATCGAGGCCCTTGTTGATGTTCTTGGCGTCGCGGTCGATGAGCTTGGCGACGGCGAGGATCGCGCCGGCGCTGGTGTTGATCCCGCGGGCGGACCCGTTGATGCTCCCGGCGGTCGAGCCGATCGCCCGCGCCGTACCGGCGATCGACCGGGCGGTCGCGTTGATCGCGCCGGCGCTGCCGTTGATGCTGCGGGCGCTGCCGTTGATGCTCGTTGCGCTGCCGTTGATCGTCCGGGCGCTTGAGTTGATGGTCCGCGCGGTGGAGTTGATCGTGCCGGCTTTGCTGTCGATGGTCCCGGCGACCCCGCGGATCGACTGGGCGCGAGTGACGACGCTCGTCAGCTGGCCGTCGAGCGGCTGCGCCGACTTCAGGATGGATTTCGCGAGCGTGTTCGTGCGGGTGAGCTGCACGATCGAGTCGGTCGACAGGTTGATGCCGCGGCCGCTGGAGGCGATCGTCTGCGCCTTCTTGTCGATGCGGTTGGCCACGCTCACGGTGCGTGCAAGCAGGATTGCCGCGAGCACCACCGCGACCACCAGCACGACGCTGATCGCCAGGTTGGTGGCCAGGACCGCCCCCCGACCTCGCGGCGACCTTGCGCTCCCGTTGGCAATCCCGCTGCCGTCGGCGCGGGACCGCGGTGTCCGCAGCTTCAACTCGGCCATCGTGACCCTCCACTCGTCGACCCTGCATCCCCTGCAACCACAGCACACCTCCAGCTAAAGCGCCGCGCGATGGTCCGCGCGATGCGTCTTGCGCCGTCCCTGGTTCTCTCTCCTCACCGCTCGACCAGCCTCCTCTGCTGCTCGATGCAAAACGAACCTAGTGCGCCGCGCGCGCCATGTCTAGTGCGAACACATGACATGTTGCTAGCGCTGTGCTCGAGCGGACTGAACGAACGGCCGCCGGGGCCTGTCGGTGATGCCGTTACGGCCGTCCTTGGCAGGTCAGGAACCGGTCGACCCGAAGCCGCCGGTGCCCCGCCCCGTGTCGTCGAGGGCGTCCACTTCCACGGGAGCGGCAGGGGCGACGGCGACGATGACGAGCTGCGCAATACGGTCGCCGGCCTCCCAGGTGAACGACGTTCCGGGATCCGTGTTCAGCAGCAGGATGCGCAGCTCGCCGCGGTACCCCTCGTCGATCAGCCCCGGTGCGTTGACGAGCGTGATGCCGTGGCGGGCGGCCAGCCCGCTGCGCGGCAGCACGAGGCCGGCGTGCCCGGGGGGCAGGGCGACGGCCAGGCCGGTGCGCACGCTGGCCCGCTCCCCGGGGGCGAGCGCTCCGCCGTCCAGCGCGCAGAGGTCCAGCCCGGCGTCATCCGGATGGGCACGGGCCGGGACGACCGCGCGGGCGTCCAGGCACCGCACGCGCAGGACGCTCACCGCGGCAGCGGCACGCCCCCGCCGGCGGCCGCACCGCCGACGCGGAAGCGGTCAAAGCGCTCGGCCACCGTGGCGGCCAGGCGCACGCGGACGCGAACCCCGTCGGGGGTGTCCTCGCGCTGCAGGTCGCCGGCGAGGTCGTGCAGCTCGGCCAGGCGCGCGCCGTCCGCGTAGGGCAGCAGCAGTTCGACGTCCTGCAGCCGGCGCTCGAACTCCTCGGCGATGCGCTCGCCGAACGCGTCGATCCCCTCCCCCGTTGCCGCGCTCACGAGCACGGCGTCGGGAAAGCGCCGGGCGAGGATCGCCCGGCCGTCGGGCTCGAGCCCGTCGATCTTGTTCAGGACGAGCAGGCGGGGCCGGTCGCCGGCGCCGATCTCCTCGAGCACCTCGTCGACGGCGCGCATCATGCCCGCGCGCTCGTCCTCCTCGCCGGACGCGTCCACGACATGGAGGACGAGGTCCGCCCGCCGCGTCTCCTCGAGGGTCGCCCCGAAGGCCTGTACGAGCTGGTGGGGCAGCTTGCGGATGAACCCGACGGTGTCGGTCATCAGATACGTGCGCCCGTGCAGCCGCCACGTCCGCGTGGTCGGGTCCAGGGTGTGGAAGAGCCGGTCGCGCACCCCGACCTCGGCACCCGTCAGTCGGTTGAGCAGCGTGGACTTGCCGGCGTTGGTGTACCCGGCGAGCGCGATCTGCGGCAGGTGCGCGCGCTCACGCTCGGCGCGCATGGTCGCCCGGGTGCCCTGGACCTCGACGAGCCGGCGCTTCAGCGCGCTGATACGGTCGCGGGCCAGGCGCCGGTCGGTCTCGATCTGGGACTCGCCGGGGCCCCGCGTGCCGATCCCGCCGCCCAGACGCTCCAGGTGCGTCCACAGGCCGCGCATCCGCGCGAGGTTGTACTGCAGCTGCGCGAGCTCGACCTGGAGCTTGCCCTCCGCGCTGTGGGCGTGTCCGGCGAAGATGTCCAGGATGGTGGCCGTCCGGTCCACCACGGGCATGCCGAGCGCGGCCTCCATGTTGCGCTCCTGGCGCGGGGTCAGCTCGTCGTCGCAGGCGACGACGTTGGCGTCGGCGGCGTGCGCGAGCGCCTTGACCTCCTCGAGCTTGCCCGGTCCGACGTAGGTATTGGGGTGGACCTGCTCGCGGTGCTGGACCTCCTGGCCGACGACGGCCACGCCGGCGGTGCGCAGCAGCTCACGCAGCTCGGAGAGGTCCTCCCCCTCTTCCAGCACCCCGATGCAGAAGGCACGCTGCTTGGCCCGTGCCGTGTGGCCGGCCGGGCCCGTCCCGTTGGTCCTCGTCGGCTCGATCCGCCCGTGGCGGCTGCGGTTGGGCACGCGTCCCAGTCTAGGCCCTCCCCCGGCCGCCACGCCCGGATGGTCAGCGGGCCACCAGCCGCGTGGCGGCGGCCTTGAACGACGCCGTGACCACGAGTCCCGGGACGAGGTCCAGCGCGCCGGAGGCGGCCAGGGTGACCTCGGCCGCCAGCGGCTGCCCGCCCTGCAGGCCGACGCGGACGCGGTTGCCCAGCGGGGTGACCGAGCTGACCGTCACGTCCAGGCGGTTCTGGGCCGAGCCGGACGTCAGGCCGGCCGGACCGCCTACCGCCGGGTGCAGCGAGATCTCCCACGGGAACAGCGTGGCGGCCACCGGGCCGTCGGCGACGTCGGTGCTGACGACGGTCCCGCCGCCGTCCAGGACGACGCGGGTGAGGCCGTCCGGTCCGGGTTCCGCGGTCCCACAGAGCACGACGGCGCCGGTGAAGTCGGCCACGAACGCGCTGGCCGGCCGGGCCGCCAGGTCGCCGGGGGTTCCGCGCTGCACGAGCCGCCCTGAGTCCAGGACGCCGACCTCGTCCCCGAACAGGGCCGCCTCGGTGAAGTCGTGCGTGACGAGGATCGTGGGCACCGCGATCGCGCCCAGGGTCTGCGTGAGCTCGCGGCCCGCCGTCGCGCGGCTGCGGCTGTCCAGGGCCGACAGCGGCTCGTCGAGGAGCAGGACGGCCGGGTCGCGGGCCAGGGCTCGGGCGAGGGCGACGCGCTGGCGCTCGCCGCCGGACAGCGTCCGCGGCCGCGCGTCGGCCTGCGCGAGAAGACCGAAGCGGTCCAGCAGCTCCTCCGCGCGGCGGCGGCGCTCGGCGCGCCGCAGGCGCCGCAGCGGGTAGGCGACGTTCTGCCACGCGGTCAGGTGCCCGAACAGCGCGTAGTCCTGGAAGACGTACGCGCACCCGCGGGCCTCGGGCGTCAGCTCCACGCCCTTGCTGCGATCAAGCCAGGTCCGCCCCCCGCACACGACGCGACCGTGGTCGGGCCGCACGACCCCGGCGACGATGCGCAGGATCGAGCTCTTGCCCGCCCCCGACGGGCCGGCGAGCGCCAGGCAGGAGCCGGCGGCCACGTCGAGGCTGACATCCAGGGCACACGCGCCCAGGTCGGTCGCGACGTCAACGTGCAGCACCGAAGGCTCCCGGCCCACTGGCCAGCTTGACCGTCAGCAGCAGGGTTCCCGACGCGCCCACGAGGACCGCGGAGAGGGCGAGCGCCCCGGTGAAGTCGGTGGCGAAGCGGTCGTAGATGGCCAGCGGAGCGGTCTGGGTGATGCCGCGGAAGGACCCGGCGAACATGAGGGTGGCCCCGAACTCGCCCAGCGCCCGTCCCCAGGCCAGGGCCAGGCCGGCCAGGAGGCCCGGGCGGGCGGCGGGCACGGCGACGCGCAGGAAGGTCCGCGCGGGACCGGCCCCGAGCGTGCGCGACGCGTGCAGCCAGTCGGGGTCCACGGCCGCGAACGACGCCTGGGCCTGGCGGATGTAGAACGGCGCGGCCACGAACACCAGCGCGACGACGACCCCGGCGGTCTGGAGGACGAGGACCAGGCCGGTGTCCTGCAGCGCCGGGCCGAGGATGCCCTGCGGCCCCAGGGCGGCCAGCAGGCCGATGCCCGCGACCGCCGGTGGGAGCACGAGCGGCAGCTCGATCACGGTGATGGCCAGCGTCCGTCCTGGGAACGTCCGGGTCGCCAGCGCGTAGGCGGCCGGGGTGCCGACGAGGACGATGACGGCGAGCGCGGTGACCGTGGTCTGCAGGCTCAGCCACAGCGCCTCCTGCGCCGAGTCGTCGCCGAGGCTGTCGACCAGGCGGCGGGGGCTGGTGTCGGCGAAGATCGCCACCACGGGCAGGGTCAGGAAACCGAGCGTGAGGGCGAGGGCGAGCGTCAGCAGGACGCCGAAGGCGGTGGGCCGACGCCTCCTCACGACGGCGGAGGCTCGAAGCCGGCGGCGGCGAGCGCCCGCCGACCGCGGCCGGCCGTGAGGCCCGCCACGAACGCGCGGGCGGCCGCGACGTGATCGGCGCCCTTGACGATCGCCACGCTGTAGGCCACCCGCGGCTGCAGCCGCGCGGGCAGCGCGATCGCTCTGAGCTTGCCCTTCGTCGCGGTCACGTCGGTGATGTAGACGAAACCGGCGTCCACGGCGCCCTGGGTGAGCTTGCCCACCACGCCGCCGACGTCGGGCTCGCTGGAGCGGATGTTGGCCAGGATCGTCCGGCTCTGGCCGGCTCCGAGCTTGGCGACGACCTTGCGGGTGTAGCTGCCCACCGGGACGCTCGGCGAGCCCGCCGCGATCTTCACCCCGGCCTTTGTCAGGTCGCTGAGCGAGCGGACCTTGACGGCCTTCGCCGGCACCGCGAGGACGAGGCGGTTGGCGGCGAAGACCGTGGGCCGCTGCACCAGGCCGTCCGCGAAGAGCTGGTCCGGGAGGGTCGTGTTCGCCGACGCGAACACGTCAGGCCGGACGCCCTGGCGGATCTGGGCGGCGAGCATGTCCGAGCCGGCGAAGGAGTAGCGTGCCGTGGCCGCGTCGAAGGACTTGCCGTAGGCCGTGAACGCGTTCGTGAGCGAGGTCGCCGCCGACACCACGAGCTCCCCGCCGCCGCCGGCATCCGCGGTCTTGTCGTCGCTGCAGCCGCCGGCCGCCACGGCGAGGGCGAGCACAGTGAGGAGGGTCCGGGGTCGACGTCTGATCAACACGCGGTCTCCTCGAGGGTGCGTCCGCAGCCGGCGAGGTCGTAGCCACCGATGGCGGCCAGTCGGCGGGCGAACGTGGACGAGATCAGGACGTGGCCGAGCGCGCCGACGCCGGGGTGCGCCCGATGCTCGTGCGCGATCCACAGCTCGACGACGTGCTCCTCCAGGGCGAGGAAGCCCAGCCGGCGGTGGGCGGCGGCGGGCTCGAAGGTGACCCCGGCGTGGGCGCCTTCGGCGACCCGGCGGGCGACCGCGAGGTGGCCACCGGCGACGGGTCCGGTGGGCGGCGGCGCCCCGGCGGCGCGCACGGCGCGCAACAGCGCCTGCTGGCTGGAGGCGCCGACCTCCCGCTGCACCACCGCCGTAGGCGCTCCGGTCAGCGCGGCCAGGCCGGCAGGACGAGCGGCCCGGGTGGCCAGGCCCACGCGCCAGCGGGCCAGGTGCACACGCAGCGTGCCGGACGGTGCGTCGGGCAGCGCGCCGGCGGGCCCGTGGACGAGCGCCCCGTGGGCGCGTCCGCCGGCCAGTGCCTCCAGGGCCACCGCGGTGCTGCCGGTGATGGCGGTGAGGCGCCGCGGTCCTGCGGGGGGCAGCTGTGCGGCCGCCACACCCAGCGCCGGGTCGCACCCGACCACCACAAAGCCCTGGGGGTCGTGGTCGTCGACGGCGTCGAAGGTCCCGCCCATCCAGACCCCGTCGGCCAGCGGCCAGGCCTCCTGGCCCGCCGCTGCGCACGCGGCCGGGGCGTGGACGGTCCGTGCCCCCACGCTGCGCACGAGGACGGGCGTGCCGTCGGCAGGCTGATCGTCGCCGAGGACGCCGAGGGAGCGCGTCGGCGCGGCCGCGAACAGCGCGTCCACGCTGGTCCCGAGGGCGGCGGCCAGGGCCAGGGCGGCGTCGATCCCCGGTCGGTGGCGCCCGGCCTCGATCGCGCCGATGGCCTGCCGGCTCAGGCCGCTGCGGTCGGCGAGCTGCTGCTGGCTCAGGTCGGCCGCGCGTCGGGCGGTGCGGATGCGGTCCTCGCCGGTCACGCCAGGATCATAGCGTCAGAAGCCATGTTCGTAGCATCAACGGACGCCGCCAGCCGCCGCGCCGGGCCGAACGCTCATCTTGTCCGCCCAGGACTGCACACGATCAGCGGTCGACCGATCGTGAGGCCGTGCCGTGCGCTCAGACCAGGGCGTGGCGCCCGGGCGGCGGGAGCTTGAGGTACTTCTCCTCCAGCTCGGGGACGGGCAGGAGGATCACACCCTCCCGCGGGTCGCCGACCCACGAGCCCAGCCCACCCGCCAGGGTGTAGGCCGCGTAGGCGGCGGCGCAGGCGTCCAACTCGTCCAGCGTGCGGTGCCAGAGGCCGCCGTCGGCGTCGACGACCCCCCGCAGCTTCAGCGCGGCGATGCGCTGCTGCAGGCCCCAGGGGGTGCGCTTGGGCGAGGGACGGTGGCCGAGCAGCGCGCAGAACACCGCGTCGGGGTAGGTCTCGACGAGGCGGCCGAAGCGCATCGCGCCGTCCCCGACCGGGGCCATGTGGACATCCGCAGGGTGGTCGGGGCGGTAGAGCGGCAGCGAGCGCAGCGCGGAGAACAGCTCGAACCCGACCTCGATCCAGCGCTCCCACGCGGTCAGCTGCTGCCCGACCGCGGGCACCGGGTAGAGCGGAAGCGAGCGGCGGAAGAGGATGGCGTCGCACACGCGGTGGCGCTCGTAGCGGCCGTCGGGGAGCCCGAGCTGCGCCCGCAGCGGGCGTCCGGCGGCCAGCAGGTCCAGCCGCGGACCGCTCGGCGCGTCGACGGCCACCACCGCCTCGCCGCCGAACCCGAGCACCGTCCGGGCGACGGCCTGGATCGGGCCCGGCTCGTAGAAGGTGGCGACGAGCTCCTGCTCGCCGTCGGCGCCGCGGCGCTTGTGCAGCGTGACGAGCTGCTGGTTGCCCGCACGGGCCGAGACGTCGATGCCGCAGTAGCGCATGCCTGGGCCGAACGATACGAGACGCGTGGTCGTCTCGGTGGCGATCGGCGGCGGACGGATAGCCTCCGGACCGTGCTGCGGTCCCTCAGCGACGACGAGCTCGGAGCCCGCCTGGCGGCGCGGACGCTTGAGCTCGTGGACATCCCCTCCGAGTCGCGGGACGAGCAGCGGCTGGCCGACCATGTGCTCGGTGTGCTGCGGGCCGGCGGGGTCCCGGCGCGGGATGCCGGCGACACCTGCGTGGTGATCGACCCGATCGGCCAGGCCGGCGCGCCCCACGTCGTGCTCGGCGGCCATGTCGACACCGTGCCGGCGCAGGGCAACCGCCCGGGGTACCGGGACGGCGAGGTCGTCCACGGGCTGGGCACCGCCGACATGCTCGGCGCCGTCGCCGTCGCCGTCGAGCTTGCGCTGGCCGCCGCGGCCCCGGGCGGTGCGGACAGGCTGACCGCGCGGCTGGGCCTGTGCCTGTTCGGGCGCGAGGAGCTCCACGTCGCGGAATCCGCGCTCACACCGCTGCTGGCCCGGGAGGACGGCCTGCGCGCCGCCGACCTCGTGCTCATGATGGAGCCCACCGACAACGCGATCCACGCCGGCTGCCTGGGCAACGTGAACGCGACCTGGACCTTCGGCGGCCGCTCGGGACACTCCGCCCGGCCCTGGGACGCCGACAACGCCGTCGTCCGCGCCGCCTGCGCCATCACCCGGCTGACCGAGGCCGCGCCGCCGGTCGCGCGGACGTTCGACGGCCTGACCTTCACCGAGGTCGTGTCGGTGACGCAGATCCACGGCGGGATCGCCGAGAACGTCATCCCCGCCGTGGTGCACGCCCACGTCAACCAGCGGTACGCGCCGGGCACGACGGCGGCGGAGGCCGAGGCGTTGCTGCGCGCGCTGTGCGGCGGCGAGCGCGAGACGCTGAGCATCACCTCCAACGCCCCGTCGGGAGGGGTCTGCGTGGCCGATCCGCTCGTGCAGCGTCTGATCGCCGCCGGGGACCTGCCGGTCGCCCCCAAGCAGGCGTGGACCCCGGTCGCCGAGTTCACCCGGGCCGGGATCAGCGCCGTGAACTTCGGGCCGGGCCATCCGCGGCACGCCCACCAGCGCGACGAGCAGATCCGGGTGGACGCCCTCGTACGCTGCGCGCGCGTCCTCGACGCGTTCCTGTGCGCGTGAGCGTCCCGCTGAACCCCGTCCTGACCGGCCTGCCCACCTACCCGTTCGTGCGCCTCGTCCAGGCCCGGAAGGCGCTGGAGGCTCGCGGCGTCGACGTGGTCGACTTCGGGATCGGCGAGCCGCGCGAGGACACCCCGGCCTTCCTGCGCCAGGCCGTCGCCGCGGCGATCACCCCCCAGTCGCCGTACCCGCTGGCCGAGGGCCTGCCAGAGCTGCGCGACGCGATCGCCGCCTGGACGGACCGGCGCTTCGGCGTCCCGCTCGACCCGGCCACGCAGATCGTGCCCACCCTTGGCGCCAAGGAGCTGATCTTCTCGCTCGCCCAGGTCCTCGGGCCCGGGTCGGTCGCGGTGACCGTGCCCGGCTACCCCGTGGCCGAGCGGGGCGCGCTGTTCGCCGGGCGCACCGTCCACGAGCTGCCGCTGACCGTCGAGCGGGCGTTCCTGCCCGAGCTGGAAACGCTGCCGGACGACCTCGTGCTGCTGTGGGTCAACTACCCGAACAACCCGACCGCGGCCACCGCCGACGCCGCGTTCTACGCCCGCACCGCCGCGCTGGCCCGCGAGCGCGGGTTCGTCCTGGCCAGCGACGAGGCCTACAGCGAGCTGTCGTTCTCCGACGAGCTGCCGGCCAGCGCCCTGCAGGCCGGCGACCTGGGCACGTGCTCGTGGTCAACACGCTGTCCAAGCGCTCGTCGATGCCCGGCTACCGCTCGGGGTTCGCGGCCGGCGACCCCGAGCTCATCGCCGCGCTGAAGCGCTACCGCCCCAACGTCGGCGTCGCCCCGCCGGAGTTCATCCAGCGCGCCGCCGTCGCCGCCTGGTCGGACGAGGAGCACGTCATCGCGGTGCGCGAGGTCTACCGGGCCAAGCGCCAGGCGCTGCTGCCGGCCCTGCTGGACTGCGGGTTGCGATCCGCCGGCGGGGACGCGACGTTCTTCCTGTGGCTCGCCCTGCCCGGCGGTTGGACGTCGAGCGAAGCCTTCGCCCTGGCGCTGCTGGACGAGGGCGTCGTCGTCGCCCCGGGCGCGTACTTCGGCCCCGTGGGCGAGGGCTACGTACGCGTGGCCCTCGTCCCCACGCTCGCGGACTGCGAGCGGGCCGCCGAGCGCCTGCGGGCCTGGAGCGTCCCCGAGCCGCAGTAGCGGCCAGCGCTCACGACTCAGTCGTTGGCGTGCAGGGCGGCGTTCAGCTCTCCCCACGTGCCGACCCGCGGGACGGCCTCCACCGCGCCGGTGCGCGCGTTGCGCCGGAACAGCAGGCCGTCGCGGCCGGACAGCTCGCGCGCCTTGACGACCGAGAGGTCGGGCAGGCCGACGGGGGCGCCGGCGGTGACGTAGAGCCCGGCCTCCACCACGCAGTTGTCGCCCAGGGAGATGCCGACGCCGGAGTTCGCGCCCAGCAGGCAGCCGGCGCCGATCGAGATGACCTCGCTGCCGCCGCCGGACAGCGTCCCCATGATCGACGCCGAGCCGCCGATGTCGCTGCCGTCACCCACGACGACCCCGGCGCTGATGCGCCCCTCGACCATCGAGGCGCCCAGCGTCCCCGCGTTGAAGTTGACAAAGCCCTCGTGCATGACGGTCGTGCCCTCGGCCAGGTGGGCGCCCAGGCGCACCCGCGAGGCGTCGGCGATCCGCACCCCGGCGGGGACGACGTAATCGACCATCCGCGGGAACTTGTCCACCGCGGCGACGTGCAGCGGCACCCCGGCCGCCCGGGCGCGCAGGCGGACGTGCGGCAGGGCGGCGACGTCGACGGGGCCGACGGCCGTCCACACGACGTTGGGCAGGATCCCGAACAGGCCGTCGAGGTTCAGACCGTGCGGGCGGACGAGGCGATGGCTGAGCAGTTGCAGGCGCAGGTAGGCGTCGGAGGTGTCCGTCGGAGGGAGGTCGAGGTCGATGCGCGTGACGACGGCCTCGCTGCGGGTGCAGCGCAGCGGATCAGGCGAGACGACCTCGACGTCCAGTGCTGGCGGGTCGGCGTCGCCGAGCTGCGGCTCGGGGTACCAGGTGTCCAGGACCCGCCCGGAGCGCTCGTCAAGGGTGGCCAGGCCGGCTGCACTTGCGATCCGCTTCATGGCCGGGACGCTACATGGCCTTCAGCGCGTCGAGCAGCTCGACGGCGACGACCCCGGCGTACACGGGCTGCGCCCAGCCGGCGAGGTCCACGTGCAGCGCCTCATCGACCTCGACGGTCAGCTCGCCACCGTCCAGAAGCACACGGACCGGAGAGTCGCCGCCGCGCAGGACGTAGGCCACCGCGGCCCCGGTGGCCCCCGTCCCAGAGGACATCGTCACCCCCACCCCGCGCTCGAAGATCCGGGCGCGGATCACGCCCGGTGCGGTCTCGCAGTAGAACGACACGTTCGTGCGGTTGGGGAACTGCGGGTCGTGCTCGATCGCCGGCCCGATGGCCGGGAGGTCCAGTGCCTCCAGGTCGTCGCGGTCGGGGACGTGGATCGCGCACTGCGGGTTGCCGACCTGCACGTGCTGGAAGCTGAGGCCCTGCACGGTGCCGTGGCCCTCCGGGTCGCCGCCGGGGTGGTCGTCGGACCGCAGGCGTGCCCGGCCCATATCCACGCGGCACGTGGTCGGCGAGGTGATCGTCGGGCGGATCTCCCCGGCGACGGTCTGGATCGAGAACTGGTCGGCGTCCGTCCAGCCCGTCCGGCGCAGGTAGAGGATCGCCTCCCGGGCCCCGTTTCCCGAGAGCTCGGCCTCCGAGCCGTCGGGGTTGAAGATCCGCAGGCGCGCGACGAACCCGGGCGCGTCGGGGGGCGCGAGCTCGAGGACACCGTCGGCTCCGATCCCCATATGGCGGTCGCACAACCGCTGCACGCGGGCCGCGGTCAGTGCGAACGGGAGCGCGTCGCGCTCGACGATGACGTAGTCGTTGCCGAGGGCCTGCCACTTCTCGAAGCGCATGCCGACGAGCCTACGTGGCCACAGCCCGGCGTCGCGGGCCGGTCACGGGAGGATCTGCGCTGCCACGTCGACGGCGTCACGGCCGGTGACGTCCACGAGCTCGACGCCGGGCAGCTTGCGCATCCACGTCAGCTGGCGCTTGGCGTAGCGGCGGGTGCGGGTCTTCATCGCCGCCACGTCCCCGCTGAGCAGGTCGGTGAAGCCGAGCGCCTTGCGGGCGGTCTCCGACGCCCCGGCGGCATCGGCGGCGCGGACCTCGTCCTCCACACCCGCGTCGAGCATGGCGTCCACCCGCGCGTCGATCGCCGCCATCAGGGCGGGGCGCTCCATCGTCAGGCCGATCAGGCGGGTCGGACGCCGGGTCTCGCGCGTCCACAGCTGCGCATCCTGCGGGCCGGGCGGCCGCTGCCCGGCGTCCAGCAGCTCCAGCGCGCGGACGAGGCGGTGCGCGTCGGCGGGCGCGACCCGGGCGGCGAGGCCGGCGTCGCGCCGCGCGAGCTCGGCGTGCAGGACCTTGGGCCCGTCGGCCTCCAGCACGGACGTCCAGCGGGCGCGAACCGCGGGATCCGCAGGCGGGCGGAGGTCCAGATCGGCCAGGGCGGCACGCAGGTACAGGCCCGTGCCCCCGACGACGATCGGCACCGCGTCCTCGGCGAGCAGGCCGTCGATCTCCGCGTGCGCCCGCTGAGCGTAGGCCCCGGCGCTGAACGTCTCGGTGACCGGGACGAACCCGACAAGGCGGTGCTCCAGGCGGCGGCGGTCCGTGGCGTCGGCGGCGCCGGTGAGGATCGGCAGGCCCGCGTACACCTGCAGCGCGTCCGCGGATACGGCCACGGGGCGCCGTCCACGGGCGCGCAGGCGGTCGGCCAGCGCGTGCGCGACCGCGGTCTTCCCCACGCCGGTGGGGCCGAAGACGGCGAGGACGAGGGGCTCCATCGGCGGGCCAGGACGGGCGAGGGCGGCCGGGTCAGGCGGTGACGGCGGGGTGGATCTCGGCGAGCCGTTGCTTGATGAGGTCGCCGGCGAGGTTCGGATTCAGTCCCATCCGGTGAGTATCCCCACCCCACGCACCCCGCGGGGCGGCCGGTCCCCGGCCTCTGCGGGGTGCCGCTCGTATGATCCCCGCCCATGAACCTCACCGGCCGGACCGTCCTGCTCACCGGCGCCACGGGCGGCATCGGGCACGCGATCGCCCGCGACCTGCGCGCGGCCGGCGCCGAGCTCGTGCTGACCGGGCGCCGCGCGGAGATCCTGGAGCCGCTGGCCGCGGAGGTCGGCGGCGTCGCGGTGGCGTGCGACCTCGCCGACCCCGCCGCCGTGGCCGGGCTCGCCGACGCCCATCCCGGCGTCGACGCGGTCGTGGCCAACGCCGCCCTCCCGGCGTCGGGTCCGCTGCTGTCGTTCACGCCGGAGCAGGTGGACCGGGCGCTGCAGGTCAACCTGCGCGCGCCGATCGCCCTCGCCCACGCCTACGCACCCGCGATGACCGCCCGGGGTCACGGGCACCTGGTCTTCATCTCCTCGCTATCGGGGAAGACCGGGTCGCCCGGCACCTCGGTGTACAGCGCCTCCAAGTTCGGGTTGCGGGGCTTCGCCCAGGGCCTGCGGGCGGACCTGGGGCCCGACGGCGTCGGCGTGTCGACGGTCTTCCCCGGCTTCGTCCGCGACGCGGGCATGTTCGCCGACAGCGGCGCCACGCTGCCGAAGGGCGTGGGCTCGTGCACGCCCCAGCAGGTTGCCGCCGCGGTCCGGCGGGCGATCGAGCAGGACCGTGCCGAGATCGACGTCGCCCCGGTCGCCATGCGCGCCGGGGCGATGTTCGCGCAGCTGGCGCCGCAGGTCAGTGCCACGGTCTCGCGGCGGCTCGGGGCCGACAAGGTGTCCACCGACGTGGCCGCCGGGCAGGCCGACAAGCGCTGAGCGTCTACCGGACCCCCTTGACCGCGGTGGCGGCGGTGACGATCGCTCCGAGCGGGGGCCTGCACCCGGGCCGCGCGCCGATCGACCGGTCCGCCTGTGGCCGGATCGCGGTCAGCGGGCCCCGGCGCGCGCCAGCAGCGACTCGGATCCGGCCAACGTCTGCGACGTGGCCCGCTCAACGTCGACCATGACGAGCTCGCCGGGGGCGCCGACGCCCGCGAAGTTGACGGTCTTGTTATGCCGGGTGCGGCCGCGCAACCGCGCGGCGTCGGTCCGCGAGGTGCCTTCCACGAGGACCTCGACCGTCCGGCCGACGAACCGCTGGGCACGCTGGTGGGCCCGGCGCTGGACGACCTCGACGAGGCGCTGCATACGCTCGACCTTGACCTCGTGGTCGACGAGGCCCTCGGTCAGCAGCGCCGCCTCGGTGCCGCGGCGCGGAGAGAACAGGAAGGTGAAGGCGCTGTCGTAGCCGACCTGCTCGCAGACGTCGAGGGTGAGCTGGAAGTCGTCCTCGGTCTCCCCCGGGAACCCGACGATGACGTCGGTGGTGATCGCGCAGTCCGGGACGTGCTCGCGGATGAGCGCGACACGGTCCAGGTAGCGCTCGCGGTCGTAGGTGCGGCGCATCGCCTTCAGGATGCGCGAGGAGCCCGACTGCAGCGGCAGGTGGACGTGCTCGCACACGGACTCAAGCGTGGCGTGGGCGTGGATCACGTCCTCCTTCATGTCCTTGGGGTGCGGCGAGGTGTAGCGGACGCGCTCGAGGCCCTCCACCGCGTCGACGGCGTGCAGGAGGTCCGCAAAACAGCGGCGGTCCGGCCGCAGGTCCCGCCCGTAGGCGTTGACGTTCTGCCCCAGCAGCGTGACCTCGCGGACGCCGTCGGCGGCCAGGCGCCGGCACTCCGCCACGACGCTGTCGAACGGCCGGGACACCTCACGGCCACGGGTCTGCGGACCGATGCAGTAGGAGCAGTTGCAGTTGCAGCCGACCGAGATCTGCACCCACCCCTGGTGCGCGCGCGTGCGCTTGTCGGGCAGGTCGCCGGCGAAGCCCTCGAAGGCGAAGTACCCCTGCGCGGTCAGCGAGTCGCTGGTCAGGAACTCGGCGAGCTTGTGGACCTGGCCGGGCCCGAAGGCGACGTCGACGAACGGGAACTGCGCAAAAACCTCGTCCTTGAGCGACTGCGCCCAGCAGCCTCCGACGCCGATGATCGTCCCCGGCCGCTCGCGCTTGACGCGCTTGGCGTGACCGAGGTGCGCCACGAACCGGGAGTCCGCCGACTCCCGGATCGAGCAGGTGTTGAAGAGGATGACGTCGGCGTCGGCCTGCTCGGGGGCCGCGGTGTAGCCCAGCGACTCCAGCATGCCCTGCATGCGCTCGGAGTCGTGCTCGTTCATCTGGCAGCCGAAGGTGGTGACGTGGTATCGCTTCATGTCAACCGGCAAGGGTAGTCGGGACCGCGGCTCGCGGCCCCAACACGATGCAGGTGCTACGGGCGCACGAACGTGTCGGGGTCCGGGCCGGTGCGCTCACCGGTCTCCAAGGCGTCGAAGGCGGCCATCTCGTCCGCGCTGAGGTGGAAGTCGAAGAGCTCGACGTTCTCCTCGATGCGCTCGGGGGTCACCGACTTCGGGAAGATGATGTTCCCGAGCTGCAGGTGCCAGCGCAGCACGATCTGGGCCGGGGACCGGCCGTGGCGCTCGGCGATCTCGGCGACGACCGGATCCCCGAAGGTCTGGCCCTTGCCGAGCGGGCTCCACGCCTCGGTCGCGATGCTCAGGTCGGCGTGCTCACGGCGCAACCCGGCCTGCTGCAGCTGCGGGTGCAGCTCGATCTGGTTGACGACGGGCGTCACGCCCGTCGCCTCGACGATGCGCTCCAGGTGCGCGGGCTGGAAGTTCGACACGCCGATCGACCGCGCGAGGCCGGCCTTCTGCGCGTCCACGAGGGCCTGCCAGGTCTCGACGTAGAGGTCGTGGGCGGGCACGGGCCAGTGGATGAGGTACAGGTCGACGTGGTCCATCTGGAGCCGGTCGAGGCTGGCCTTGAGCGCCCGCGTCGCCTGCTGGTGGCCGTGGTCGTCGTTGAAGCACTTCGTGGTGATGAACACGTCGTCGCGCTCCAGGCCGGCGGCGTGGATCGCCTGCCCCACGTTGGCCTCGTTGCCGTACGCCGCCGCGGTGTCGACGTGCCGCACGCCGGCCAGGAGCGCCCGGGTGACGGCCTCCGTGGCCTCGTCGGCGGGGATCTGCCACGTGCCGAAGCCGAGCTGGGGGATCTGCGCCCCGTCGGACAGCGTGACGGTGGGGATCTGGGTGGTCGAAGGGGTCATGGTCTGGGCTTGCCCGGGGACCCGACGAGCTAATCCGCCGGGTGCTGGCGACGAGCTGGCAGCTGTGCACGCTGAGCGCATCGGAATGACAGCTCGCCGCGCTCGGCGCCAGGGGTCAGCAGCGAGCTGGCACTTGTGCGCGCTGAGCGCACCGGAGTGGCAGGTCAGATGCGGACGAAGGCGCGTATCGCGTCGTGCGCGAGCTCGAGGTCGTAGCCCTTGCGCACGAGCATCCCGAGCGCGCGCTCACGGTCACGGGGATCGTCCGACGGCTCCCGGAACCGGCGCTGCAGCATCTCGACGGCAGCGGCGAGCTCGTCGGCGGTGTCTCGGGCGGCGAGGGCGTCGGCGATCAGCGACGCGTCGAGGCCAAGCGTCTGGAGCTTGCGCTCGATCCGGTCCGGTCCCCAGCCGTCGAGGGTGCGCCGGTCCTCGGCGAACCGGTGCGCGTAGCGGGCGTCGTCGAGGTAGCCGAGTTCGAGCAGTTCGGCGATCGCCCCGTCGCCGGCCGCCGGATCGGCGCCCTTGTGCTCCAGGTGCGCGCGGACCTCGGCGACGGTGCGATCCCGGCGCGTCAGGTAGCGGTAGGCGAGGTCCAGCGCCTGTTCGAGACGCAGCGTGGGATCCACCACGTGCGCGCCGTCCGTGATCTCGCTGTGCCACACGGACGAGCGCTCCATCTCCGGCTGCGCCTCAGGCGGCCAGCCCGGCGCCCTCGTCCCCGGACGGCGCCGCGAGATCGGCCGCAGCCGATGCGGCGACGGCCCGGGCGGCGTCCTCGGCGCGGGTGCCCTCGAGCGTGGTGGCGGACTGGTCGCGGTTGATGCCCAGTGCCGTGTACACCTTGTCCTCGATCTCCTTGGCGATCTCGGGGTGCTCGTTGAGGAACGCCTTGGCGTTGTTGCGGCCCTGGCCGAGGCGGTCCTCCCCGTAGGAGAAGAACGAGCCGGACTTCGTCACGACGTTGTGCTCGATGCCCAGGTCGATGAGGCAGCCCGCGGTCGAGATGCCCTGGCCGAACTCGATGTCGAACTCGGCCTGGCGGAACGGCGGTGCGACCTTGTTCTTGACGACCTTCACGCGCACGCGGTTGCCGACGGCCTCGGTCCCCTCCTTGAGGGTCTCGATGCGGCGGATGTCCAGGCGCTGGGAGGAGTAGAACTTCAGCGCGCGGCCGCCGGGCTGGGTCTCCGGCGACCCGAACATGACGCCGATCTTCTCGCGGATCTGGTTGGTGAACACGATGATCGTG
>JBBSUL010000039.1:0-23996 GCA_038234375.1 Solirubrobacterales bacterium | reverse complement strand
CATCTGGATGTGGTTGCACTCCTCGGTCATCTCGTGGAGGCAGTAGCGGAACTCGGGGGAGCCGTTCGGGAGCTTCATCGCGTAGTGCATGAGCCCGCGGATGAGGATGCTCTCGAAAGAGCCGCCGACCTTGATCGTGTTGGTGATGCGCCAGCGGCCGATCTCGATCTGCCGGTCCGGCGGCTGTGCCTGATACCAGGCTGTGGCGCCGAGCGGTTCGAGAGTCTCGTGCAGGACCAAGCGCGGGTCCTGCGGATCGATCTCTAGCTCCGGAGAGTCCCAGGCGATGTCCTCGTAGGGGTCGAAGTGCACGTGCACCGAGCCCTCCGAGAGCGTCTTGAGCATCTGCTCGTACTCCGGGTCCAGGCGGTGCTGCGTGGGGGCGGCGGCGACGGTCATGGCGTGCTCCTTCGTTGGGTGACGGTGGGCCTGGAGGCCATGGCCTGCGCCGCCTGCAGGAGCAGGAGGCCGAAGTGGTCGATGAGCTGCGCGCGATCGAGCGCGAGCTCGCCGCGGACGTAGGCGACAAACAGCTCCTGCATGGCGCCGATGAGCGCGCGGCTGGTGACCTCGAACTCGACCGAGTCCAGGACCCAGTGACCGAACACGTCGGCCGCCCCCGTCCGCACGACGTCGGCGAGGCCGCCGATGATCACCCGGCGCCGATCTTCAAGCTCGCGGCTGACGCCCACGACCTCGACGAAGAGGATCCGCGCGCGCCGCGGGTCGTCGGTCAGGGAGGCGACGACGCCCTCGGAGAGTATGGAGACGGCGGTCTCGAGGTCTGATCTGACGAGCGCGAGCCCGGGTCCGACGGCGGCCAGGAGGTCGGTGACGATCTCGTCGGCCAGGGCGACGAGCAGCGCCTCCTTGCCACCTTTGAACGACTCGTAGAAGTAGCGCTCGGTCAGCCCGGCCTCGCGGCAGACATCGCGCACCTTCGCGCTGTGGAAGCCGTCGGCGGTGAACACCTCCAGCGCCGCTTCGAGCAGCCGCTCGCGGCGCGCGGCGACACGCTCCTCCGGCGCGACGCCGCGCCACGGGCGCACGAGGTCAGACGCGCCCGCCATCGCCGCTTCCCGATTCGCTGACAATCATGGAAGTCATGATTGCACATCACGACAACGGCTGGTGTCAACTTCAGGGCGCGATCTCGCACGCCGCGCCCGGCGTCATCGAACGCGATCAGTTCTACGCACAGCCGGGCGGCGGTTGCGGCGTGGAATGATCTCGCGGGTGACCGGCGGCCCCGCTGCGGCGCAGCACCTGAGCGACCTCTCTCGCCTGCGCCGCGTGCGCGACCGGATGGACCGGGAGTACGCGCAGCCGCTGGACGTCGAGGCCCTCGCCCGCGACGCGCACATGTCGGCCGGGCACTTCAGCCGCCAGTTCCGGGCGGCCTACGGCGAGTCGCCGTACGGCTACCTCATGACGCGGCGCATCGAGCGCGCGATGGCGCTGCTGCGCCGGGGCGAGCTCAGCGTCACCGAGGTCTGCTTCGCGGTCGGCTGCTCGTCGCTGGGGACCTTCAGCACGCGCTTCCGCGAACTGGTCGGCGTGCCGCCCAGTGTGTACCGGCGCGACCCGACGCGCACGACGGCGGGGATCCCCTCGTGCGTGACCAAGCAGGTGACCAGACCGGTCAGGAATCGAGAAGCGCCGGCGGCAGGTCGCGTCTAACGTCACCGCCATGGACCTCACGATTCACATGACCATGCTCCCGCACAGTGACCCGGACGCCTCCCTGGCCTTCTACCGCGACACCCTCGGCTTCGAGCTTCGAAACGACGTCGGATACAACGAGATGCGCTGGATCACCGTCGGCCCGCCCGACCAGCCCGGCACGTCGATCGTCCTGTCGCCGCCGGGCGCCGATCCGGGGGTCACCGACGACGAGCGCCGGACCGTCAGCGAGATGATGGCCAAGGGCACCTACGGCTTCATGATCCTGTCGACCGCCGACCTCGACGGCACCTTCGCCGAGCTGCAGGCCACCGGAGCCGAGGTCGTCCAAGAGCCCACCGAGCAGCCGTACGGGGTCCGTGACTGCGCCTTCCGCGATCCGGCCGGCAACCTGATCCGCATCAACGAGCGGCGCTGAGACGCCCGGCGTACGCAGCCATGACCGCCGCGAAGGCCGACCGCCACGACCTCATCCGTGTCCGTGGCGCGCGCGTGAACAACCTCAAGGACGTCAGCGTGCAGATCCCCAAGCGCCGGCTGACGGTGTTCACCGGCGTGTCGGGCTCGGGCAAGACCTCGCTCGTGTTCGGGACGATCGCCGCGGAGTCCCAGCGGCTGATCAACGAGACCTACAGCGCCTTCGTGCAGGGCTTCATGCCGACGCTGGCCCGCCCCGACGTCGACGTCCTGGACGGGCTGACGACCGCGATCATCGTCGACCAAGAGCGGATGGGCACCGACCCGCGCTCCACGGTCGGCACCGCGACCGACGCGGGGGCGATGCTGCGCATCGTCTTCAGCCGCCTCGGCCGGCCGCACATCGGCTCGCCGCAGGCGTTCTCGTTCAACGTGGCCTCGATCAGCGGCTCGGGCGCGGTCACGCAGGAGCGCAGCGGCCGCACGACGATGCAGAAGCGGAGCTTCAGCATCCTCGGCGGCATGTGCCCGCGGTGCGAGGGCCGGGGTGAGGTCAACGACATCGACCTGGCCGAGCTCTACGACGACAGCAAGTCGCTCAACGAGGGCGCGCTGACCATCCCCGGCTACTCCATGGACGGCTGGTTCGGCCGCATCTTCCGCGGCTGCGGCTTCTTTGACCCGGACAAGCCGATCGCCAAGTTCACGAAGAAGCAGCTTGACGATCTCCTGCACAAGGAGCCGACGAAGATCAAGGTCGATGGGATCAACCTCACCTACGAAGGTCTGATTCCGAAGCTGCAGAAGTCGATGCTGTCCAAGGACTCGGGCTCGCTGCAGCCGCACATCCGCGCCTTCGTGGAACGGGCGGTCGCCTTCGACACCTGTCCGGAGTGCGACGGCACCCGCCTGAGGGCGGAGGCGCGGTCGTCGAAGATCGGCAAGCGCAACATCGCCGATGCGTGCGCGATGCAGATCTCCGACCTCGCCGCGTGGGTGCGCGAGCTCGACGAGCCGTCGGTGGCGCCGCTGCTGGAGGCGCTCGCTCAAACCCTCGACGCGTTCGTGGAGATCGGCCTGGGCTACCTCAGCCTCGAGCGGCCGTCGGGCACGCTGTCAGGTGGCGAGGCGCAGCGCGTCAAGATGATCCGCCACCTCGGCTCGTCGCTGACCGACGTCACCTACGTCTTCGACGAGCCCACCGTCGGGCTGCACCCGCACGACATCGAGCGGATGAACGGCCTGCTGCTCGCGCTGCGCGACAAAGGCAACACGGTGCTCGTCGTGGAGCACAAGCCGGAGGTCATCGGAGCCGCCGACCACGTCGTCGACCTCGGCCCGGAGGCCGGTGACGGGGGCGGCGAGGTGGTCTTCGAGGGCAGCGTCGCTGGGCTGCGGAAGAGCGACACGACCACCGGCCGCCACCTCGACGACCGGGCCGGTCTCAAGGACGGGGTGCGGACCCCGGACGGCGCCCTCGAGGTCCGCGGCGCCGACACCCACAACCTGCAGGACGTCGACGTCGACATCCCGCTCGGCGTGCTCGTCGTCATCACCGGGGTGGCCGGCTCGGGCAAGAGCTCGCTGATCGGCAGCTCGGTGTCCGATCAGGACGGCGTGGTCTTGGTCGACCAGGCCGCGATCCGCGGCTCGCGGCGCAGCAACCCGGCGACCTACACCAAGCTCCTGGACCCGATCCGCAAGGCCTTCGCGAAGGAGAACGGCGTCACGCCGGCCCTGTTCAGCGCCAACTCCGAGGGCGCCTGCCCCAACTGCAACGGTGCCGGCGTCATCTACACCGATCTGGCGATGATGGCCGGGGTGGCCGTCCCGTGCGAGGTGTGCGACGGCCGGCGCTTCGGAGCCGACGTGCTGGAGCACAAGCTCGCCGGGCAGGACATCAGCGAGGTGCTGGCGATGTCGGTGGACGAGGCCGAGGCGTTCTTCGGCGACGGGCGCCGGGCCAAGCTCCCCGCCGCGCACAAGATCCTCGAGCGGCTGGCGGACGTCGGGCTCGGGTACCTCCGACTCGGCCAGCCCCTGCCCACCCTGTCCGGCGGGGAGCGCCAGCGCCTCAAGCTCGCCACCCGCATGGGCGAGAAGGCCGACGTCTACGTCCTGGACGAGCCGACCAGCGGCCTGCACCTGGCCGACGTGCAGCAGCTGCTCGGTCTGCTCGACCGGCTGGTGGACGCCGGCACCTCGGTCATCGTCGTCGAGCACCACCAGGCGGTCATGGCCCACGCCGACTGGATCATCGACCTCGGCCCCGGCGCCGGCCACGACGGCGGCAGGGTCGTCTTCGAGGGCACCCCCGCCGACCTCGTCGCCGACCGCTCCACCCTCACCGGCGAGCACCTCGCGGCCTACGTCGGCGCCTGACCGAGACGATCAGGACCCGATCACCCTTAATGCGTGCCGCTCGCCGCGCAGGCCGAGCGCGACGGCTTCCCCCGTGCGCTGTGGCCGAAGCTCGCCGCGGCCGGGTTGCTGGGAGTCGGCCATCCGGAGGAGCACGGCGGGGCCGGCGGCGGGGTGCTCGCGCTGGCGATCCTCTCCGAGGCCCTGGCGCGGGCGTCCGGCGGCCTGGCGATCACGCCCCTGGTCAGCGCCTACATGGCCGCCCCCCACCTCAGCCGTTTCGGGACGACGGACCAGCAGCAGCGCTTCCTGGGTCCGGTCCTGCGCGGGGAGGCGGTCGCGGCGATCGCCGTGACCGAGCCCGGCGCCGGGTCGGACGTCGCCGGCATGAGCGCGACCGCTCGCGCCGACGGCGACGACTGGGTGCTCTCCGGGACCAAGATGTTCATCACGAACGCCGGCTACGCGGACTTCTTCATCATCGGCGCCCGCACCGATCCGTCGTCCCGGCATCGGGGGATAACCACCTTCATCGTCGATGCGTCCACCCCGGGGCTGACGCTCGGCGCGCCGCTGGCGAAGATGGGCTGGCACGCGTCGGACACCCGCGAGGTCGTGCTGGACGGCGTCGCCCTCGGCCCCGACCGGGTCCTCGGAGCGGTCGGTCGTGGCTTCCAGCAGATCATGGAGGCGTTCGAGGTCGAGCGGATCACGCTCGCGGGCATGGGCGTCGGGTTGGCGCAGACGTGCCTGGAGGACGCCCTTGAGCACGCCCGCGAGCGCGAGGCGTTCGGCCGGCCGATCGGCCGGAACCAGGCGATCAGCCACCGGCTCGGCGAGATGGCGACCGACATCGCCGCCGCCCGGCTGATGACCTACCAGGCGGCCGCGCGATGCGACAGCGGCCATGCGGGCGCGTCCGCGTCCGTCGCGATGGCCAAGCTGCTCGCCGCACGCGTGGCGAACACCGTTTCCGACAGCGCGGTGCAGATATTCGGGGGCTACGGGTTCGTCGAGGAGACGCGCGTGGCGATGCACTACCGGGACGCGCGGATCCTCCGCATCGGCGGCGGCACCGACGAGGTCCAGCTCGAGATCCTCTCCAAGGGGATGGGACTGTGAGCACCGTGACCCCGACGGACGAGCCGACCCCGGGCGCGCGCCTGGCGGCCGAGGTGCAGGCAGCTCGGGCGGCCGGCGCACCCGGCCGACTGACCACGAAGCTGCCGGTCCGTGAGCGGCTCGCGTTGCTCGTGGACGACGGCCCGTTCTGCGAGGACGGCCTGCTGGCCAGCGCGTGCGACGAGCGGCTACGCGCGGACGGGGTCCTGACGGGCACGGGGGCGATCGACGGCCGGCGCGTCGCGGTGATCGCCCAAGACCCGTCGGTCAAGGCCGGGTCGTGGGGCCGGCGGACGGTGGAGAAGCAGATCCGGATCCTCGAGCTCGCCGACCGCGACCTGCTGCCCGTCGTCTTCCTCGTGGACTCCGCGGGCGGCCGGCTGACCGACGCGCTGGGCTTCCACCCCGGCCACCGCGGCGCTGCGCGCATCTTCCACCTGCAGGTCAGGCTGTCCGGCCGGGTGCCGCAGGTCTGCTGCCTGTTCGGGCCCTCCGCCGCTGGCGGCGCCTACATGCCGGCATTCTGTGACTGGGTCGGGATGGTCGACGGCAACGCCTCGATGTTCCTCGCCTCACCGCGGATCGCGGAGAAGGCGATCGGCGAGATCGTCACCCTCGAGGAGATGGGCGGCGCGCGCATGCACTGCACCGTGTCCGGATGCGGCGACGAGTTGTTCGCCGACGAGGCGGCCACGATCACCGGCGCCCGTGCCGTCCTCTCCTACCTGCCCTCGCACTTCGACGAGCGGCCGGCCGCGACCCCGCCGCGTCCGCCCGCGGCGAGCGACTGGACCGACCGCGTCCTGCCGCCGAACCTGCGCACCGCCTACGACGTGCACGGCGTCATCGACCGCGTGGCGGACGCCGACAGCATCTTCGAGGTCAAGGCGACCTGGGCGGCCGAAATCATCACCGCCTTCGCGCGGATCGACGGCCGCGCGGTGGGGATCATCGCCAACCAGCCCAAGGTCAGGTCGGGGACGATCAACGTCGACTCCGCCGACAAGGCGGCCCGCTTCATCTCGCTGTGCGAGACGACGAGGAGCGCGCGGCCTTCATCGCCGAGCGGCGGGCGCAGCTCGACGAGGAGCTCGACGCGATCCGCCTGGCGTCCGAGCTGATGATCGAGGCCGTCGTGCACCCCACCGAGTTGCGTGGCGAGCTCGAAGCACGCCTGCGCGCGAGCGACGGCTGGCGCCGCCGCGGCCACACCCGCCACCATGGGACGTTCCCGGTATGACCGAGCCGAGAGCGGGCTCCGGCGCCGGTTCGAGGATCGCCCGTCAGGTCCCATCGTCGCGAATCCACGGTGGGTCCGTGCGTCGGAGGCCCGCTGGGGTCGGCTGCCGCGTCGTGCTCAGGCCGGCCGCCGGTAGCGGCCGATGAACGCCTCCATCGCCTCCTCGATCGCGCCCCGATCGCCGGTGGCCAGCAGGTCCAGCAGCAGCCCGCGCGTCACCGCGAGGGCGAGGCGCGCCTCCACCCGGGCCGGGGGAGGCGCGAAGCCCAACCGGGCGAACAGCTCCGTGATCGGCGCCACCCAGTCCTCGACCACCCCGTCGAGGAGCGGCCGGGCGTCCGGGCGACCGGCGAGAGCACGCGCGTAGAGATCGAAGAACAGCCGCTCCTGGGGCCACAGCGACGGGTCGACCAGCCGCCGCGCCATCGCGCGCATGACGTCCAGCGGCGGCAGCTCGGACGCCTCCATCAGCTCCCGCAGTGCGTCGCGCTGGCGTTGCTCGACCGTCTGCGTGATGGCGACCAGGAGTCCGTCGCGGGAGCCGAAGTGGTAGCTCAGCATCCGGTGGCTCGTGCCCACCGCGGCGGCCACCCCGCGCAGGCTCAGGTCGTGGGTGCCGTGCTCCTGGACGTGCTCGAGAATCGCCGCGAGCAGCGCGTGCCGCGGGGATCCCGCGCCGGCCACCGTGCCTACCCCGCCACGGGGCCCGGCGGCAGGAGCTCGGGGTCATGGCCGGGGACGACGTGGGCGCCGGCCTCGCGCAGCGCGCACAGTCGCTCGGCCGAGCGCCGCTGCTGCTCGTGGTCGTCGGCGAAGATCGGGAAGCGGTGATCGTCGAGCCCGGAGGCGTAGTGGGCGACGTCGATGCCTAGCACGAGGTCCCCGACGCGGACCGACTGGTGGCCGGGGGTGTGCCCCGGGGTGAGCAGGAGCTCGACGGTGCCGTCACCCAGGATGTCGGCGTCGCCGTCGACCAGGTTCAGCTCCCGGTGCTCGCCGGCGTAGTCGCGCGCCAGGAACGTGTTGCGCTGGACGGCGGCGGGGTCGTGGCCGGCCTCCCATTCGCGGCGCTGGATCGTGACCGGGACCGCGGCCGGGATCAGCGGCAGGCCGCCGACGTGGTCCCAGTGCAGGTGGGTGAGCACCACCCTGGTGAGCGTGCTCACGTCGAGCTGCTCGGCGACGCTCCGCTCCTGCTCGAGCGTGATCGCCGAGAAGACGTCGGGTCGCTCGTAGTACGTGGCGGGGTCGGCGACCGCCGCGGGGTTCAGGCCGGTGTCGATCAGGATCCGCTCGGTCGCCGTCTGCACGACGTAGGCGGGGACCGGGAAGCGCACGCGCTCGCCCATCGGGTCGCCCGCGCGGAAGATGCCGGCCGGCGCGGTGAACCAGCCGAGGATCAGCCGCTCGATGCTCACCCGACGGCCTCCTCGTCAGCCCGGCGGGCGAGCCCGTCGACGAACTGCTGCGTCGCCTTGCGCAGGGCGCGGAGGTAAATCCACCCGGTCCCGCGCCGCTTCGCGGTGAACGTCGTGTGCCAGCGCACGGTGCTGCCCGCGCCCTCGGCGCGCACGTCGATCTCGGCCCGGTAGTCCTCCAGCGGCAGCCCCGCCAGCAGCACGTAGGTGAGCCGGTGGCCGGAGATCCGCTCGACGATCTGCTCACGTACCGTCACGCGGCCGTTGACGAACTCGCGGACCTCGCCGAGCCCGTCGGCGCCCGGAGCCTCGACGAGCTCGAACGTGTCGATCGGCGTCCAGTCCGGCCAGGACGAGCTGTCGTCGAGGAGCCGGTAGACGACGTCGGGCGCCGCGTCGGTCCTCGTCTGGATGTCGATCTCGTGCACCGGTGGCCTCCTGCTCGCGTGTTCCAGCCGGCTCACTGTACCAAACGGTACACATGCCGGCCGTGACCACGCGATCGCCCGCAGCACGCGATACGCCGCGGCGAGCGAGCTGCGCGAGCGCTTCGGGCGCTGATCAGGCAGCGCGAGGGCGCCGGTCGACGGTGAGCGCGCCGGCGACCAGCGCCGGTCCCAGGCGCCCCGGTCGAAGTCGCCACAGTGTCTGAGCAGATCATCACCCAACCTCCGTCACGGCAAGCAGGCTTGCCGAAATGGCGGTTGGGGGTACCAAAGGCGCATGGCGCGCAGCACGCGGTGGTCGGCGGCTTCTTCGTACGCGGTCCGAACATCCCGTTGGGTGCGCTGCGGATCGACGGCGCCGACGCCGAGCACGTGCCGTTCGACGCACCGTGGGGCGCACACCGCGCCTGCGTGCACGTCGGTCTCAACGGTGACGGCGTGCGGATCGCTCGCCGCCCCGACCTGCCCGGCGACGGCGATCTCCTGCAGGCCGGGCCACTGCTGGTCCACGGCGGACGGCTCGCGCTGACCGGCGGGGACGACGAGGGCTTCACCGCCGGCGCGCACCAGTTTGACTCCGACATCAGCGCCGGGCGCCACCCGCGCACGGCGCTGGCCCTGACCGAGGACACCCTGCTGGCCGTGGCCTGCGACGGGCGTTCCCCCGACGAGGCGGGCATGACGCTGGAGGAGCTCGCGGCGGCGTTGCTCGATCTCGGGGCGCTGTCGGCGCTGAACCTCGACGGCGGCGGATCGAGTTCGCTGGTCTGTCACGGGCGGCTGGTCAACACCCCGCGCGAGCAGCACGGCATCGCCCTGGCACAGGGCGGCCGATCTCCACGGCGCTGGTGCTCGCCGGCGGCTGAGCGGCACCCCCAGCGCGGCGCCGGTCCGGACTGGGCATACTCGCTCTCTGGCGTCCAACCCGCTGAGCGTCGTGTCCGGAACGTTGTTCTTCCCGCGTGGGGGGTCGGCCTACGTGGCCAGAGCGCTGGCACGGGGCCTTGCCCGACGGGAGGGCATCGACGTTTCGCTGGTCGCCGGGTCACGACGGGACCTGGGCGAGCTGAGCGATGCGCGCAGCTTCTACTCGGGCATCGACCTGCACGAGGTCGACTTCACACCTGCGCTGCGCACGGCCGACCCGATGGCCGCGGCCACCCCGCTGCAGCCGTCCTACGAGGACCGCCCCGGAGCCCGCGACCGCGTCTTCGCCGCGCTCGACGACCACGCGTACGAGCGGCAGGTCGCCGCCTGGGCCGATGCGCTCCACCGCGCCGGCGCGGCCCGGGCCGACGTGCTGCACCTGCACCACCTGACGCCACTGAACGCGGCTGCGCAGCGCGTGGCCGGCGCGGTGCCCGTCGTCGGCCACCTGCACGGCACCGAGCTGCTGATGCTCGAGGCGATCGCGCGCGGCGCGCCCGCGGCCTGGACCCACGCGCAGGCCTGGCGCCGGCGCCTGCTCGGCTGGGCTTCGCGCTGTGAGCGGCTGATCGTCGCTCCGGGGAACTCCGAGCGGGCCGCGGGGCTGCTCGACCTCCCGCTCAAGCGCTTCGTGTCCCTGCCCAACGGGTTTGACCCGCTGCTGTTCCGGCGCATGAACGTCGATCGCGACGCGATCTGGCGTCGCGTGCTCGTCGACGAGCCGCGCGGCTGGCACCCCGGCGGAGACGCGGGCAGCGTGCGCTACGACGCGACCGTGGTCGACCGGATGGCAGGAGGGCCGGTGCTGCTGTTCGCCGGCCGCTTCACGGAGGTCAAGCGCCTGCCGCTCCTGCTGGAGGCGTTCGCCGCCGCGCGTCCGCGGATGAGCGCTCGCGCCACGCTGGTGCTCGTCGGCGGGCATCCGGGGGAGTGGGAGGGCGAGCATCCCGCGGACGCCATCGCGCGCCTCGGCCTGACGGACGTGCTGCTGGCCGGCTGGCACGACCAGTCAGAGCTGCCCGAGCTCCTGGCGGCGTCCGACGTCCTGGTGCTGCCCTCCGAGCGCGAGAGCTTCGGGCAGGTCATCGTCGAAGCCATGGCCTGCGGCGTCGCGCCGGTGGCCGCCGCGTCGCTGGGCCCGGCGCAGATCATCTGCGACGGCAGGACCGGCTGGCTGTTCGGAGTCGACGACCACGCGGCGCTGACCGACGCCCTGGTCGACGCGGTCAATCGTCCGGCCGAGCGCGCGCGGCGCGCCGCCCTCGCCGAGCACGCGATCCTGGAGCGCTACACGTGGCAGGCGGTGTCCGGCCGCCTCGAGCGCGTGCTGATCGAGGCTGCGCAGCCGGGCGCCCCGAGCCCGGGGCGCGTGCCGATCTCCCGCGTGTGACCGGGAACCGCACGATCCGACGGTGCTGAGCTGCGTCGGTACCCTTGACAGGACAGGGCATCTTCATCGCTCCCTGCGAACGACTTCGCGCAGCGCACCCCCGGCCAGCCACCGGCGGCGTCCTCCCCGGACCGTTTGCCTCCAGCGACGGAAGGCCATCAACGCAACAGAGCCTGCGGGTGCCACGGCGTCCGCGCTCAGAAGGCTGGACCCGTGCGCAATCGACACCATCCGCGCCGCTGCCGTTCCGGCAGCGCCCCGACCGCCGAGCCGGCGGTGATCGCACGATGAGCCCGGGCCAGGATGAGCACGAGCCCGCCGGCACCGAGCCCGACGACACGCAGGCCCCCGACGGCGACGCGATCCTCGCGCTCGTCCGCCGCCTGTCACGGCCGCACGCCTCCGGCGGCCACGTCATCGACCGTGCGACGCTGCTGGCGGAGGGCAGCGCCTCGGCGGCGATCATCACGTGGATCGTGGACCACGCCGGCGAGCCCGAGTTCGCCCTCGCCCCGGCCTCCCGCGGCGGAGGGCTGCACGGCGACCGTCGCCGCGTCGCGGGTGGCGGCAAGCCGCTGCGCTACCTCCTGCCGCCGGGGGCGCTGACGTGACGGTCGGGACGCAGGTCCGCGCGAGGGCGACCAACAACCGCGCTGGCACGACCTGCGCAACCGCGATCAGCATGAGCATCGCCCCGGACCCTTCGCCGGTCCCGCCTGCGCCCGTTGCTGTGCAGACAGCGTATGCACAGCTGGCACAACCGCCCGCGCACGCGTTTGTACCCATGGGCGGCTGTGTTCTTGGCCGCAAGCTCCGTGAACAATCTCGGTAGAACCGGACGGAACGTCATCGGTCCGGTCGAGGAGCTCTTCTGGAAGGACGGAAGGCCCCACCGATGATTTCCGCGGCATCTCGGAGTCTCTACCCACATGGCTGACAGGAAGGTGGTTCTCAAGATGGTGCTATCGTTCGACGGCTTTGCCACAAGCCTCGACGGGACGCACGACTGGATGTTCGAGTTCTTCGGCGACGACAGCAACGAGTGGAACCTGCGCGCTCTGGACGAGGCCGGGACCCACGCGATGGGCCGGCGAAGCTACGAGATCATGGGCCCGCACTGGATGGCTTCCGAAGGCCCGATAGCTGCATCCATGAACGAGAAGCCCAAGGCGGTCTTCTCCCACAGCTTGACGAGCGCGGACTGGGGCCCAGCCGAGGTCTTCGGCGGCGACCTCAGCGCCGCGGTCGCCGACCTGAAGGCTCGCGACGACGACGGCACGATCCTCGTCCACGGCGGGCCGGACTTCGCCCGGTCGATGACCAGACTCGGCCTCGTCGACGAGTACCAGCTCATGCGGGTGCCCCTCGCGATCGGCGCCGGCCACAGCCCCTGTGCAGAGCTCGAAGAGCACCTGAAGCTGGACCTGGTGCGCGAGCAGCGGTTCGCCAGCGGCACCCTCGGGCAGATCCTCGTCCCGAACTCATGAGCTCGCCCGAACCAGCAATGACCGACACCTCCTGCCACATGTCGATCTCCCTCGACGGCTTCGTCGCCGGGCCGGATCAGAGCCGCGAAGACCCGCTCGGCAAGCGGGGCCGTGAGCTTCACGGCTGGCACCTTGGCGACGAGCGCGCCAACGAGGCGGACGCCACCGCCGAGCGCCGTCTGCTGCGCCCCCGCGGCGCCTACATCATGGGTCGCAACATGTTCGGCCCGATCCGCGGCGAGTGGGACGAGGAGTGGTCGGGCTGGTGGGGGGCCGAGCCGCCATACCACGCGCCCGTGTTCGTCCTCACCCATCGCCCTCACGCGCCGATCGAGATGGAGGGCGGGACGACGTTTCACTTCGTCACCGCTGGCTTCGACGCCGCCTACGCCCAGGCCCGCGAGGCTGCCGGCGCAGACGGCATCGACATCGCCGGGGGCGCGTCGACCGTCCGCCAAGCGCTGATGGCGGGCGTCATCGACGAGCTCTGGCTCGATATCGCCCCCGTGATACTCGGATCCGGCGAGGGACTATTCAGCGGTCTAGCCGGGTTCGACTTCGAGCCCGACGAGGTCCTGCATTCCCCACTGGCGACGCACATCTGCTACCGCCGAGCGGGATGAGACCGTTCCATAGATGGGGATTCTCGGCCGCATCGCCAAGGGCGTCGTTCACAAACTCGACGCGCCGCTCCCCCTGTCAGAGGCTCAGGCGCCCTACGGGCCAAGGACAGCCTCGTAGTCGCGTCCTCCATAGAAGATCCCGAGCACGACGACCGTGCCCTCGACGGTTGCGAACGCGATCGTCACGCGGCCGCGAAAGCCCGTGACGCGAAGCCCCGGACGAACGCTGTCACGCCGCGACCCGACCTCCGGGAACTCGGCGAGCGACTCGCAGTACGTGATGAGCTCGTCGACGTCCTTGTCCGCGACCTCGAGCGTTGCGGCATCGGCGATGTACTCCAACAACTCCCTGAGGTCCGCTTCCGCCGCTGCGGCGAACCGGACCGGCGCACTCACGCGGACTCGCGCCGCCGGGCAGCCAGGCGCCGGCGCAGCTCGTCTGCGGTAACCGTGCTCGACACATCCGCTGCGACCGCGTCGTAGGTGGCTGCGACCTCGCTACGAAGCCGCGCGTCAACCGCCTCCTCACGGGCGAACAACGCCCGCAGCCCGTCGCGGATGACCTCGCTCTCGCTGGCGTACTCCCCCGAGCTCACCCGCTCGCGCAACGCGTCCGCCATCTGGTTGGGCAGAGTGATACTTAGCTGTCGTGTGGTCCGCATTCTTCCTCGCTCCCGGGTAGGATTTGATCCTACTCGCCGGCCACGACCAGTTGCGAGAAGTGGCCCAAGCAGCGCACGCACCCAGGTCGTCGGGCTGGCCGGCTGCACCGCCGCGTCACGCCGGCGCGCGCGAGCGTCGCTACGACACGCCACCCAGGAACCGAACATCATTGGAGCCGCGCCTACGCATAGGCCCCCGCATTCTCGCCGGGCGCCGTATTGGGTAATCCGGCCGGCCCCGTCAGTACGCGAAGATGACCTGATGACCGACACCGACATTCGCCAGCATCCCGTCTTCGCGCGGGTCTGGTCGACACTCGGCCCGCGGGCCGTCGCGCACCGTGACCGCCGCGAGTTGCTCGCCGGCGCCCACGGGACGGTCGTCGAGATCGGCGTCGGGACCGGACTGAACTTCCCCTTCTACCCGGACACGGTGACGTCGGTCCTCGCCGTCGAGCCGGAGCCCTATCTGCGCAGCCGCGCGCAGGAGGTGGCTCCAGACGCCCCCGCCCCCGTGTCCGTCGTGGATGGGACCGCCGAGGCGATCCCCGCCGAGGACGCGCGCTTCGACGTCGCCGTCGCGTGCCTCGTGCTCTGCTCGGTGCCCTCCCAGGCCGCCGCGCTCGCGGAGCTGCGCCGCGTGCTCAAACCTGGCGGCGAGCTGCGCTTCTACGAGCACGTCGTCGCCGAGCACACCGCCGGCTCGACCCTTCAGCGCACCCTCGACCGCACCGGCGTCTGGCCGAAGGTCGGGGCCGGGTGTCATCTTGCCCGTGATACCGGCGCAGCCATCCGGGCGGCCGGGTTCACGACGGGGACCGTGCGCCGGACGATGTCCGGGCCGCTCCCCCACATCGCGGGAATCGCCCGGCGCGGCTGAGGGGCCGAACCTGAGCGACCGGACCCAGCATCGATGGCCCTCCTTGACCAGCAGCGAAGCGTTGAGGTGACGAGGGCGGTTGAGGGTTGCCGTCGGCCTGCCGGCAGAAGCCCGGCGAAACCACCCACGAAAACGAAAGATCTCTCGCTTCAGCGGTTCCCAGCGCGCCCGAGAGGATTCGAACCTCTGACCTTCGGTTCCGTAGAACGCTCACCTCCGATCGAGCACGGCAGGAAACCAGCGTTCTAGCGGGCTTTTCGTCGAGTACGTCGAGTTGCGTCAAGCTGTTCGGAGAGAAAAGCGGAGAGAAAAAACGTCCGCCCGATCCGGTAGCGTTCTGAGTCGTGGCTACCCCCGATCTCACCGCCTCGCGTTCGGTCTCCGGCCACGTCAAGCTGCGCCGCGGCAAGCTGCGTGCCACCTACTACGCCAAGTGGCGCGACGCCGAGGGCATTCACCACGAGCGCAAGCTCGGACTGGCCTGGCAGGACAAGGGCACACCCACCTCCGGCTACCTGCGCCCGAAGGACGCGGAGGCCGCGCTACAGGAGATCCTCGTCGCAGCGCGGCGCGGCGCGTCCGAGCAGCGGCGTACCGGCGTGACGTTCGACGTGGTCGCCGAGGACTGGCTGGCCTGGGGGCTGCGTGACCGCGACTGGAAGCCCTCGACGCTGTCGGACAACCGTTCCAACATCAACGCGCACCTCGTGCCCGCGTTCGGCGCCAAGCGCATCGAGCGGATCACCCCGGATGAGATCGAGCAATGGCGCGATGAGCTCGTCGACGAGCGCGGCCTCAGCCGGCGCACCGCCAACAAGCTGCTGATCGTCCTCGGCGCCGTGCTTGAGCGCGCGGTCAAGACCCACGGCCTGCTCAAGAACCCCGCGCGCGAGGTTCCCAAGCTCCGCGTTCGCTATGACCCGAACGCCTACGACTTCTACAGCCCCGATGAGCTCGCGATCCTCGGCGTGGCGGCCGGCTCAGACCAAGACAGAGCGGTCTACCTCACGGCCGCGTTTACGGGACTGCGGATGGGTGAGCTGATCGCGCTGCGCTGGGGCGACGTGGACTTCAACACCGAGGCGCTGCACGTCTACTCCTCCTACTCGCTCGGCACGCTAACCGCGCCGAAGTCCGGCCTCACACGGACGGTCCCGATGGCCGAGCAGGTCCGCGATGTGCTCAAGGCTCACCGCAAGCGCGTCTCCGCCGACCGCGCGGAGCTCGTTTTCCCCGGCGAGCGCGGCGAGTACCTCGACGGCTCCGCCCTTCGCCGCCGCTACAAGAAAGCGCTCAAGACGGCCAAGCTGCGCCCGCTGCGCTTCCACGACCTGCGCCACACCTTCGGCTCGATCGCCATCGACCAGGCCACGATCATCCAGGTCCAGGCCTGGATGGGCCACGCCGACGTGCAGACCACGATGAAGTACATGCACCACCGCAGCCGTGCCGGCGATGCCCGGCTGCTGTCGGCAGCGTTCCGGCCGACCCGGCGCGGCTCCCCGTCAACTCGCGCGCCAGGCAAAGCCAAGCGCAGGAGTAAGCCCGTTGCCCAGTAAGTCACGCCGCCCCACGGCTATCGAGCTGTTCAGCGGCGCGGGCGGTATGGCGCTTGGCTTCGAGCAGGCTGGCTTCGATGTCCTCGCGGCCGTCGACCTCGATCCAGTCCATCTCGCCGCACACGAGCGGAACTTCCCGCTGTGCGAGCCCGTGTGCGCCGACGTTGCCGAACTAAACCGCGACCGCATCATGCCCGCGGCGCGCAGCGGCTACCGGCGCCACTATCCGGGCGGCCGCCTCGCCGCGGTGGACTGCGTGTTCGGCGGTCCCAGTTGCCAAGGGTTCTCAGTGATCGGATCGCGCAAGCGGGACGATCCACGAAACGAACTCGTCTCCGAGTTCGCGCGCGTTGTCACCGCGATCCGACCGCGCTGGTTCGTCATGGAGAACGTTCCCGGGCTCGTCAGCCCAGCCTATCGACCGGTTCTGGACGAGTTCTACGCGACGCTCCGCGGCAACGGCTACGTCATCGCGGAGCCGTGGGTCCTCAACGCCCGGAACCACGGCGTGCCCCAGGAACGCAAACGAGTCTTCGTCGTGGGTGCGCGAGCGGGAAGTGAGGTGCCTGTCGCGCCCGGCATTGTCGAATCCCGCGTCCCGGTGCGCGACGCCCTCGACGATCTTCCTGCACTGTCGCGCTTCGCGTCGCTCAAGCGCGCCGACGATTTGGTGCTCTCCGCGCCTCAGTTGGCGGCCATGCTTGCGAGCCAAAGTGACTACGTCCGGGCGCTGAACGCGGGGGACGCGAATGATCGCTCCGACCCGCGCCGCTGGGATCCGGCTCGGCTGACCTCGGTCGGCCTGACGATCCACCGCCCCGACGTCGTCGACCGCTTTCGCAAACTCAAGCCTGGAGACCGCGACGAAGTCGGCCGTTTGCCGAAGCTCGACGCAGACGGCCAAAGCCCGACGCTGCGCGCCGGCACCGGCCGCGATCACGGCAGCTTTACGTCCGCTCGACCGCTTCATCATCGCAGCCTACGTGTCATCACCGTGCGTGAGGCGGCCCGTCTCCATGGCTTCCCGGACTGGTTCGGCTTCCATGCCACGAAGTGGCAGGGGTTCCGTCAGGTTGGCAACGCGGTTCCCCCTCCACTGGCGCGCGCCGTCGCGGCTCAGATCGTCGCCGCCGCCGGCCTGGTCCCCGCTCGTCGCACCGCATCCCTCGTCGCGCTCGGCCCTAGGTCGCTCCTGGAATACACCCTCACCGAGGCAGCCGACCGCTACGGGCTCGATCGGGCCAAGCTCCCGGCCAACGTCCGACGAGACGGGCAAACAACCACAAAGGAGGCTGCATGAGCGAGCAGGGCCACACCAACGGCCATCGCGTCGACGCGACACCCGCCAAGCGCTTCTTCGTGTCGATGCTCATCCGCGATATCGAGCTCATCCCGGCCATCGTCGACCTCGTCGACAACAGCGCCGACGGGGCTAAGCGGCTGCGTCCCGACCCGGGCGACCGTCGCTACGAGGGCCTCTGGGTCAAACTCCATGTCAGCCCAGACCGCTTCGAGATCACGGACAACTGCGGTGGCATGGACGTCGACATGGCCCGCCACTATGCGTTTCGGTTCGGCCGCCCAGAGGACGCCATCGGTCCAATCGGCGAAGTCGGGCAGTTCGGGATCGGGATGAAACGCGCCCTGTTCAAGATGGGCGAGCGCTTCGAGGTCGACTCGAGCGCTGAGAACAGCCGATTTGCCTTGCCAGTGCACGTACCGACATGGCTCGACGAGCCTGGCGATGACTGGTCCTTCAGCTTCAGCGAGGTAGAGGAGGGCATCGCGGTCCCGGAAGACGACCGCGGTACGACTATCGCTGTGACAGATCTCCACGAGCTCGTCCGGGAGGACTTCGGGCAGCAGCGCTTCGTCAACCGCCTGCGCCGGCAGGTCGCGGTGCGAGAGCTTCGCTTGCTCCACCAGGGCCTAACGGTCACCGTCAACGACGAACCCCTCGTGGCGCAAGCCCCAATCCTTCTAGCCGGCGACGAGCTCACGCCGATCCACGTCGAAAAGGACATACCTGTCGAGGATGGCCATCTCACGCTCAGGCTCTGGGCCGGTCTCGCTGGAGGCGATGGCAACGACGACGATGTCGACGACGCCGAGCGCTACCGCGGCGAGGCTCCGGCCGGGTGGTACGTGTTCTGCAATGACCGGCTCCTGCTCTATGCCGACAAAGGACGACTTACCGGGTGGGGCGCCGAGGCGGCTGCCTACCACCCGCAATATGGCCGCTTTCGCGGCTATGTGCTCCTCGACGGCGATTCGCGCTTCATGCCGTGGAACACGACGAAGACTGGCGTCGACGAGGACTCGCGGGTGTTCCGTTCCGTCCAGAATGAGATGTTCGACGCGCTACAGAAGGTTCAGGCGGTGATCAACCGCCTTAAGACCGAGCGTCGCCGCGGTCCCGACGCGCAGCCCGCCGTTCGCGCTCTCGCCGACGCCCAGCCCAGGCAGCTCGCCGAACTCGCCGAGTCGGCGTCGTTCGTTGTTCCGCCCCCAGCACCGGAGCCCCCACCGACTGCCCAGTGGATCCGCTACCAGGTCGACCTGGCGGACTTCGAGCGCGTCGCCGAGTCCGTCGGCAGCGATACTCCGGCCGATGTCGGCCGCACGACGTTCGACTGGTATCTCGATAGCCAGGTCGACTGAGTTGGCCGGCATCTCCTACACCCAACGGCCCGCCAAGCACATCCAGCGACGAATGGTCGTCGACGCGTTGGGGCGAATGCGAGCCTTCTCGGAGCTTTCCGAGTACCAGTACGTCGGTTTCGGGGGCATGGAGTTCGTCGATTTCGAGCTAATGCACCGCGAGCTGGGAGTCGCGGACATGGTCTCGATCGAGCTGGATAGCGGTACCGCCCCGCGGTACCGGTTCAACACACCGTTTGCGACCGTCAGACTCTTCTTCGACCGCGCGTCGGCGGTCTTGCCCGGACTCCTAGACGATCCGATCCTGCGCATCGTCTGGCTGGACTACGAGTGCCAGGTCAACCTCGAGGTTCTTCAAGATCTCGGCACGGCCTTGCGAAAGCTGCTGCCCGGGAGCGCTCTGATCATCTCCGTCAATGCCCAAGGACCTACTCGCGCCGCGCAGCGACTCGAGCAGTTCACGAAGAACGTCGAGCCGGACCGGGTTCCACCTGGTTCCACCGATGCCGCGCTCGCGCAATGGGGCTGGGCCGAGGCGAGCTATGACGTCCTCGCGGCCGAGGCCCAGTCGGAGATTGCTCGCCGCACCGACGGTTGTGCCTTCGAGCAGATCTTCCACTTTCGGTACGCCGACGGGGCGCGCATGCTTACGTGGGGCGGCCTCCTCGTCGCCCCGGCCAATCGGCCCGCCTTCGCCGCGGCCGACTTCCCGGCGCTCGGGCAGGTCCGCACAGCGAGCCAGCCCGCGTACGAGATCGCGCCGCCGCTCCTGACCACACGCGAAGCGCTCCACCTCAACGCCCAGCTCCCCTGTGCAGTGCCCGATCAGCTCCAGGCCGACGGAATCTCCAGTACGGATCTGGTCGCCTACGCGGATCTCTATCGCTGGTATCCGCTCGTTCCTGCCGCGATGTGACGCGCGGGACGTCTTCCGTCCCAGCCCCGACGTCCGCTCGCACACGCGCGGTCATGCGCGGTAATCGCGCTGGAGACGAAACCCGAGGTCGCACCGCGCGCCGAACGTCATCGTGGGGCGGGCTACGGGAAACTGATCGGATGCAGCTCCGCCGAGCCCCCACCGACTGAACGCGCGCGGCGAGCGCCGCTCCGGCTCGCCATACGGGCTCACGTCTGCAACGCCCGATGCGGCCCCCAACCAACGGGGTCAGTTTTCACGCGGCGCTGAGCTACGAGGTGGCCCACTGTTCACCCGGCGGAACTGGCCTCCATTTCAGGTGACCTTGACAGCGTCGAAGCCACCGGCGAGCGGTTCCCCTTCGGCGCTCGCCCGATCGATGTCTCCGGTCCGCGCAGCGCGAGTGCTTTCAGGCCGACCGCGAGATTTTCGCAGCCGCGGAAAGTGGCACAACTGGTCGCGCGCTCCGTTGTACGCGCGAGCAGGCTTGTTATTGCCCGGAATTTCGGAGGAATGATTGCCGCACCAGCCGGACGGAACTCGACCGATACGACTGGATCGCCACTAACTCAAACAGACCTTAGGAGGCAGGGGTGTCGCCCTTTCCGGTCGGTCGCGTTGAAGGACCGCGACCACGCACGCCACACGGAGTCGGTCATGGCCGTTGACCCCGTTCTGGCCCTGTCGCTCGAGGAGCCCCTGCTCGACGTTGAGCAGGCCGCAGCGCTGTTGAACGTCCGCCCTTCGTGGGTGCGTGACGCAACCCGCGCTCAGCGCCTGCCGTGCATTCGCGTCGGGCGCCATCTGCGCTTCACCCGCCCGATGCTCGAGCAATGGGCGGCGCAGCATCGCATTGAGAACGCCGAGATCGGCGGGCGGTTCGCTCGCCGTACGAGGAGGTCATGATGAGCGCCGAGCCAAGCCTCTCGCTTCGCGAGGAGCACGACGAGCCGGACAGTCGCCCGGTTCCGCTGGGTCCAGCATCGGTGGTTGCGCGCGGCGACGAGCGGCCGCTGCCTCGGGCGCAGCGCGTCACGCCGTCTGCGGCCGACATCACCTCGGAGCGGATGCTTCGCGCGCAGGCCGAGCCCCCGCCGTCGGGGTGGCGTCGCGCGCTGTTTCAGGTGACCCGTGGCTTGGTCAATCCGGGGCCCAGCGCTGCCGATCGCGCCCGTCGCGAGCTCGTCGGGCGGGTCAAGAGCCCCGTCGCCGGGTGCCGGCGCATCGCGGTCGTCTCGCGCAAGGGCGGCGTCGGCAAGACGACGACGACGCTGATGCTCGGGCACACGTTCGCCTCGCTGCGCGGCGACCGGGTCATCGCGCTGGACGGCAATCCGGATGCCGGTTCGTTGGCCTACCGGGTGCGCCGCGAGACGAGCAACACGATCACGGGGCTGTTGGCGCATCGCAACACGATCAACCGCTACGCCGATATCCGCGCGTACACCAGTCAGGCCCCGACGCGACTGGAAGTGGTCGCCGCTGACGACGATCCGCGGATCACCGACGCGCTCGTCGAGCAGGACTTCCACACCGCCGTCGAGCTGCTGGAGGTCCACTACAACCTGGTCTGTCTGGACACGGGGACCGGCGTGCTGGAGTCGGCGGCGAAGGGGATTCTGCAGCTCGCCGATCAGATCGTCGTGGTGACCGCGCCGTCGCTTGACTCCGCGCGCACCGCCTCGTCGACGCTGGACTGGTTGCAGCGAAACGGCCACGCCGACCTCGTGCAGGGGGCCGTCGCGGTCGTCAACTCCGTGCGGCCCCGCAGTCAGGTCGAGCTGGCCCGCGTCGTGGAGCACTTCGAGGCGCGCTGTCGCGAGGTGGTGCAGATCCCGTGGGATCCGCACCTCGAGGCCGGCGCGGAGAGCTCCCTGGAGCAGTTGCGCGAGCCGACGCGTAACGCCTACCTGCAACTCGCCGCGGCGGTCGCCGACGGCTTTGCCCCCAACTCGCTCAACGAAAGGAGTCTGTGATGCTCACCTCCGCATTCGCGGTGCTCGCAGCGGTCAGCGCCACCCCCGACCCGGCCGGGCTTCCCGGCAGCTCGGTGGCCGAGAAGCTGATCAACGGCCTGTTCTTCTACACCCTGCTGGGGTGCCTGGCCGGCCTACTGCTCAGCGTCCTGGTCTGGGTGTTCTCCAGCCGCGCGCAGAACTACCACCACGCCGCGACCGGGCGGCAGGGCACGATGATCGCGGCGTTCGGTGCACTGATCGCCGGCGCCGCTCCGGCCCTGGTCAACTTCTTTCAGACGCTCGGCACCACGGTCAAGTAACCGGCCGGGGTCTGAGCGTGAGCGATCAGGTCCGAGTCCTGTCGGGCGGCGACGGCCCATCGCCCGTGCGACGCTGGCTGCTCGCCGCGGCCGCTGTTGTCGTGGCGGTTCTGGTGGGTCTCGTCGTGGGCCGCGCCACCGCTCCGGACGCCACCATGACGAGCAGGCGGGCGCCCGGCCCTACCGCGGGCGCTCCGCCGGGAGCGTCTCGCATGGTCAGCGGTGTCGGCGTGGGGTACCCGCGCACGCGGGCGGGAGCAGTCGCAGCGCTGTTCAGCGACAGCGCCGTCCTGGGCGATCCGCACACCTTGCTGGACGCGTCTCGTCGCAGCCGCGTGCTGGGCCTGGTCGCTACCGATCGCTACGCGCGCACGTTTCGGGGGCGGGGCGCCGCCGCGTTGGATCGGGAGCGTCGCGGCCCGCTCGGTCGTGGCCTTCAGACGGGCGCGCAGACGGTGTACCTCGCCAGCCCGATCGCGTACCGCGTGGTCTCGTTTACCCCGGACGCCGCGCGGGTGATCGGGTGGGGCGTGGCGGTCGTCGGCAACGACCAGGGGCTGGCACCGCGAGCGACGTGGGCGACGAGCACCACCGACGCTGTCTGGGAGAACGGTGATTGGAAGATCGACGCCGTCAGCAGCCAGGACGGGCCGACCCCGGCGCTGACCAGTTCTCCGAGCGCGGCCAGCGCGTTTCTTGGTCGCCTCACCGGCTTGCATGGAGTCCGCCATGCGCCGTGAGCCTCGCGGTCTCGGCGGCTTGGTCGCGGTCGCGCTGATCGCGCTCGCCATCGTCGGCTGGTCGGGCTTCGTCAACACGCCGGCCGCGCAGGCGGACGTGTGCAACGACATCCCGTCGGTGCCGCTGGTGCCCAACCCGATCAAGACGGGCTGCAAGGTCGTTTCCAAGGTGCCGGAGGTCGTCACGAACCCCGGCAAGGCGGCGACCGACATCGCCACGGCGCCGCTGAAGGCGGCAAGCGACGAGGTCATGAAGGGCGTGACGAAGTGGGTGGCCGACGGCGCCTCGTGGCTCGTTGGACAGGCGGGCAAGCTGATCGACCAGACCACCACGCCTCGGATCGACTCGCCGTGGTTCACCGGCCAGTACGGGTCGATGGCCGGCCTGGCCGCCGTCTTCGCGCTTCCCCTACTCCTAGCGTCCATCCTCCAGGGCGTCTTTCGCCGCGACGCCGGTGTCGTCGTGCGAGCCGCGTTCGTGCATCTTCCGGCTGCGTTCATCCTCACGGCCGGTGCCGTCGCCGTCGTGTCCGCGCTGCTGGCCCTGACCGACGAGATGTCCGCTCAGGTCGCGTCCTCGGTGGGCAGCGACGCCAACGCCTTCCTCGGCGATGTCGGCAAGTCGCTGAGCACACTCGGAGCGGCGACCGGCAACCCGGCTGTCCCGTTGTTCGCGGTGTTCCTGGGCGGGCTGATCGCCGCGATCGGCGCGTTCTTTGTGTGGGTCGAGCTGCTGATCCGTTCGGCGGCGATCTACGTGACGGTCCTGTTCTTGCCGTTCACGTTCGTGGCGATGATCTGGCCCAGCACCGCGAAGTGGTGCCGGCGCCTAGTCGAGCTGCTGTTCGCGATCATCGTCTCGAAGTTCGTGATCGTGGCGATCATGGCCCTTGCCGCCGCAGGCCTCGGACAGAGCCGGGCCGACGACGCCTTTCAGGGCGTGCTCGCCGGCACCGCGCTGATGCTGCTCGCGGCGTTCTCACCGCTGGCGCTGTTGCGACTGATCCCGCTCGCCGAGGCCGCGGCGCACAGCAACGGGCGATCGGGCGCCGGGTCACAGACCCTCGGGCCGATCGCCGGGCCGGCCGCGACGAGGCGCCGCGTCGTGGACGCCACCTGGGGCGGCTCCTCCGGCGGCGGCGGCGGACTGCGCGCCGCCCCGGCCGCTGCCGGTGCCGGCGGGCCT
>JBBSUL010000038.1:0-24265 GCA_038234375.1 Solirubrobacterales bacterium | reverse complement strand
GCGCGCGTTGCGTCCAGTCCGTCGGTGGTGGCACGGGCGGCAGTGCGCGCGCGCTCGTGGCCGCTGTCGGCGGCGCGCAGGCGATCGGCGCGCACCGCGACGACCCCGCGCGCGTACGAGCGGTATTCGCGCTCGACGATCGACGCGACCTCGGTGCGGGCGTCGCGCAGCTCGTCGTGCTGACGCTGCAGCTCGTGCAGCTGCTCCAGCGCGTCGCCGAGGCGCCGGACGAGCGCGTCGTCCACGGGCGGCAGCGCGCCCGCGAGCATCTTGGACAGGCCGGAGACGTTGAGGCTGTCCGACAGCTTGGGCTTGCGCAGCAGGCGGATGACGTCGAGCGTCTGCTCGTACAGCGCGGGCGTGGCGAAGGGCAGCAGCTGCGCGCGCAGCGCCTCCTTGTAGGCGGTCGGCCCGTCGTGCAGCGCGCCGCCGCCGGCCTGCAGCTGCTCGTCCAGCGCGCCGCGGGTCACGGGCTCCTCGCCGCCGTGGACCTTCGCGCGCGTGAGGCACAGGCTGTCACCGACGCGCTGGGGCGTAGTGAAGTACCAGCGTCCGCGCACGCCGTCGGTGTGGCGGGAGGCCTCCAGGCCGATGCCGCACGTCAGGTACTCGACCTCGCCGCCCTCGTGGTCGGTGTCGCGCGCGAACTCGCCCCACACGTAGCCGATCCGCTTGTTGGCGCGGTGCTCGTCGCCGTAGGCGTCGGTGCACTCGATGAGGTTCCACCGCATCGTCTTGGCCGACGAGGCGAACGGGTCCAGCTTGCGCGGGGTGATGTCGCCGTCCAGGACGAAGGGGATCAGCAGCTCCAGCGCCTTGCTCTTGCCCGACGTGTTGCGTCCGCGCAGGGCCAAGCGGCCGTCCTCGACGGCGAACTCCTGATCGGCGTACTCGTACAGGCCGACGATTCCGAAGCGGACGGGACGGAAGCGGCGCGCGGTGGTCGGAGCGGTCGGAGCGGTCGGAGCGGTCACAGCATCTCCATCTGGTTCGGGGTGCGGCGGCGGCCGACGGCGGCGCGGTAGCGGTGCGCGGCGGGCAGGACGCGCCACCCGTCCGGCCGCTCGTTGCCGGTCGTCACCGCGGACGGTGCGACGAGGCGCAGGTCAGCGAGCACCGCCAGCGCCTGCGCGCCGGCGCGCGCGACGCCCTCGGGGTCGGCGGGATCCCAGGCCCAGTGCTCGCGGTGGCGGCGCAGCAGGCCGCGGACCACGGTGCCCACCTCGGGCGCCGCGACCGACGTGCCCGGTCCGCCGTCGCGGACGCACAACTCCGGCAGCAGCAGCAGCGCGAGCTGCTTGACGTGCCCGCGGGCGGGGAAGGGCCGGTCGGTCAGCTCGCGCCCCGACGCGATCAGCGCGGTGCCCTCACGCCTGCGCTCGGCGGTCAGGCCGGTCAGCTGCTCGGCCAGCGTCTCCAGGCGCCCGCGCTGGGAGAGGAAGTACAGGCGGTCCTCCTCGCTCAGGTCGTCGAGGTACAGGACGGGGTCCTCGACGAGGGCCCGCAGCAGCCGGCGCGCGCGCGACCGGTTGGCCAGGTCGCCGCCGTCCTCGTCGCGGGCCTCCAGCTGCTCAGGCCCGGTGGCCTCGGCGCAGCGGACGGGGTCGGCGAGCAGCAGCGCCAGGCGCCGGCGGTGCACGTCGTAGAACGCCTCGTCGTCGCTGTGCAGGTCCCCCGCCACCCCGGAGCGCAGCGTCAGGACGCCGAGGCCGGCGAGCAGCTCGATGGCGTCCGAGAGGGCCAGGCGGTCGGCGCGCGTGCGCCAGTCCAGCTCCAGGTTCAGGCCGTGGCCGTGGGTCAGGACCTCCTCGGCCAGCGCGCCGATCGGCACCTGGGTCCAGCCGCGGCGCTCCAGCACGCCGGCGACCAGGCACACGAGCAGGCAGGCGCGTCCGTTCAGGGCACGGCGCTCGTCGATCGGCCTGCTGCGCTCGGCCTTGCTGCGCGGGGCCAGGCGCAACGGGCGGGCGCCCGCCAGCGTGACCCGCTTGCTCAGGTGCGCGGTGTCGGCGGTGATCGTCAGCGTCGCGCCGAGGTGGTCGCGCAGGGCAGCCGACAGCTGCTCGCGGTGGCGACGCGCGAGGCCGAGCTCGGGGTCTGAGGGCGTCAGCACCTGCTTGGCCAGGAGCGCGCACAGCGCCTGGCGGCGCTCGTCCGCGGCGGCCTCGGCCATCACGGTCACGCGAGCACCTCGATCGCGTAGTCGGGACAGTCCAGGCGCCCGTGCTCGGCGTCCACGGTCGTGCGGGCGCCGTCGGGCGGGGGGACGAGGCGGATGCGCTGGCGGCCGGACGCCGACACCGCGCGCCGGCTGCCGTCGTCCTCGCGGCGGTGCGCGAAGGCCCGGGAGACGAGGGCGAGGACGTGCTCCAGCTCGACGGGGTGCAGGCGGTGCAGCTCGCTCATGCGCAGCGTCTGCCCGGCCTGCAGGCGGTCCAGCAGCTGCTTGAGCTGGGCCTGCTCGATCTCCTGGCGCGCGCGCACGCGGGCGGCGAGGTCGGCGTTGCCGCTCAGCGACGCGGCCGTGCCCGCGCCCGGGGTGCGGACGCCGGGCACGCGCAGGTGGGCGGCGACGGCGATCGGCGGCCCGTCGCGCCAGGGCGTCGAGCCGGGGCTGTCGAGCTGGTCTGACTCGGCGTCGACACCCGACAGGTGCCGCGGCGTGCGCAGGCCGGTGGCCACGGCGAGGCTCGCGCAGGCGGTCGCCTCGTCGCCCGCCGCCACGATGAGCGCCAGCGCGTCCCAGGCCGCGGCGCGGTCGCGGCGGCCCGCGGCGCGGTCGATGAGGCGCTCGGCGATGTCGATGATCGCCCGGATGGCGTCCAGCAGCTTGGCGGTCAGCAGCGCCCACGGGGCGTCGGCGGCGCCGGGCTCCCCGAACCACGCACAGACGCCGTGCCAGCGCGCCCGCTCGGCGCGGCGGGCCTGTTCAGCGATCTGCGCCTCCGTGAGCTCACCGATCGCGGGGGGCAGGTCGCGCGCACCGACCGCGAGGTCGACGAGGCGGTCGACGCCGAGACCGGTGACCGCGGCGATCGCCTCGAAGATCGGCCCCGAGTGACGCTTGAGGTCGCGGTGGAAACCCTGCAGGTAGGCGACGATGACGTCCTGTTGGGCGACGAACTCCGCCCCGGAGATCTTGTCCGACGACGTGAAGGCCTGCAACTGGACCATGAAGTCCGTGGCCCCCTGGCGCAGGGCGGCGACCGCGTCGGCGACCGCCTCCAGGTCCTGGGCCAGGCGCGACGCGTCCGGAGCCGCGAGCGCCAGCTCGGCGGCGATCCGCTGCAGGGCGTCGCGCACGAGCAGGAGCCGCCCGGACTCCAGGGCGCCGAGCTCCTCGCCGAGGGCGTCCAGCTCGGCCAGCAGCCGCTCGACGCGCTCGCCCGCGGGGGTGATGTCGTACACCGAGCGCTTGCGCCGCCACTCCGCCGCCGAGGTCACCGAGCGCGTGTCCGCGCGCGCGGCCAGGGCGCCGTCCTCGACGAGGCGCTCCAGGCAGCGGTCCAGCGTCTCGTCGCCCAGCGACGCGCCGAACTCGGTGGCCAGGCGGGCCTGCACGTCCCCGGGGGACAGCTGCCAGCCGATGTCGCGCGTCTTGTTGAGCAAGAAGACGCGCATGATGCGCCGGTAGCGCTCGGCGTGCTCGCCGACGGCGTAGCCGACCTCGCGGCGCTCGGGCAGGCCGGTCGCGGTCACGAGCAGCCCGGGGATCGAGGTTCCGACCATGCGCCGGGGTCGCACGGGCGGGCGGGGCTCTGACAGACCACGGTGGACACGGGCCGACAATCGTAGGTCGACGCCCGGACGGAGCCTGCGTGTCGGCGGCACAGCCGTTCCGTCCGGCCCGGCGAGCGTCGTGCGAGCCTCTGCGTGCGCGGTCTTCGTGCGCCGGTTGGGCGGACGCGTGCCGACGTCAGCCGACCGCGGGGCCCAGCGCCCGGTCGAAGGGGTATCGGCTGGTCGGTGAAGGACTCGGGCATCGGCGCTCCTGTTCGGGATCGGTGACCGGGGCCGGGGCGTTCCTCGTGGTCGTGGCGGACGAGGCCATTCTGACACGGACCGTCCTGCCATCCTGCCGTGAACGGGAAGGCGGCGATCCCGGTGGCGACGGGGCCGATCCGTCCGATGGGCAGCTGAGAATGTCCACATGGGTCCCTCACGCAACGCCCCGTGTCCCTGCGGCAGCGGGTCCAAGTACAAGCGCTGCTGCGCCGGCCGCGCCCACGAGCGCGCCGTCGCCGTGCGGCATGAGGAACGGGTCGGACGTGAGGCCGAGGCGTGGGCCTTCGCCACCTTCGGGGACGAGCTCGTCGCCGCCGGCCGCGCGCTCGTCGCCCGCCTCCAGGGTGCCCAGGCCGGGTGGGTCGGCGAGCACTGGGTCATGCTCGACTGCCATCTGCGCGGCGGCGGCACCGCTGCCGAGCGCTACGCCGCGCTGGGACAGCTCGACGCCGCCGACCAGGCGATCGCACGCCGGATCGCGCGCTCGCGTGTGGGCGTGCACCGCATCGCGGCGTCACGACCGGGCGACGGGATGGACCTCGTGGACGCCCTGGGCGGGACGCAGGTCACGGTCGCCAGCCCCAGCGTCTCGCGCACGGCCCGGACCGGCGACACGCTCGTCGCGCGGATGATGGACGGGCCGGTCACCAGCCTGTGGGGACCGTCGCGGGTGTTCTCCCCGCAGGAGGCGGGCCCGCTCCTCGACGCGGCGGCACAGCTCGGAGGCCGGTCCGGCGGGGCGACCCTGCGACAGCACTGGCCGGCCCTCATGACGTTCGACACACGGCGCCCGACGGTGATCACCACCGCGGAGTGGGACATCGACGACGCCGAGGCGGTCCTCGACCGGCTGCCCGACGCCTTCGAGTACGACCGCTCCGTGGACGGAGCCGACGTCCTGCAGTGGCACCTGGCCGGCACGGGCGAGACCTGGGGCGGGTCGGTCGAGCTGTACGCCGACGGGATCGTCGCGCGCAGCTACGCCGAATCCACCATGGACGAGCTGATCGCCGTGCTCGACGACGCCCTCGGGCCGCTGTCCCGGTTCGACGGGCGCTCCAGCGTGCCGTTCGACGCCGTGGCGTTCGACTCACTCGACAGCCTGGCGGCCTGACCGCCGTCGCTCCGGGCCGGCCGAGGGAACCCGCCGGGGGCGGGGGTGGTCGTACAGAGACCCGGAAACCGTCCCGCTCTACGACCACCTCCTGGCGTCCGAGGGCACGTCGTGTGCGGCTCGCCGGGGCAACACGGCTCGGGACCTCGCCTCGGCCGCGATCGCCGGGGGCCGCTCAGGCCGCCCCGTCGGCGTAGCGGTGGTGCAGGTCCAGGGAGTTCCCGGCCGGGTCCAGGAAGATCGACTGGTGGCAGGAGCCGCTATCGATGAGGCCCGAGACGAAGGTCACGCCCTGAGCCTCGAGGTGGGCGCGGGCGGCGGGGACGTCGTCGACCTGCAGCGCGATGGGGGCGCCGTGCGGGCGGAACTCCTGGCCGAAGGCCGCGGACTCCATGATCGCGAGGGTCAGGTTCCCGGCCTGGAACTCGGCGGCGGGCATGTCGCCCCAGCGCTTGACCAGCGGCAGGCCGAGCACCTCGCCGTAGAAGGCGGCGGACGCGGCGAAGTCATCGGTGGGGACGGCGACGAAATCGACGCCGGTGATGTGGAAGGTGGGCGCGGTCGGTGGGGTCATCGGGCTCCTTGATGCTGCAGGTCGTGGACCGTTGAGGGCGTGGCGCTCAGCCTCAGACGGATCGGCCGGGCCGGACTCATCGGTCCATGGCACGGGTCGCTGACGCCGGGTCGGCCGGCACACGACGCGGAGACGAACCGACGGTCGGCGTGCCGGTCGGCGTGCCGGTCGGCGGGCGGGCGGGTCGGCGGATAGACGGGCAGGTCGGGGCCGGTCGGCGGGCTGATGCCGGTCCGGTCACGAACCTGCCGTGAAGTCCACGATGAGCTGCGCGGTCTCCAGGGGCACGTCGAGCTGCGGGCAGTGGCCGACGTCATCCAGCACGACCCAGTCGGCGTGCGGCAGCCAGTCGGTGCGGTAGCGGGCGGCGGCCGTCGGCCAGGCCAGCAGCTCGTCCTCGGTGCCCCAGACCACGCGGACCGGGCAGGTGATGCGCTCGGCGTCCAGCGTCCACCCCTCGCGCAGCGCGAGCTCCACGAGCGGCCCGACCGCCTCGCACGCCGCAGCGCCGCGCATCTGGTGGGCAAGTAGCTCGGCGGGGATGTGCTCGTAGTTGACAGCGGTGAACGTCGTCGCGCGGCGCCGTCTCTCGTCGGTGCAGACGATCGCCTCGGCCTGCGCGGCGGCGGCCTGCAGCAGCTCTTTCATCGTCAGGAAGTGCGCCATGGTAGGCCGGAAGGACTCGTCGCCGGCCGCCCAGCCGCCGGCCGGCGCCAGCGCGACGACCGATCGTGCCCGGCCGCGGGCGGCGAGCTGCAGGGCGAGATAGCCGCCGAGCGAGTTGCCGACGAGGTGCGCGTCCTGGAAGCCGGCGTCGTCCATCGCGCGCTCGACGGCGTCGGCGAGGACGGTGTCGCTGACCGCGTCCAGCGGCGGGCCGCCGGCGTGGCCGGGGAGCGTGGGGGCGAGCACGTCGTGGTCGCGCTCCAGGCGCTCGAGGACGAGCTCCCAGCCGCGCCACGTGTCGGTGAAGCCGTGCAGGAGGACCATCGGCGAGCCCGAGCCCCCGCGGTGGGCGGCGGTGAAGGTGGTGTCCACGCGCGCAAGGCTATTCCGCGGCACGCGGACGGTCAGCGTGGCCCGCACGGTCCAGTTGCGACCACGGGTGACGGTGCCCCGCGCGCGGGGAACCTTGCGTCACTCCCCCAGCGCGGCCAGGTCGTCGGCGGCGCCGGTCTCGTCGTCCTCGTCGAGCTCGATCGCCCGGGTGTAGCAGTCGCGCGCCTCCTCGACGAGGCCGAGCGCGGTGGCGGCCTTGGCGCGGTACCACCAGTTCCACGCCGCCGCCGGCGAGATCTCGGTGTAGTAGCGCAGGTGACGGTAGGCTTCGTGGTGGCGTCCGAGCTCCAGCAGCGTGTAGCCGAGGGCGTAGTGGGCCATCCCGTCCCCCGCCTGCAGGCACTGCAGCCAGGTCTGCAGGGCGTCCTCGCCCTCGCCGCGGATGGCGGCGCCGAACATGAGGCGGTTGACCGAGGGCTGCTCGCCGTACAGCGCGGTCGCGGCGACGAAGATCTCGTTGACGCTGGCGCGCTCCAGGCCGAGCTGCGGTGCGCAGAAGCGCGGGCCGCGCCACAGCTCGGGGTGCTCGTCGGGGTCGAAGGCCTCGGTGTCCTTCAGCGCGAAGCCGACGACCCGGCCGGCCTGGACCCGCAGACCGATCTCCTCGGTGAGGCCGTGCCACGCGTCGGGGCCCTGAGCGTCGTCGACGCGCCCGAACTCCAGGGCGGTCAGCCAGCCGTGCTCGGGCATGTGGTTGAGGTAGACGCGGGGCAGCGGGGCGGTCTCGTCCAGGCCGGCCATGATCGTGTCGATCAGGGCGCGGGCGGCGGGGAGCGCCTCGTCGCGCCAGCCGGTGCGCAGGTCGTCCTCGTCCGGACCCCTGGGCCGGTGGCGACACACCAGCGCGTCACGACGGCCGGTGACCGGGCAGCCGAGCAGCAGGTGCAGGTCGCCGAAGCGGCGCGTGAGCAACGCGAAACGGACGACGGTGCCCGGGGCATCGCGCAGGGTGCCCTCGACCTTCCAGGCGCCCTCGATCTCGGGGCTCTCCTGGACGATGACGTCGCCCCGCGGGTCGTCGTCGTCCGGCAACTCGTCCTCGTCGCCGAAGTCGCGCGCGTACAGCACCGTGTCGCCGCGCTCGTCGTCCCCGAGCGCGAGGTCTGTGTGCGCGGCGATCAAGCCGCGGAAGACGTCCGGTCCCTCGGGGCCGTCCCCGTTCTGGACCGCGGCGGCCGCGTCCAGATCGATGGCGTACAACACGTGCGGCTCCAGGTAGCCGTTGCCCAACCGCGGCAGGTAGGGAGCGAGCCGCTCGCGGGTCGTGTCGGGGTCGTCGCCGGCGTAGGCGAGCGTGTCCAACGCCCGCTCCGCCTCCTCGTCGAGCAGGCCGGGCAGCAGATCCTCCACCATGCGCGCCCGCTCGCTGTCCGCAGGGTCGTCAAGCCAACCCCGGATGGCCTCGACGAGGACGGGGTGGAGGGTCGGCCGGCTCTCGAGCGGGGTCACACGGGAGGGTCGGTCCGGGGCGCGCGTTCTGACAGCGTCCGCGCCGGACGCCGGACGCCGGACGCCGGGCCGCCTGGGGCGCGCTTCCGTCGCGGCTTTGCCGCGGTTCGGCTGCGGTTGCGGGGTCGACCTGGCACAGCGGCGGCGGGGACGATCAGGGGGTGGCCACACAGCGTTCCGGAAACCGCAACGGTGTGTGGCCACCCCCCGCCGGGAACCGGATCGCGGCCACCGCCGCGCGCCAGGGCGGGGTCATGACCGCCGCGCAGCTGCTGGCGTGCGGCCTGTCGCGTGCCGCCATCCATCGGCGCGTCCAGGCGGGGAGGCTGGTGGTGCTCGGGCGCGGCGTGTACCGGGTGGGCCCGATCCTCACCGAGGACGGCGAGCGGCGCGCGGCCCTGTGGACGGGCGGACAGGGCACGGCGCTGAGCTTCGTCTCGGCGTGCGAGCTGTTGCACTGCGGCAGCCGAGACCGCCACGCCCACCACATCACCGTTCCCCGCGGGCGCAACCTCAAGGTGCGCGCCGGCCTCGTCGTCCACCACGTCCGCGGCGGGCTACGGCGCCAGGACATCGTGCGCGTCGACGCCTTCCCCGTCACCTCGCCCGCCCGGACCGCGCTGGACCTCGCGTGCGTGTCGAGCGATCGCGAGTTCGAGCGACTCGTGGAGACGATGCTGCACGAGCGCCTGCTCACCGAACGGACCTTCACGCACCTGGCCGCCCGTCATCCCGGCCACCCGGGCCTGGCGCGGCTGCTGGCACTGACGCCCGGCCGCGCCGTCACCGAGTCTTGCCTGGAGGACCGCGTCCGCACGCGGATCCTCGACGGGCTCCCGCTGCCCGAGCCCGAGCCGCAGTTCGAGATCATCGGCCGGTCGGGGCGCGAGTACCGCGCGGACTTCGCCTACGTCGAGGCGAGGGTGTTGATCGAGGCTGACAGCCGCCGCCACCACGAGCGCGCCGCCGCCTTCGAGTCCGACCGGGCCCGAGACGCCGACCTGGCGGGCGTCGGCTGGCAGACGCTGCGCTTCACGCACGTCCAGACCCGCGAGACCGCCCCGCAGTGCGCGGAGAACGTCCTGGCCACGGTGACCGGACGGCTGGCGTCGTAGGAGGACGACCACGACGGCCCCGATCCGGCCGGCAACGGCACACCGCGGTGGCGCGATCGCACTGTCCCGGGACGCGGGACGCAGCGGACACACCCGCTGAGCGGACCGGACAGCCCACGAGGGGTGCGACCGCACCGTCCCGGAAAGCGCGACGGAGCCGACGCACCCGCCCGCCTCAAGGACCGGAGCGCGGCGGGTATGGCCCGACTTTCCCGAAAAACGGGACGCAGCGGCCGCACCCCGTCCGAGACCCGCAGCGTCAGGTGATGTAGCCCCGCAGCTTGGCGGCGTCGACGACGCGCTCGATGCCCAGCTCGAAGGCCGCGGTGCGCATGGGGACGCGGTCCTCGGACGCGCGCGAGGCGACCTGCCGGTAGGCGCGGGACATGATGACGCCGAGGCGGTCGTTGACGTCCTCCTCGCTCCAGCGGAAGTGCTGCAGGTTCTGCACCCACTCGAAGTAGCTGACGACCACGCCGCCCGCGTTGGCCAGCACGTCGGGCACGACGAAGACCCCGTTGTCCTGGAGGATGTCGTCCGCCGCCGGGGTCGTCGGGCCGTTGGCGCCCTCCAGGACGACCTTCGCGCGGATGGTGTCCGCGTTGCCGCCGTGGATAAGGCCGCCGAGGGCTGCGGGGATGAGGATCTCGCAGTCGAGGGCCAGCAGCTCGTCGGACGTGATGACGTCGACGCCGTCGAACTCGGCGAGCGCGCCGCCGTCGCCCAGGTGCGCGCGCAGCGCGTGAGCGTCGATGCCCGCCTCGCAGTGCACGGCGCCGAGGGCGTCGCTGACCCCGACGATGCGGGCGCCGAGGTCCTGCACGATGCGTGCCGCCCACGAGCCGACGTTGCCGAAGCCCTGCACCACGACGCGGCAGTTCTCGGGGGCCAGGCCGAGCGCGTCGGCCGCCTCGGTGAAGCACATGATCACCCCGCGCCCGGTGGCCGCGTCGCGCCCCAGCGAGCCGCCGAGGGAGATCGGCTTGCCGGTGACGATGCCCAGCGTGTGGCCGTTGAGCTTGCCGTACTCGTCCATCATCCAGGCCATCGTCTGCGCGTTCGTGTTGACGTCCGGCGCGGCGATGTCGCGCGTGGGCCCCAGCAGCTTGGAGATCTTCGACATGAAGCTGCGGGTGATGGTCTGCAGCTCGGCCGGCGTGCACTCACCCGCCGGCACGTTCACGCCGCCCTTGGCCCCGCCGAAGGGCACGTCGACGATCGCCGTCTTCCAGGTCATCAGCGCCGCGAGAGCGCGGACCTCGTCCAGGTCGACCTCCTGGTGGAAGCGGATGCCGCCCTTGTACGGGCCGCGCGCGCCGTTGTGCTGCACCCGGTAGCCGGAGTACACGTGGATGCGCCCGTCCTCCCGGCGCACCGGGATCTGGACCTGCACCTCCCGGTACGCGGTCCCCACGACGGTCCGCACGTCGTCGGCGAGGCCGAGGCGGTCGGCGGCCACGTCGAAGTAGTGCTGGGCGATCTCGTACGGGGACAGGTCCCCGCTCGCGGTCGGCGTGTCCGCGGTGTTGGCCGCGCGGGGGGACTGGTCGACATCGCTCATGGGCCGATCCTCGCAGCGCGCGGACGACGTGTGGAACAACTTCTGGAGGACTGGCTGTGCCGCCGTGGCGGCGGCGGGACGGCCGGCGTCAGGAGCCGGCGGTGGCCGGGCCCTGCGCGGGGACGATCGTCGGGATGGGGGCGCAGCTGGAGACGTGGTCGACCAGCAGCGGCAGGAACTGCACGGACTTGGCGTGGCCGTTGCCGTCGACGGTCAGCGAGATGTAGACGCCGGCGCCGAGCTTGGAGAAGACGTCGGGGTCGCTGGACTGCACCGGGTAGAAGAGGCCGATCCGGTTGCCGCCACTGGACATCGAGACGCTCCGCGGCCTCGACGCCCGCGACCAGGCTGCCGTCCTGACGCGCCGGTACGGCACCCGGGAGAAGCTCGTCGAGCGCATCCGCGAGCAGACCGACGTGGACGGCGTCAGCCTGACGCACCAGCTCCTGGCCTCCCTCCCGCTGGCCGAGTCGGTCACGACGAACTACGACCGCTGCCTCGAGCGGGCCTTCGAGGGCGCCGGACGCCCCGTGCGCGTGCTGCCACGCCAGGACATCGGGACGCGCAGCGCTGGCTGCTCAAGCTCCACGGATCGGTCGACGACGGCCCCGACCGGATTGTCCTCTCGCGCGACGACTACCTCCGCTTCGAGGAGCAGGGCGCCGCGCTCGCGGGTGTCGTCCAGGCGATGCTGCTGACCCGCCACATGCTGTTCGTCGGCTACTCGCTGCGCGACGACAACTTCCACCGCCTCGTGCATCAGGTCCGCGCGGCCCTCGGCCCGGCCGACGCTCGGGCGCGGCGCTCCCGCTTCGCCACCGCCCTGGCGCCGTTCGCACCCGGCCTGGTGGGCGAGCTGTGGGCCGACGACATCGACTGGGTCTCGACCGCCCACGACGGCACCGAGGACCCACGTCGCTGCGCGATCGTCCTGGACCGCGTGGCCGCGCTCGCCGCCGCTCCGGCCGCCCACATGCTCGACCCGTCCTTCGACGCCCTGTTCAGCGACGCCGAACTGGAGCTGCGCGCCCGCGTGACCGCGGTCTGGGAGGCGCTCGACCACAAGGGCCTGCAGCCTGAAGTGGCCCGAGCGGTAACCGAGGCCCTCGAAGCGATCGGGCCACGGCCACGGCCGCAGCCGTGACGGCTCAGGCCAGCTCGGCGCCCGGTCGCCTGTGCTGCAGCTGATGAGCTTCAGCGCGTCCTACCGCCCGCCCCGCCTCCGAGCTACTCGAAACGTACTCTCAACGTTCCGTTTCGAGTAGCTCGAAGTAGGTCAACCGCGGTCGATCTCCCAGTACGCCCGTGGATCTCTCGCGCTGTTGCCCACCCACCGGATGAGCCCTGCCTCACGCAGGCCACCCAGGACTCCGAGCGCATAGGGACGGGATCGACCCAGCATCGCGGACACCTCGCCGGTGCTCAGCCGGCCGGCGTCTCGTAGGGCGACGGACACCGCGCGCGCCTCGGGGGTGAGCCGCTGATCCAACGCCTGCTGCACCGGCTCGCCGCTCAGCGTGAGCCGAACGCTCGCAGCGGTCTGCCGGTACACCGGCTCGCCGAGTCCCGAGAGGCGCATCTCCTCGTAGATCCGGCGGATACCCTCGCCCAGCTCCTGCCCGAACTTCAGGTCCGCGCAGACCCTGGCGATCCGGGGGTTCCGGGCGAAGCGCGGAGCATCGAGTGGATCCGACAGGTTCACGATCCCCGGGAAGCGCCCCGGGCTCTCGATCTCGACGCGGTCGTCGAAGAGCTCCACCCGGATGTGGTCGCCGCCCAGGCTGTAGGAGCGGTGGATGACGGCGTTGACGAGCCCCTCCATCCACGCGTCGATCGGGACGAGCGGCACCGGCTCGAAGCGCCCGCCGCCCCCCAGGGCCCGCCGCGACGGCGCCTGTTCGAGCACCAGGCGCCGCGCCCCGGTGAGGACCGCCGGGATCGGGCCCTCGCAGCGCTCCTCGAAGACGAGCTGCTGCCGCGCGCCACTCCCCCGCTCGCTGCCCCGGTAGCGCAGCACCCGCACGGCGGCCTCCGGCAGCCAGCGTTGGGGGTGGGCGGCGAACTGCAGGCATCCGGCGACGTTCAGCGCGTCCCCGTCGAGCATCCCGCGGGCCTGCAGCAGCCGGTCGCCGTCGGCGGCCCCGGTCGCGGCCACGTAGTTCGACAGCTGCTCCGGGTCGACGTCGGACAGCTCCGCACCGCTCGGCCGCGCCTCGTACGCGTCCTGCCCGCGGTCGAACGTCAGCTCCTGCCGCTGCGCGAACGTCAGACGGCGGTTCTCGTCGCCGACCCGGAGGAACACCTCATCCCGGACGTTGGCGTGCACCAAGCCCGTGCCAGGCCGGATCTCGAACAGGAGCAGCGCATCGTCCCCCACCTCCAGCAGCCGGGAGCTCGCGGCCACCGTCGGCACCGTGAGGTCGATCGCGGCCTGCTGCAGGTCGTTGAGCCGCCGGCCGAGCCCGCGCACCCCCTCGACTTGACCGTCGTGCAGCCCGACGACGAGGATGCCCCCATCCGCGTTCCCGAAGCCGACGAGCACGTCCGCGAGTGCCGCCGGCTTGATCCGCGCGGACTTGCGTTCGAACCATTGCCCCTCGGGCAGACGCAGCAGCTCGCCGACGGCTTCGTCGGGGGCAAGGGCGAGGGCTCGGTCGACGTCAGCGCTTGGCATCCTACTCTCAACTGTTTACAGTAGACGCAAGTGGCCGCGACCGCAACCCACCACCCATGAAGGACGCCTGGACCCAGGTCACCCCCTCGGAGTTTCCGTGGGAGCGCGCGGGCCTGGCCTTCCTCAAGGAGCACCTGCCCGACCACGAGCCCTTCCGCGCGTGGGCGAACTTCGAGTTCGTCGTGGACGGCACGGTGAGCGAGGTCGACGTGCTCGTCCTCGCGCGCAAGGGGATCTTCCTCGTCGAGCTGAAGGCCTGGCCGGGACGGATCAGCGGGGACGCCGGCACCTGGCAGTGGACGCGCCCGAACGCGGTGCAGCCCCGGCTGAAGGACAACCCCTACGTCCTGGCCAACCGCAAGGCCAAGCGCCTGAAGGGTCTGCTCACCCGGCAGAAGGCGCTCCGAGGCAAGTCGCTGCCGTTCGTCGCGCCGCTCATCTTCCTCACCGACCCCGACGTCCGCGTCGAGCTGTCCGAGGAGGCCCGCAGAGGCGTCACCCGGCGCGACGACACCGACCGCGACGACCTGCCCGGCGTCATCGCGGCGCTGACGACCCTCACCGCCGAGGAGCAGCGCCGCAACGTCCGCGCCGTCGACCGCCCGCTGGCCAAGCTCATCACCACCGCGATCGAGCAGGCCGGCATCCGGCCCTCGCAGCGCAGCCGCCAGGTCGGTGACCTCCAGCTCAAGGAGCTGCTGGACGAGGGCACCGGCTACCAGGACCACGTCGGCGTCCACCCGCGCTTCCCGAACGTCCAGCACCGCGTGCGCATCTACGGCGCCTCGGAGCTGGCGACCGACGACGAGCGCGAGCAGCTCGCGCGCGCCGCCCGGCGCGAGTACGAGCTGCTCAGCGGCGTCTCCCACCGGGGCATCGTCAAAGCGCAGGCCTTCGTCGAGCACGAGCTCGGCCCCGCCCTGGTCTTCGAGCGCGACCCCGAGGAGATCCGCCTGGACCACTTCCTCCAGCGCCACCACGCGTCGCTGACGCTGTACGACCGCCTCAACCTCGTCCGCGACCTCGCCGAGGCCGTCCGCCACGCCCACGGCCACCGCCTCTTCCACCGCGCGCTCTCCCCGCGCAGCGTCCTGGTCGTCCCCTCCCCCACCGGCCCGCGACGCTTCAGCATCATCAACTGGCAGACGGGCGCGCGCGACGACGTCAGCGGCACCGCCCTGACCATCCAGGGCACCCGCCACCCCGAGCAGCTCGTCGACGCCGCCTCCTCCCCCTACCTGGCCCCGGAGGCGCTCACCCAGCCCGACGCGGACCCGGCCCTGGCCGACGTCTTCTCGCTCGGCGCCATCGCCTTCCACGTCTTCTGCGGCCGGCCGCCCGCCGAGAGCCTGCCCGCGCTCATCGCGATCCTGGAGCGTGACGGCGCGCTGGAGGTCTCCTCGGTGCTGGACGGCGCCGGCGCCTACCTGGCCGAGACCGTCCGCGAGGCGACCCGCGGCGACGCCACGCGGCGCTCGACGATGCAGGACCTCCTCGACGGGATCGCCCTGCTCGAGGACGAGATCACCGCCCCGCCGGAGGCCCCCGAGGAGACCCCGCCGGAGCGCGCGACGCCGGGGGACCTGCTCGGCGGCTGGACGGTCAAGCGCCGCCTCGGCCGCGGCTCGACGGCGATGGCCTTCCTCGTCGCCGGCCAGGACGGCCCGGACCGCGTCGTCAAGGTCGCCAACGATCCCGAGCGCAACGACCGCCTGCGCGACGAGGGCGAGGTGCTGGCCAAGCTGCGGCACCCGGCGATCGTCGAGCTGCACGGCGACCCGATCGACGTCGCCGACCGCACCGCGCTCGTCCTCGAGCACGCCGGCGAGGGCACGCTGGCCCAGAAGCTCGCCAAGCAGGGCACGCTCAGCCTCGGCAACCTGCAGGACTGGGGCGAGGACCTCCTCTCCGCGGTCGCCTACCTGGAGCAGGAGGGCATCCCCCACCGCGACATCAAGCCGGAGAACTGCGGCATCGCCGAGCGCGGCAAGTCGCGCAAGCGCCGGCTCGTGCTCCTGGACTTCTCCCTGGCGCGCGCGGCCGCCGATCAGCTGGAGGCCGGCACCCGCCCCTACCTCGATCCGTTCCTCGGCTCCCCCACGCGACCGCGCTGGGACGTCGCGGCCGACCGGTTCTCCGCCGCGATGGTCCTGCACGAGATGGCCACCGGCACCGCGCCGTTCTGGTCGGCCCCCGGGGTCGACCCTCGGATGGTCAGCGACGAGGTGCGCATCGAGACCGACGCGCTCCCCCGCGAGATCGCCCGGCCCCTGACCGACTTCCTGGCCCGCGCGCTGCGCCGCGAGGCGATCAGGCGCTTTGACACCGCCGACGACATGCTGCGCGCCTGGCGGCTGCTCTTCGACCGCCTGGAGGCCGCCCACGCCGGTGAGGCCGCGACGGTGGACGCCGAGCAGCTGCGGGCCGCCGCCACCCCGACCACCTCGATCACCGCGATCGGCCTGAGCGCCCGCGCCGTCGACGCGGCCGAGCGCCTCGGCGTGGTCACGGTCACCGACCTCTTCCGGATCGGCGCGCGGGAGATCAACAGCCTGCGCGGCGTCGGCGTCGACACCCGCCGTGAGCTCGTCGGCGCGCGCAGCGACCTGCGGGGACACCTGGAGCTGCCGGCGGCCGCCACCACCGAGGACGACGACACCCCGGACGTGCAGGGCCTCGACGCGCTCGTCGCCCAGCTCGTCCCCAAGCCCACCCGCCGCACGAGCGCCCAGGTCGACGGCCTGCGCCGCCTGCTCGCCCTCGACCCCCTGGACGGCGTCGACGCGCAGTGGCCGACCCAGACCGACGTCGCCGCCTCCCTGGACGTGACCCGCGCGCGCACGCAGCAGATCGCCACCGTCGGGCGCGAGCGCTGGCGCCGGCTGCCGGCGGTCACCCGCCTGCGCGAGGAGCTCGTCGCCGGGCTGGACCGGCTCGGCGGCCTCGCCGTGGTCGACGAGCTGGAGCGCAGCGTCGCCGCCGAGCGCGGCGCCACCGACGCCGAGCAGCTCCCCCGGCTGGCTCGCGCCGCCGTCCGTGCCGCCGTCGCGGCGGAGCTGGCGCCCCGCGACGAGCCGCGCCTGGCCTACCGCCGCTCGGGCTCCCGGGTGCTCCTCGCCCGCGCGGGCGAGGACCGCGCCGCCGACCAGCGCGCGCTGGACTCCATGATCCGGCTGGGCGAAGCCGCCGACACGCTCGCCGCGGCCGACACCCTGCTGGCGACCACCGCGGTCCGCACCGCGCTGCGCGCCGTGACGGTCCCCGACGGCCTGGAGCCCCTGGGCCCCGAGCGGCTGGTGACGCTCGCCGCCGCGGCCTCCCACGGCGCCGCCCCCTCCGCCCGGCTGGAGCTGCACCCCCGCGGCATGGACCCCGAGCGCACCCTGCGCCTGGGCCGCGGCGCCCTGCTCGGCGCCGACGTGCTCACCGTCGAGGAGCTGCACCGTCGCGTCGCCGCCCGCTTCCCGGAGGCCGCGCCGCTGCCCGACCGGCCGCAGCTGGACCGGGTGCTGCGTAACGCGGGCCTGGACCTGACCTGGAACGGCACCCGCTACGAGGCCCCCGGCCGCCCGGTGGTCACCGATCTGACCAGCCACCGCTCCTCCGCCCCGCGCCTGGAGACCGCGGCGCTGACCCGGCTGCCCTCCCCCGCCGACCCGCGCCTGGTCGCCGCCCAGGCCTTCGAGGCCCGCCTGGAGCACGCCGCGCGCGACGGCGGCCTGCTCGTCCTCATGGCCCGGCCCGACCGCGTGGAGGCCACCGCCAAAGAGCTGGAGCGCTTCGCGGTCACCTCGTTCGATCTGGACGCGCTGCTGCTGACCGCGCTGCGGCGCTGCGCCGACGAGCTCGGCGCCTCCTGGGAGCGCGTGCTCGCCGCCGACGCCTCCACCCCCGGCGGCGGCGACTGGGGGCGCCTGACCACCCTGGTCGCCCGGGCGGTCCCGCAGGTCGAGGAGCAGCTCGCGGCCACCGCGGGCACCGTCGTGCTGCGCCACCTCGGGATGCTCACCCGCTACGGCCACCTCGCGCTGATCGAGCGCCTCCGCGACCGCCTGCGTGGCAGCGACCCGATCGCCGGCCTGTGGCTCCTGCTCGGCGCCGACGACCAACGCACGCGCCCGCTCGTCGACGGGCAGCCCGTCCCGGTGCTGACCGAGAACGAGCTGGCCCGCGTGCCGCCGCCGTGGCTGGCCAACCTGCACCGCTCCGGCCGCCTGGAGGGACACGCCGCATGATCGACCGCCCCGCCCTGCTCACCGACCTCAAGGCGCTGGTCACGACACTGGAGGGCGACCTGCGCGGCAGCGTCGACGAGCAGGACGAGCTGCGCGCCCACCTGGAGCACGAGCACGGAGAGGCCCAGCAGGCCGAGCGGACGGCGATGAGCTTCGAGGAGTGGCTCGGCGGCGAGCTGACCCAGGCCGCGGTCGCCTGGGTGCTCGCGTGTGTCTTCGTCCGCTTCCTGGAGGACAACGCGCTGATCGACGCGCCGCTGCTCTCCGGCCCCGGTCCGCGCCGGGCCGCCGCGCTCGGGCAGCGCGAGGTGTACTTCGCCGAGCACCCGGCCGACAGCGACCGCGAGTACCTCGCCCGGTGCTTCGCCCAGGTAGCCCAGTTCCCGGCCGTCGCGCCGCTCTACGACCCGCGCCACACGCCGCTGAAGCGGCTGCGCCCCTCGGTCGACGGCGCCCGCACACTGCGCGAGCTCTGGGCGGCACAAGAGCCCGAGACGGGTGAGCTCGTCCACGACTTCACCGACCCCGAGCTCGGCACCCGCTTCCTCGGCGACCTCTACCAGGACCTCTCCGAGGCGGCCAAGAAGCGCTACGCGCTGCTGCAGACCCCAGACTTCGTGGAGTCGTTCATCCTCGACCGCACCCTGGAGCCGGCGCTGGCCGAGTTCGGCCTGGCCGAGACCCGCCTGATCGATCCGACCTGCGGCTCGGGCCACTTCCTCATCTCCGCCTTCGAGCGGCTCTTCGACCGCTGGACCAGCGAGGAGCCCGGAACCCCGGCGCCCGTCCTCGCCCAGCGCGCGCTCGACGCCGTCCACGGGGTCGACCTCAACCCGTTCGCGACCGCCATCGCCCGCTTCCGCCTCGTCATCGCCGCACTCCGCCGCTGCCACATCAGCCGACTCGCCGAAGCGCCCGCGTTCACGCTCCACCTCGCGACCGGCGACTCGCTGCTCCACGGCCGCCCCGAGCAGGGCGAGTTCCCCGAGCTGAGCGGCTACCGGGAGGGCATCCGCCACTTCTACGAGACCGAGGACGCACCCGAGCTCGCCCGCCTCCTCGGACAGGGCTACCACGCCGTCGTCGGCAACCCGCCCTACATCAACGTGCAGGACGCGGCCCTCCGCGACGCTTACCGCGCCCGCTACGAGTCCTGCCACGGCAAGTACGCGCTGAGCGTCCCGTTCATGGAGCGCTTCTTCGACCTCGCCCGTCCCGAGCAGGACGGGCGGGGCGTCGCCGCGGGCTTCGTCGGTCAAATCACCGCCAACTCGTTCATGAAGCGCGAGTTCGGGGCCAAGCTCGTCGAGCGGTTTCTGCCGACCGTCGACCTCGACACGATCATCGACACCAGCGGCGCCTACATCCCCGGCCACGGCACCCCGACGGTCATCGTCTTCGGCCGCACCCGCCGCCCGACCAGCGACACCCTTCGTGTCGTCGACGCCGTCCGCGGTGAACCCAGCCAGCCCGCCGACCCAGCGCACGGACTCGTCTGGAGTTCGATCGTCACGCACGTCGACCAGCCGGGGACCGAGGACCGCTACGTGCGGGTCAGCGATCCGAGCCGCGCTGAGTTCTCCATGCACCCGATGACGCTCGGCGTAGGCCGTGATCTCCGCCGTCAGCTAGAGACCGCTTCTGAGCAGCTCGGTACCGCTGCAAGCACGGGCATATCGGCCGTAACTCTCGAGGATGATGCTTTCGAGCTGCCACTAGCCCGGTGGCGCGAGACCATGCCCGTGTCGCGATCGCTCGTAGATGGGAGATACCTTCGCGATTGGGCTCCCAATGCGGATACGCCAGCGATCTTCCCGCCCGACGGACTGACCGAACCTGAACTCCAACGTCTCTGGCCATCGCGCACCACGCTTGCCGCTAACCGGTTTTTCGGCAAGGACAAGGCTGAGCGGGGTCTTGATTGGTTCGACTACGGGTTCATCGCCGGCGCCCTCCTCGACGTCCCTCTCATCACGTGGGCGGAAGTGGCCACGCACAACCACTTCGTGCTCGACCGCGGCGGCAAGGTGTTCAAGCAGACCGCGCCGGTCATCAAGCTGCCCGAGAGCGCGAGCGAGGAGGATCACCTGCGGCTGCTCGGGGTGCTCAACAGCGCGACCGCCTGCTTCTGGCTCAAGCAGGTCTGTCACAACAAGGGCAGCACGGTCGACAACAAAGGCGCGCGCCAGCGGACAGCGCCGTTCGAGGACTTCTTCGCGCTCAACGCCACGAAGGTCAAGGAGCTCCCGCTCCCCGCCGACCGGCCGCTCGACCTCCCCCGCCGCATCGACGCCCTCGCTACCGAGCGCGCCGCCCTGCTCGACGCCTTCGCGTCGGGCGCCCTCGGCGAGCAGGTGCGCGAGCTCGCCCGGCGTGACACCGAGCTGCTCGGCGCGATGGTCTCCGCACAGGAGGAGCTCGACTGGCAGGTCATGGGCGCCTACGGGCTCGTCGGCGACGAGGTGCTCGACGCAGACGTCGAGGCGCCGCAGCTCACGCTCGGCGAGCGGGCCTTCGAGCTCGTGCTCGCCCGGCAGGTCGCGGCCGGAGGGGTCGAGACAGGCTGGTTCGCCCGCCACGGCTCGACGCCGATCACCGAGCCGCCGATCCATTGGCCGGCCGACTACCGGGCGCTCGTCGAGCGGCGCATCGCGCTGATCGCCGAGGATCCGGACGTCGGGCTGATCGAGCGGCCGGAGCACAAGCGGCGCTGGTCCGGGGTCGACCCGTTCGCCGAGCGGCTGCAGCGTCGCCTGGTCGCGCTGGTGCTCGACCGGCTGGAGGCCAAGGACGTGTGGGCCGGCGAGCCCCGGCTGCGGTCCGTCTCCGAGCTCGCCGATCTCGTCCGCCGCGACGCGCAGCTCGCTGAGGCGTGCGCGCTCATCGCCGGCGACCGGGACGCCGAGGTCGGCGCCGTCGTCCGCGGGCTCGTGCTCGATCAGGCCGTCCCGTTCCTGGCCGCCCATCGCCACACCGCCGCCGGGCTGCGCAAGCGCGCGGTCTGGGAACGCACCTGGGAGCTCCAGCGCGACGAGGACGCCGCCGAGCGCGACGGGCGCCCCGGCCCCGCGAGCATCCCTGTTCCACCGCGCTACGGCTCGACCGACTTCACAGGCAAGGTGAGCTGGTCGCTGCGCGGCAAGCTCGACGTGCCCAAGGAGCGCTTCGTCCTCGTCCCCGGTGCGGAGCGCGGCGCCGCTGAGGTCGTCGCCTGGGCTGGCTGGGACGAGGCCACCCGCGCCCGCGCCCTGGCGTCGCGCGTGCTCGAGCTGCAGAGCGAGGACGCCGCCGGCGCCGAGCGCCTCGCGCCCCTGCTGGCCGGGGTCCTGGAGCTGCTGCCGTGGATCCACCAGTGGCACCCGGAGGCCGACCCGGCGTTCGGGCAGCCGCTCGGCCCGTTCTTCGAGGACTGGCTGGACGGCATGCTCGCCCAGCTCGGGCTCACCCGGGAGGCGCTGCGAGACTGGCGCCCGCCCGCCCCGACCCGCGGCCGCCGCCGCACCGCGACCTGAAAGCCCCTCCGTGAGCACGCTCCTCTCCGACCTCATCGAGATCCCCGCCCAGGTCAACAAGGGCGACTTCGTCATGTCGCTGCGCGACGGCGTCGCCGACCCCACCGCCACGCTGAAGCACTACGTCGTCACCGACCAGCTCGTGCGCGCCTACGACAACGCGCTCGGCTTCATCGCCAGCGCCGTCAACGAGCCGCGCTCCAAGGCCGCCTACCTGGACGGCAGCTTCGGCTCGGGCAAGAGCCACTTCATGGCCGTGCTGCACCTGCTGCTCCAGCGCGACCCGCAGGCGCGGGCGATCCCGGAGCTGGCCGCGACGATCGCCAAGCACGAGGGAGCCCTCGGCCAGCGGCGCTTCGACCTCGTGCCCGTGCACATGATCGGCGCGCAGACGATGGAGCAGCGCGTCTTCGACGGCTACCTCGCCCACCTGGAGCGCGTGGACCCCGACGGCGCGCCGCCCGCGCTGTTCGCCGACGGACCGATCTTCGAGCAGGCCGCGCAGTTCCGGACCGCCCAGGGCGACGACCAGTTCTTCGCCACCCTCAACCAGGCGCCCGGCGCCACGGGGGACGAGGGGTGGGGCGCGCTCGGCGCCGCCTGGACCCCGGAGAGCTACGAGCAGGCCGTGGCCGAGCCCGTCGGCGGCGCGCAGCGCGCCCGGCTCGTCGGGGACCTCATCGCCACCCACCTGCCGATGATGCGCGCCGTCTACCGCGGGCAGGAGGCCGGGTGGGTCGACTTCGACCTCGGCCTGGCCGAGATCGCCCGCCACGCGGCCGCCCGCGGCAACGACGCCCTGGTCTTCTTCCTCGACGAGCTGATCCTGTGGCTCGGCTCGCGCATGGCCGATCCCAGCTGGGTGGCCCGCGAGGGGCAGAAGCTCATCAAGTTCGTCGAGTTCACCAACGAGCGGGCGATCCCGATCGTCGCCTTCGTCGCCCGCCAGCGCGACCTGCGCGACTTCGTCGACGCCGGGGCGCTCGGGGCCGAGGTCACGACGTTCGCCGACGCCCTCGCGCACTGGAACGACCGCTTCCACCGCGTCGAGCTGCACGACCGCAACCTGCCGAAGATCGCCGCCCGCCGGCTGCTCAGTCCGCGCGACGAGGCCGCCCGCCAGCAGCTGGACGCCGCCTTCGCCGAGGTGCAGCGCAGCCGCCCCGAGGTGCTCAGCGTGCTGCTGACCGCCGACGCGGACCCCGACAGCTTCCGGATGACCTACCCGTTCAGCCCGGCGTTCATGGACGCGCTCGTCGCCGCCTCCTCCGCGCTGCAGCGCGAGCGGACCGCGCTGCGCGTGATGCTGCAGCTGCTCGTCGACCGGCGCGAGGACCTGATGGTCGGCGACCTGGTGTCGGTCGGCGACCTGTTCGACATCCTCGGCCAGGGCGACGAGCCGTTCGCCGACGACCTGCGCCGGGCCTTTGACCAGGCCCGCGAGCTCTACCGCGACCAGCTGCGCCCGCTGCTGGAGCGCGAGCACCGGGGCGACACCACGGGCGCGGGCTTCCGGGCGGACGACCGCCTGGTCAAGACGCTGCTGCTCGCGTCCCTCGTCCCCGGGGCGGCGTCGCTGCGCGAGCTCGACGTGTCCCGCCTGACCGCGCTCAACCACGGCTCGATCGTCGCGCCCTTCGCCGGCGGGGAGAAGCAGATCGTGCTCGGCAAGCTGCGCAAGTGGCAGCCCGAGGTGCCGGCGCTGAAGGTCGGCACCGACCCGCAGAACCCGAGCGTCACCATCCGGCTGACCGGGGTCGACGTGGACGCGATCCTCGTCAACGCCAAGGAGGTCGACAACACCGGCGTGCGCCGCCAGCTCGTCAAGCGCCTGGTGTTCGACGAGCTGGACATCAGCGCGGGCGGGTCCATGCTGCCCGACGAGCACCCGGTCCTGTGGCGGGGCACCAAGCGGACGGTCGACGTCGTCTTCGGCAACATCCGCGACGAGGCCGAGATCGGCTCCGACGAGCTGCAGGCGGCGGGCGAGCGCTGGAAGGTCGTGCTCGACTACCCGTTCGACACGCCGGGCCACAGCCCCGACGAGGACGTCGAGCGCCTGGAGCGCTGGCGCGCCGAGCGCCCGCCGTCGCGGACGGTCTGCTGGATCCCCGCGTTCTTCTCGGGCTCGCTGCAGGAGCAGCTCAAGCGCCTGGTGATCATCGACCACGTGCTCGAGGGCGAGCGCCTGGACAACTTCGCCGGCCACCTGTCGGCCACCGACCGGCTGCAGGCCCGCGGGATCCTCGACGACCTGCGCTCCACGCTGGAGCAGCGGGTGCGCACCGCGATCCGGCAGGCCTACGGGGTCGAGCGGATCGCCGAGGACACGATCGACACCAGCCACGAGCTGACCGACCGGCTGCAGTCGCTGACCGGCGAGCTGCGCGTGCAGGTCCCGATCGGGGCGCGGCTGAGCGACGCGTTCGCCGCCCTCGTGCACCAGATGCTCGACGTGCAGTTCCCGGACCACCCGCTCTTCGAGGCGGAGATCAAGCTCGGCGACCTGCGCAAGGCGTGGCAGGAGATCCAGCGCGCGGCCGACCGGCCCGACGGGCGCCTGGAGGACCTGTCGCCCGAGCTGCGCAAGGTGCTGCGCCGCGTCGCCAACCCGCTCGGCCTCGGCGTGCAGCACGACGGGCCCTACGTGCTCGATGCGACCTGGAAGGACCGGCTGGAGCAGCGCGTGGGCGTTGCTCGCAGCGAGGGTGTCTCTGGGTTGACGGTGGCCGCGCTGCGCGGGTATCTGGACGAGCCCGAGGCGCTCGGGCTGACCCGGCCCGTCGGCGACCTCGTGATCCTCACCTACGCGCTGCAGACCGGGCGGACGTTCCGCCTGCACGGCGGCCCGGTCAAGACGCTCGACGTCGGGGCGCTCGACGACGGCTACGAGCTGGTGACCGCCGACCTGCCCGACACGGCGGCGTGGAAGCGCGCGGTCGACCGGGCGCCGGCGGTCTTCGGGCT
>JBBSUL010000037.1:0-24741 GCA_038234375.1 Solirubrobacterales bacterium | reverse complement strand
TCCGTCTCCAGGACGGAGAGGATGTTCCCCGCCGGGTCCGTGAACCAGGCGATCAGCGGGCCACCCTGGCGCATGATGCCGCGGTCGTCGGTGTGCTCACCGCGGTCGAACACGATGCCGCGCTCGACGAGGGCATCGACGGCGGTCTCTATGTCCGGGACCGGGAAGTTGAGGATCGTGTACGTCGCGGGGGCGTGGTCGGGCTTGGGGTACACGAGCGTGTCGCGACCGTCGGCCAGGTGCAGCGTGAGCATCCCGTGCTGCTGGGAGGTCCGCAGCCCGAGGGTCTGGCCGTAGAATCGCTGGGCCTCCTCGACGTCGGGCACGGCGAACCCGCTGAACGCAGGGGTGTCGGTGAACATGATCGGCTCCTCTCCGGGGCGCAGGGGGCCCCGTCGGGCTGTCGGGACCGTGCCGCGTCCGCGGCACACCGGTGAAGACGGCGGGCGGCGGGCGAACTCATCGGCCGCCGAGGAGGCGTTACGTGGCCTTCATGAGCTGCGGCGCGACCTGCTTCTTGCGGCTCATGACCCCGGGTAGCACGAAGAGCCCGTCGACGGCCGTCGTCCCGAAGGCCCGCTCGGCCAGGCCACGGTCGCCGGCGACGACGAGGTGGGTGTCCCCCGCGGCCACGTCGGTCACCATCAGCGCGACGAGGCGGTGGCCGTCGCGGGCCAGGTGCGCGTCCGCCGCCGCCTGCAGGTCCGGAGCCCGCTCCAGCAGCGCGTCGCCGACGGTCTCGACCTGGCCGATGCAGATCGTCTGCCCGCCCGCGAGCTCGTAGGGCTTGAGGTCCCGCTCGAGGATGGCCTCGGCGCTGAGGTCGGACACGTCGCTCGTGGACTCGAACATCTCGCGGCCGAAGTCCTCGACGTCCAGGCCGAGCGCCGTGGCCAGTGCCAGCGCCGCCGTGCGGTCGCGCGCGGTGGTGGTGGGCGAGCTGAGAATGACGGTGTCCGAGAGGATCGCGGAGAGCAGCATCGTCGCGGTCGGGCTCGTCGCCGCGTGGCCGGTGCCCGCGAACTGCTCGGCCACGAGCGTGCTCGTGGAGCCGACCGGGTCGAAGGTCGCGCGCACCGGATTGGACGTCTCGATCGACCCGATGTGGTGGTGGTCGAGGATCTCGATGATCTCGGCGTCCTGCACCCCGGGGACGCTCTGCGCGCTCTCGGCGTGGTCGACGAGGATGACCTTGCGCGGGGCGGGATCAACGAGCACGGCACGGGTGACCAGGCCGATCGGCTGCCACTCGCGGTTGATGACGACCGCGGCACGGTAGCTGACGTCCTTGACGTTGTCGGAGATGTCCTCCAGCAGGTCGCCCGCCCGTACGGTCAACGGGTCCCCGTCGGCCAGCGTGTGGCACGGCCCGGCCAGCGTGATCATGCGCGCGGCCACGTAGGAGTCCAGGGGCGTGGCGATGACCGGCGTGCCGCGCTCGCGCGCGAGGGCCAGCGTGGCCTCCGGGACCGCGGTCCCGCTGCTGATGACCAGCGCGCAGATCCCGAGCTCCAGCGCCCGCAGCTGAGCGTCGTGCCGGTCGCCGACGACGGCCACGTCGCCGGCCGACAGCTCGATCAGGATCGACCCCGGGTCGCGCGCGAGCACCCACACGCGACCGTCGACGCGCACGTCGCCGGACCCGGCCAGCAGCTCACCCTCCAGCACCTCGGTCATCGTCGTCACCGACGTCGGGCCGAGGATCTGCGAGACCTCGTGGGACTCGCGGACGTAGCGCCGGGCCAGGGCACGCTCGGTGAGCACGCCCGTGAGCACGCCGTCTGCGTCCACGACCGGCAGCAGGTCCAGGCCGGCGGAGGCCATGAGCAGTCCGGCACGGCGCACCGGGGTGTGCTGCTCGGCGACGGGGAAGTCCTCGCGCATCACGTCGCCCGCGCGCAGCGAGATGTGGACGAGCAGGTGCGGTGGCGGCGCCCCGGCGCGCGCCAGCGCCCACGTCGTCTGGGGGTTCAGCTCACCCAGGCGCGCGGGCAGGTACTGCATCGTCGGGTCCAGGAGCGCCTTGAGCTCGGCGTACCCGATGGCCGCCGCGATCGAGTCGGTGTCCGGGTTGCGGTGCCCGACGACGTACACACGCTCCAGTCGGTTGTGGCGTGAGCGGGGATCAGCGGTCGACACGGAGCCCCGATCCTATGGGTCCGCGACGGACTTCGACGGCCCGTTCACAACCTTGCGCGGCCTGACAGGCTGTCAAGCGGCGAGCGCGGTCGGGTACCGTCGCCCCGTGGCCCCGACCGCAGCACGTCGACGACTACGGCATCCCGTACGAGTGCTTCGAGCGGTCAGTCCACTTCGACGTCTCCCCGGCGCCGCGCTGCACGAGCGCGTGGCCGACCACCCGGCCGCGGACCTGGCCGCCGGCCGCGTGCCGGCCACGGGCTGAGACCGACCGGCCCGGCGCGACTCCGGGATACTTCCCCGGTCCACCTGTCCCCGCCGGAGGAGTGCCTGTCCGATGAAGCTCGTGATCGGGATCGTGCGTCCCGAGAAGACCAACGACGTGCTGGAGGCCCTGTTCCGCGCGGACATCCGCGGCCTGTCGATGCACCGCGTGCAGGGGCACGGCGGCGAGCTGGAGCGGGTGGAGACCTACCGCGGCACCACCGTGTCCATGGAGCTGGCCGAGAAGGTTCGGTTCGAGATCGCCGTCTCTGACCAGTGGGTGCAGCCGACGGTCGACGCGCTGTGCGCGGGCGCGCGCACCGGGGAGGGGTCCGTGGGCGACGGCAAGATCTTCGTGATTGCCCTGGAGCAGGTGGTGCGCATCTCCAGCGGCCAGACCGGCGACGACGCCGTGACCCCGGTGCCCCGGTGACCGCCGCCGGGATCGACTCCGGGGACACCGCCTGGATGCTCGCCGCCACGGCGCTCGTGTTGCTGATGACGCCGGCGCTGGGCCTGTTCTACGCGGGCCTGGTCCGCTCCAAGAACGTCCTGAACACGTTCATGATGTCGATCGCCGCACTGGCGGTGGCGACCGTGACGTGGGCGCTGGTCGGCTACTCGCTGGCCTTCGACGGCGACGGCGCGATCATCGGCGGGCTGGGCAACGCGCTGCTCAACGGGGTGGACTTCGCCCCCCGAGACGGGACGACGATCCCCCACCTGCTCTTCTTCGCCTTCCAGGCCACGTTCTGCATCGTCACCACCGCGCTGGTCTCCGGCGCCGTCGTCGAGCGCATGCGCTTCGGCCCGTTCCTCGTGTTCTCGGCGCTGTGGTCGGTGCTCGTGTACGCGGTGCTCGCGCACTGGGCCTTCGGCGGTGGCTGGCTGCAGGAGCTGGGCGTCCTGGACTTCGCCGGCGGCGTCCCCGTCGAGATGGGCTCGGGCTTCTCCGCGCTGGCCGCGGCGCTCGTGGTCGGGGCCCGCAAGGACTACGGCCGCCAGGCGCTGCTGCCCCACAACGCCGTGTTCGTCATCGTCGGCGCCGGGCTGCTGTGGTTCGGCTGGTTCGGCTTCAACGGCGGCAGCGGCTTCTCGGCCGGCAACGCGTCCGTGCTGGCCTTCGTCAACACCCTGCTGACGCCTGCGTGCACGCTCGGGACCTGGATGATCATCGACCTCATCCGCGGACGGCAGGCCACGGCGATCGGCGCGGCCACGGCGATCGTCGTGGGCTGTGTCGGCATCACGCCGGCCGCCGGGTTCATCAGCCCGGCGTGGGCGATGGTGCTCGGCGTCGTCGCTGCCCTGCCCAGTTACGCCGTGATCCAGTGGCGCCCGCGCACCCGCGTGGACGAGACACTCGACGTGCTCGCCGCCCACGGCGTCGCCGGGCTGACGGGGATCCTGTTCATCGGCTTCTTCGCGAACGCCTCGTGGAACGGCGTGGCCGACGGCCTGGTCTACGGCGATGCCGCCCAGCTCGGCAAGCAGGCGGTGGCCGTGCTGGCCGCCCCCACGTACGCGTTTCTCATGACGGCGGGGATCCTGAAGGGCATAAGCCTGTTCGTCGCGCTGCGCGTGACCGAGCACGAGGAGGCGCTCGGCCTCGACATCGTCAGCCACGGCGAGGAGGCGTACGCCACTGGCGAGGGCGCGATGCTCTTCCGGACCGAGCGCGCCTGAGGGCGGCCCGGAGCCGAGGGCGAAGCGGCGGTCGCCGGGTCCGGCGCGTCGGCGTGGCGCACGAACGCGCCGCTCTGCGTCACTTCGTGCGCCTCGGGTCAGCGTCCCCGCGCCCCGCAGGACCGGCACACCCGGGCCTCCCGGCGCAGCACGCGCCGACAGTCCGGGCAGCGCCGGTAGGCGGTGAGGGTGGCCAGGCGGACGCCGTAGCGGGCCGTCCGCAGCCCGGCCCGCGCCCAGCGCGCGGCCACGACGGCCGCCGTCCACGCCCCGACGAGCGCCGCCAGCGCGGCGATCGTCCCCGCGACGTAGCCCCAGGTCCTCGCCGGTACGCGCCGCATGGGCGGGAGCCTACCCGCGCCGGTAAGGTGAACCGTCATTCCGGTCGGCATAGTCGAGTCAACTGACGGCTCACCCGCACGCCGCCGCCCCGCCGAAGGTGAACTGGCGCCGGAGCGGTGAGCGCATACCCAGTGCCAGATCGGCCCCGCCCCGCGGACCGACGACCGCGCGGCGCGGCGGCACGCCCAACCGGGGTTCGCTGCGTGGAACCTCGTTGTCCTATGGCAGCACCCATCCTCCATGCACCCCGTCCCCGCCGCCGCGTCCGTCCGCGTGGAACATCGTTGTCCTATGACAGCGCCCAAGCTCCACGCGCACCCGCGCAACGGCGGGCGAGTGCACGCGGTTACCTGCGTGACGGCACAGCGCGCGCCCAGCGATGAGTATCAGCGTGCCCGCCCGTCCTGGCATGACAGACCATCCACCGTGCGGGGACCGCCCGCCGACCGACCCGAGGAGCCCACCGTGCTGCAGCCCATCGTCCCCAACCTGTGGTTCGACACCCAGGCCGAGGAGGCCGCCGCCTTCTACGTGCAGGTCTTCCCCAACTCGCGCGTGGTCAACGTGACCCACTATCCCGAGGGCGCGCCCCGCGAGGCCGGCATGGTCATGACCGTGGAGTTCGAGCTCGACGGCCAGCGCTTCGTGGGCATCAACGGCGGGCCGGAGTTCAGCTTCGACGAGGCCGTCTCCTTCCAGATCACCTGCGAGACCCAGGACGAGCTCGACGCCTATTGGGACAAGCTCACCGACGGCGGCGAGGAGGGCCCGTGCGGCTGGCTGAAGGACCGCTTCGGCCTGTCCTGGCAGGTCACGCCCGCCGGCATGGAGGAGGTCTTCGCCGACCCGGACCCCGCCAAGGCCCAGCGCGCCATGCAGGCGATGCTCGGAATGCGCAAGCTTGACCTCGCCGCGCTGCAGGCCGCCGCGGGCGGCGTGCCGGCGCCCTGACGCACCGCCCCCGCGAAGCTTGCGGCGCAGACGGTCCATATCCCCGGTTTCGTCGCAAGCTTCCCGGCCGCGCCGGCCGCGCCGGCCGGCCGGGGTCAGACGTCCGGCTCGGACGCGCGGTGCCGGCGCAGGACGTCGACGAGCGCGAGGGCCGCTCCGAGCTCGAGCTGGCGCTCGGTCGCCGGGTGGCCGAGCGTCTCGGTCGCCCGGCGGATCCGGTAGATGACGGTGTTGCCGTGGATGCCGCAGCGGTGGGCGGTGCGCTTGACCGACGCACCCTCCTCCAGATAGATGCGCAGGGTGTCGGCCAGGCGCCGGGTGAACTCGGCGTCACCGGCCAGGGCCCCGAGCTCGCGGTCCACGAACTCCCCGGCCGCCTCCAGGTCGTTGACCAGCAGGGACAGCAGCTCGACGTCCTGGTAGCGGGTGCATGCGGCCGATCCGCCCACGAGCGTGGCGACGCGCTTGGCCCGGAGCGCCTGGCGGTGCGAGCGGCGGAAGCCGTCCACGCCTTCGCCCTGCGCGCCGATCGCCACGCGGATCCCGTCGTCGTCGCCGCCGGGCGGTCCGTCGGCGTCCGGGTCCGCGCGCGGACCGGCGTCCGCGGAAGCGGAAGCGGAAGCGGGCGCGGCCGCCGATGCCGACGCGGACGCCGACGCGGGCGCGGGCGCCGAGTCGGCCGCGCGGAACCCAAGCCAGCCGCCGTACAGGCCGCGGGCCAGGGGGACGGCGAGCAGGTCGCCGGCGCCCAGGTCGGTGGCCACGCGGCGCGCAGCAGCGGCGAGGCTGTCGACGTCCTCGGGGTCCTCGGCGCCCCACACGACGAAGGCGACGTGGCGACGGCGCAGCTCGTACCGCAGGCGCTGGGACATCGCGTCGACCGGCGCGGTCTGACCGGCCAGAAGCGCCCGGACGTCGTCGGCGCGGCGGGCGGCCGCCGACCGCGTCCACTGCTCGTACTCGACGTGGTAGGCGTCGGACATCTGCCGCGAGAGCACGTCGACGTACCGGAACATCCAGTCGGAGGCCAGCTCGGCCGAGGCGACCAGGTCGTCGGCCTCCTCGACGTGGTCGCCGACGCGGGCCAGCAGCGTGCGCCACAGCGTGGCGTGGCCGATGCGGTAGGTCCGCAGCAGATGGTCCTCGGGCAGCCCCAGGTGCACGAACTCGCGCGCGTACAGCAGCGCCTCCCCGGGCGCCACGGCGGCGGTCGGCTCCTGCCCCTCGCTGAGCAGCGAGCAGATCAGCCCGATGTTGGCGCGGCACGAGTTCTGCGTCAGGACGGTGAGGTCTGCCGACAGCTCCGGGATGCCGTCGTGGACCGCGCGCGCCATCGTCTGAGCGTGCTCGTCGACCTCGCGGAGGATCTCCTCGGCCAACCGGACGATCGGCCGGCGGGCGGCAGCGCTGGGCTCGGTGGGGGTGCGGACGGCTTTCATGCGTGACGTGGCGCTGGACAAGCGCACCCTTGAATGTAACCGTCCCCGAGCGGCCTCGCCACGGCACCCGGTACCGTCGCGGGCGCAGCGCAGTCCAGACGGCTCCGGGGCATCTGCCGCCGGCATCCTGGCGGTAGGACGCTGTCCGGCGCCGAGAACGGTCACGGCCACCGTAGATTGGGGCGCTTGACCCAGGTCCTCGTCGTCACCGTCGTCGTCGCGCTGCGGCTGCTGGTCCCGCTCGGGATCCCGAAGTACCCGCTGCCGCTGATCGTCGCCGCGCTGGTCATCGACGGCGTCGACCAGACCATCTTCCAGGCCGCTCACGCGACGAGCGTCCTGGACAACTACCAGGACTACGACAAGGCGCTGGACGTCTACTACCTGACGATCGCCTACGTCTCCACGCTGCGCAACTGGCTGGATCCGTTCGCGGTCGGGGTCGCTCGCGGCCTCTTCTACTACCGCCTGGCCGGCACGCTCGCCTTCGAGCTGAGCGGCGCGCGGCCGCTGCTCATCATCTTCCCCAACACGTTCGAGTACTTCTTCATCTTCTACGAGACGATCCGGCTGTTCTGGAACCCGTCGCGCATGAGCCACCGGGTGGTGGCCGGCGCGGCGGCGGCGATCTGGATCCTCGTCAAGCTGCCGCAGGAGTACTGGATCCACATCGCCGAGCTCGACGTCACCGATCAGCAGGCGCGCCATGCGTGGCTGCTGCCGGTCTTCTTCGCCGGCTGCGCCGTGGTCGTCGCGGTCGCCGCGCTGTTCCGCTCGCGCCTGCCGGCCTGGGACCGCACGCCGACGATCGATGTGGACGCGAACATCGACCGCCCGCCGAGCGCGGCGGTCGCCCCCCGGCGCGACATGAACGCGATCCTCAGCGTCGCCGTCTTCGAGAAGGTCCTGCTCCTGGCGATGGTCACCGTGATCTTCAGCCGGGTCCTGACCGGGATCCGGGCCACGTCCCCGCAGCTCGTCCTGGGCATCACGCTCGTGGTCGTGCTCAACTCGGCGATCTCGCTGTGGCGGATCCACAGCGGCTCCCGCTACCGCTCGACCGCCGTCCAGTTCGCGGCCATGGCGACCGTCAACATGGCGATCGTCGAGGCGGGCGTGGCCCTCCGGCGGACGGCGGGCGTGTCGGCCTACCTCCCCGTCCGGGACGCGCTGTTCTACCTGCTGCTGCTGTCGCTCATCATCACGATGTACGACCGCTACCGGATCGTCGGGAACCTCTCGCACGACCGGCGTCCGCCCCTCGGACGCCGGATCGCGCGGCGCTGGCGCTTTGACCGCATCGCCGGGGACCCGGCCGCCGAGCGCACCGGCGGCGGGGCGCCATGACACGGGCGGTCACCTGGCTGGGCCACGCGGCCGCGCTGCTGGAGGTCGGCGGAGTCCGGCTGCTCACCGATCCACTGCTGCGCCCGCGCCTGGCCCACATCACCCGGCGGGTGGCACCGGTCGACCCCGCCGTCCTCGGCCGGATCGACGCGATCCTCGTCTCGCACGTGCACCGCGACCACCTGGACCGGCCGACGCTCCGTGCGCTCGGGTCCGACATCCCGATCGTCGCCCCGCGGGGAGCTGCCGCCTCGCTCCGCGGGCTCGGCCCGGTGCACGAGCTCGACGCCGGCCAGAGCACGACGGTCGAGGGGGTCACGATCACCGCTACCCCGGCGGTACACACGGCCAGACGGCGAGGAAGGACGGTTCCGGCCCTCGGCTACGTCGTCGACGGCGATCTGTACTTCGCCGGGGACACCGATCGCTTCGCGGCGATGGCCGACCTCGCGCCGCTCGAGCTGGCGTTGCTGCCGGTGTGGGGGTACGGGCCGACGCTCGGCCCCGGCCACCTGGACCCCGAGCGGGCGGCACAGGCGACCGCGGTGCTGCGTCCCCACCTCGCGGTCCCGATCCACTGGGGGACGTACTTCCCGCTTCCGCTCGGCCTCCGCGGCCACCGCCTGCTGCGCGAGCCACCGCGCGCCTACGCCGCCCGCGCCGCCGTGCTCGCCCCCGCGACAGAGGTCGCCGTCCTGGAGCCCGGCGAGCGCCGCGAGCTCTCCCCGGCGCCGGCAAGGTGAACCGTCACTCCGGTGGAGCCAGGCCAGGTCCCGTGCCGGCTCACCGTGCTCGCGGTGGTCTGTCAGGTTCTCGGAGTGGATGCACGGCGTCCATCTGGGTACCGTTGGACTCCGATGGCTCCTGCCCGCATCGCCCCGGTGTGCACCTGCTCCCCGCCCGCGGACCGGCGCCCGGGCGCCGGCGGCTCCATCTGGCTGCCAGCCGAGAACGAGGGGTGACGATGACTCCCTGGGGCGCAGCGAGCACTCGCGTCGAGACCGTCCGGCGCTACGGCGGGCTCGCCGACCGCGGGGGCGATCCGGGCGTGGCCGCTCAGGCGTGGACCGCCGCCGGCTTCGACGACGACACGACCGCGCAGTGGCTGGACGCGCGCTGCTTTGACCCCCGGGCGGCCCGCGCCCTGACCGACCTTGGCGTGACCCCGGGCCAGGCGTCCAAACGCACCCGCGACGGGGGCGGCGAACGGTACATCGACACGATCGCCTACAAGGTCGCCAACGGCAACCTGTCCGCCCGCCAGGGTGCCGCGCGGGCGGACTCGAGCCGGTGACGGCCCCGACCCCGGCGGGCCCCGACGACACGCCCTGCGCGGACTGCGGCCATGTGTGGTTCGCCGGTGAGCGCCGTCACGTGCGCGTCGACGGGCGCGGGCAGGCGGCCGCGGACGACGCGGACGGTGACGTGGTGTGCCTGCTGTGCCAGGGCGCACGCGCGCGGGCGGCGACGCACGGCGAGGACGAGCCCTCCGCGTCGCGGTGGACCTGGGGGTAGGCCGCTCTCGCGGAGCCGGCCGGCAGGGAGGTCCGGGCCGACCGCCGCGCGGCCGACCCGGACCGTCAGGTCACGCCAGGTCGAACCGGTCCAGGTCCATGACCTTGGCCCAGGCGGCGACGAAGTCCTGCACGAACCGCTCCTTGTAGTCGTCGCTGGCGTACACCTCGGCGACCGCCCGCAGCTCGGAGTTCGAGCCGAACACGAGGTCCACGCGGGTGCCCGTCCACCGGACCTCGCCGGTGGCGCGGTCGCGGCCCTCGAAGCGCCCGGCGTCCTGCGCGGTCGATGACCACTCCGTGCCCTGGTCCAGCAGGTTCACGAAGAAGTCGTTCGTGAGCCTGCCCGGGGTGGCCGTGAGCACGCCCTCGGACGCGCCGCCGGCGTTCGCGCCGAGCACGCGCAAGCCGCCCACCAGGACGGTCATCTCCGGGGCTGAGAGCGTCAGCAGGTTCGCCTTGTCGACGAGGAGGTACTCGGCGGTCAGGCGGTGGTCGAGGGCGAGGTGGTTGCGGAAGCCGTCCGCGGTCGGCTCCAGTGGCGCGAACGAGTCCGCGTCGGTCTGCTCGTCGGTCGCGTCGGTCCGGCCCGGCGTGAACGGGACGGCGACGTCGTGGCCGGCGTCCTTGGCGGCCTGCTCGACCGCCGCGCATCCGCCGAGCACGATGAGGTCGGCCAGCGAGACCTGCGTGCCACCCTGGTCGTTGAACACCTGCTGGACGCCCTCCAGGGTGCTCAGGACCGTGGCGAGCTGCTGCGGGTCGTTGACCTCCCATCCCTTCTGCGGCTCCAGGCGGATCCGTGCGCCGTTAGCGCCGCCGCGCTTGTCGCTGCCGCGGAACGTCGACGCCGACGCCCAGGCGGCGGACACAAGCTGGGACACCGACAGCCCCGCGTTGAGGATCTGCGCCTTGAGGGCGGCGACATCGCTGTCGTCGATGGGCTCACCGGTGGCGGCGGGGACGGGGTCCTGCCACACCATCTCCTCGGCCGGGACCTCGGGTCCGAGATACCGGGTGGACGGGCCCATGTCGCGGTGGGTCAGCTTGAACCACGCGCGGGCGAAGGCGTCGGCGAACTCGTCGGGGTGCTCGTGGAAGCGGCGGGAGACCTTCTCGTAGGCCGGGTCCACGCGCAGCGACAGGTCCGTCGTGAGCATCGTCGGAACGCGCATGGCCCCACCCTCGTCGGGGGCGGGGACGGTGCCGGCGCCGCCGCCGGCCTCCGGCTGCCACTGGTGCGCCCCGGCCGGGCTGGAGGACAGCTCCCACTCGTAGCCGAAGAGCATGTCGAAGAACGTGTTCGACCACACCGTCGGGTCGGGGGTCCACGTGACCTCGATGCCGCTGGTGATCGCGTCGGCCCCGTTGCCGGAGCCGTACGTGCTCTTCCAGCCGAGGCCCATCTCCTCCAGCGGCGCGCCCTCGGGCTCGGGACCGACATGCTCGTCGGGGTCCGCCGCGCCGTGGGTCTTGCCGAACGTGTGGCCGCCGGCGATCAGGGCGACGGTCTCCTCGTCGTTCATCGCCATGCGCGCGAACGTCTCGCGGATGTCGTGCGCAGCCAGCAGCGGGTCCGGGTTGCCGTTCGGCCCCTCCGGGTTGACGTAGATGAGGCCCATCTGGACGGCGCCGTACGGCTTCTCCAGGTCCCGGTCGCCGGTGTAGCGCTCGTCGCCGAGCCACTCCTGCTCCGGGCCCCAGTAGACGTCCTCGTCGGGCTCCCAGACGTCGGCGCGGCCGCCGGCGAAGCCGAACGTCTTGAAGCCCATCGACTCCAGGGCGACGTTGCCGGTGAGGACGATGAGGTCCGCCCAGGACAGGCTCTGGCCGTACTTCTGCTTGATCGGCCAAAGCAGGCGGCGGGCCTTGTCGAGGCCCGCGTTGTCCGGCCAGCTGTTCAGCGGGGCGAAACGCTGCTGGGCGGCGCCGGAGCCCCCGCGGCCGTCGTCGATGCGGTAGGTGCCGGCGCTGTGCCAGGCCATGCGGACCATGAGCGGCCCGTAGTGCCCGTAGTCGGCGGGCCACCAGTCCTGCGACGTCGTCAGCAGGTCGGCGATGTCCCGCTTGACCGCGGGCAGGTCGAGCGTCTTGAACGCCTCGGCGTAGTCGAACTCCTCGCCCAGCGGGTTGGTCGCGGGCGGGTTCTTGGCGAGGATCTTCAGGTTCAGGCGGTCCGGCCACCAGCCGTGATTGCCCCCGCTTTGCGTGGGGTGCGGGGCGCGCATCGGGCAGCCGCCCTCGCGCTCCTCGTCGTTCATATCTCCAACTACGGCGTCGTGGCTTTGGGACACAGGGACCGTTCGGGATCGGGATCGGGTTCGTTCAGGAACGTTCGGCGGTCGCGCATCTGGAGCACGCGCCCCAGAAGACGACCTCGGCCTCGTCGATGGCGAAGCCGTGGGGGTCGGACGGAGTCAGGCAGGGCGCGTCGCCGACGGTGCAGTCCACGTCGGCGATGGCCCCGCAGGACCGGCAGACGACGTGGTGGTGGTTGTCACCGACCCGCGACTCGTAGCGTGCCACGGAGCCCGGCGGGTGGATCCGGCGCACCAGGCCGGCCGCCGTCAGCGCGCCGAGCACGTCGTACACGGCCTGCTGGGACACCTCGCCGAGATCGGCGCGCACGCCGTCGATGATCGACGCCGTGTCGGCGTGCGGATGGTTGTGCACGACGCCCAGCGTGGCGACCCGGGGGCGCGTGACGCGCAGGGAGGCCCCGCGCAGCAGGCGCTCGAGTTCGGGCGTCGACGGCACGGGTCGCAGTATGACACGTAATCTGGAACTGGTCCAGACTGTTGAGCGAGCCGGGCAGCCTCGCACCCCTGGGACGATCGCGGTGCGGAGCTGGGCGGTCGCCGGGTGCCTGCGACGGCGACGGGCGTCCTGGCTCACGTCCGCGGCCGCGGCGACAACGGCGGCGGGCGTCTGCCTCACGTCCGCGGTCGCGGCGCCGGAGGTTCGCCGGCCGGACACCGGCGAACGTGCGGAGCCACGTGCACGGTGGTCGGCGGGTGCAGTCGCGAGGGTCGGCGGAGGGTGGTGCCGTACGTTTGGCGCGCTGATGCCGGCCTAGGTGCGGCGCCGGACCTGACGCGGCGCGAGCCACTCACGGCATCGCACGTTTGCCGGCCGGAGGGCCGCCGAGGTGCGACACCGATCCGGTCTCGACGGTCGTGCGGGCAGCATGTCCCTGCCGAGAGGTCGTATGTCACCCGCTCGCGCGGGGCACCATCGACCTGGCGGGTCGTACCCGTGTCCTACCCGCGGTAGCATCAGGACATGAAGGTCAGCGTGAGCCTGCCGGCGGAAGATCTCGAGTTCCTGGACGGGTACGCGAGCCTGCACGCGCTCGGGTCCCGGTCCGCGGCCGTCCAGCAGGCGATTCGCGCGCTGCGGATCACCGAACTGGGCGACAGCTACCAGGAGGCGTGGGACGACTGGGCCGACGGCCCCGACGCCGGACCGTGGGAGCGCACGAGCGCGGACGGCGCCTGATGCGTCGCGGCGAGATCTGGCTCGTCGACCTCGAGCCCGTCCGCGGCGCCGAAGCGAACAAGACCCGGCCTGCGATCCTCGTCTGCAACGACGCCGCCAACACCACCGCGCAGCGCCTGGGTCGCGGCGTGCTGACCGTGGTCCCGGTGACCTCCAACGTCGAGCACGTCTACCCGTTCCAGGTCGCGCTCCCGGCCGGCAGCGGTGGCCTGAGGACCGACTCCAAGGCCCAGGCCGAGCAGGTCCGCTCGATCAGCGTGCCGCGCTTCCACACCCGCCTCGGCCAGCTACCCCGCGCCCTCATCGCCGATCTCGACGAGGCGCTGCGCCTGCACCTCGCGCTGTGACGGGGCGCGGGGGGTGCGTCCGCGCGCGTAGAGCGCCTGGGACTTCAGCCGAGCAGTGCAGCGGGCGGGTCGGCCTCGCCGGTGAGGCCGGGTCGGCCCGCCGACGCGCCCGGCCGCGCGGAGCCTGAGTGACATCTGACGTACGCCATCCTCCACCCGCCCGCGACGGCGAACCGAATCGACGAACTGGCAGTTCGGTGCGCTGACCGCGCCGGAATGACAGTTCGGCCTCCTGCGGGGGTGGAAGGTCGGCGACCTGTCCGGTCAGGCCGTCCGGCCCCGGCAGGTCTTGAAGCGGCGGGTCTGGGTGACCGTGCGCCCGCTGCGCGTGCGGCCCTTGACGCGCACGACGACCGTGCGCGCGGGCTGGCCGCGGAGGTCGATCACGGCGGTCAGCCGGCCCCCGCGGCGCCGCACCGAGGCGCGCTTGCCCAGGTAGCGCACCGTGGCCGTCCGCGCCGCCCGGGGCAGGTGGATGGTGATGCGGCGCTTGGAGACGCAGGCGGCCGCCTTGCGCGTCGGCCAGGCCGCCTCGTCGAGGTGGAGCACGTAGAGCCCGGAGCCGGCGTCGGTGTACCAGACCTCGCGCCGCTTGAGGTCGAAGGCGGGCTGGGAGAACGCGAGGTTCCCGGCCTGCCCAGGGGCGGCCTGCGCCTTGGGCGGGGCGATGAAGTACCCCGACTCACGGGGGTGCGCGGGGTCGCGGATGTCGAAGATCCGCAGCCCCGAGTTCAGGAACGAGCAGGCGACGATCGTGGGGTCCACGTCGGTCGGGGCGGCGCAGTAGTGCGCGCCGTAGCCGACCGCCCCGCCTGCGGCCGCCAGCGCGTAGGGATCGCCGTTCGCGGCGTGGTGCGCCGCGGGCATGTTGACCTCCAGGCGCAGGTCGGAGGTGATCCGGGGGCGGGCGGGGTCGGCGATGTCGATGAGCCGCGCCGCGCCCACCTGGTCGGCGATGGTCAGCGGGTTGAAGCGGAAGGCGAACTCGTCGAACTCCAGCAGGGAGGGCTTCCCGCCCAGCGTGAGCGGCACGGTGTTCTGCGGGATCGAGACGGTCGCCCACGTGCTGCGGCTGATCTGGCGCACCTGCGGCGCCGGCTTGCGGTCCTGGATCTCGGAGACGTCGAGGATACCGAGGTTCCCGTTGATCGTGTCGGTCTGGTACATCGTCCGGCCGTCGGCGGAGAAGTTCAGCCCGTGTGAGTAGAAGGCGCCCTTCCAGACCACGAAGGGCAGCTTTGGGTTGCTGACGTCGTAGGCGGTGATCTTCCCGACGCCGCCGGCGACCCAGAAGGTGCGCCCGTCGGGCGAGAAGCCGCTCTCGTGGCCGAAGACCGACGGCGTCAGCGACTGCAGGACGGGCTTGCGACAGTCCTGGGAGACGTCGTACACGTCGAGCGTGCCCGGCGCGGTGGCCGCGGTACCGGTCGCGGCGGCCAGCAGGCCCCGGCGCGCGTTCAGGTTCAGCGACTCGTGCGGCGAGAGCATCCCGGGGGTGAGCAGCCGGTCGGTGGCGACCGGGTGGTGCGGGTCGGCCATGTCGAGCACGATCACGCCCTGGGTGGGCGCCGCGGCGAGGCTGACGAGGTTGGCCGGCGAGCCCAGCGACGAGTCGTAGAACGCGCACACGTGGCCGGCACGGTCCTCGTACCGCCAGACCCGGAAGCCACCGGGCGTCGGGTGCCGGCCGACGACCGAGGTGTTGCAGGTCCAGCCGCGGTCGGCCTGCTTGCCGGCCACCGCCGACGCCGGCACGCGCCCCTGCACCGGGTCGTTCAGCGGCTCGGAGTCCGCCCCGCACGTGGCCCGCGGCGTCGGGGCGAGCGTCGGGTGCGGGATCAGCGCCGCCGGAGCGGTCGGCAGGAACTGGCCGCCGGTGAGCGCGAACACGGCCTCCAGGTCGTTGGTGGGCAGCGTCGGCCCGAGGAGCTGCGCGTGCGCCGGGGCGGCCCCGATCGCCAGGACGGTGGCGGAGCGGCGCGAGTACGAGACGGAATGGGCTGAGCATGCACCGCCATAGTATTCGCTTGGGCGCGCACGCTCAGCGACGAGACCTGCGGATTCGGTAGCCCTCGTGATGTCGCGTTGGCGACGCCGTAGCGCGCTCGTGCTCTCGGACGACTGGCGCGGGAGGGCTCGCGGCGACGGGCCTGTCCGGAGGTCGTGCCCTTGCGGTCAGGTGCGAGCGGGCGCGGGCGGCTGGGCCGGTGCGGGGGCGAAGTTCGGTGACGCGAGCGCGTTGACCCCGTGCGCGATGTGGCCGCAGAGCACAGGATCGTTCAGGGGAACGGCCCGGCCGTTGACGATCGCGTGGGGCCGGTTGTGAGCTCTGCCGGGCGAGGGCGGCTCCGAGGGCTTGGTCGTGCTCCTGCAGATGCCGCGGCCTCGTCCAGCGCGCGCTGGATCTCCTCGACGACCGCGTTGGCGTCCTCGAGGGCGCTGCGCTCTTCGGCGGCCAGCAGCGGCGTCTCCGGACCACTCTTGTCGCCTGACGTTCGGTGGTCGCGACAGACTCGCGGCAGCAGCTGTCGTCACGCTGGCAGCCCGCCGCCACCGTCCGGAGCCCGCGCCGCGAGCGCCCCGCCCACCAGCTCACGAAACGCGTCTGCCGTGCGCAGATGCGCGCGCAGCTCGGCCTCGGTGAGCCCCACCTCGTAGGCGCGGTGGTGGCAGGCCTCCGACAGGGCCGACCACGCGTACTCGGCGGCCGGCACCACCGGGTCGCGCCCGAGGTAGGCCGGAGCCGCGAGCCACTTCTCCGTCCAGTTGGCAAACCGCATCTGGGCCGACGTGTGCTGCCAGTAGGCGTCGAGCGTCGTCTCGATCGCCTGGCGGGTGAGGACGGCGGCGCCGCGGGGCCAGACCGTCGCGGTGTCAGGTTCGGGCTGGTCGAGCATCACGTGCGCGCAGCGCAGCACAGCGGCGACCTTCATGACGCACCCAGGAGGTTCCACACGAAGCCGTCGGTCCGGGCCTGCAGCTGGACGACGGAGTCGCGGTAGTCGCCGTGCGCACCGGCGTTGAGCGCGTTCACCACGTTGCTCGCGTCGGGCCCGCAGCGACGGCGCAGCGCGTCGGTCAGGTCGGCCTGGTCGCCCTCGGGGCCGAGCAGCGCGAGCGTGAGCATCTCCCGGAGCGTCCGCGCCTCGGCGAGCTGATCCTCGGCCACGTCGGCCTCGACGCCGTCCGTGACAGCGCGGGCGCGGGCGAGCTCGGAGCACACGGCCTCCACCGCCCCGCGGCACAGCGTGGGGACGACGCGCTGGCGGACCTCGTCGGGGACGGCGTTCGAGAGCGCCATCCGCCGCGCGTCGTCCAGGTGGCGGATGAACGGCGCGCGCGACACCGCGACGTCCACCTGCGAGCGGCTGCGCCGGTTGACCTGCAGGACGGTCGCGGGGAGCTTGAGGCGGCGGATCGCCTCCGGGAGACGATCGTCGTGGGTGAAGACGACGACCTGCCGCGTGGCCGCCGACCGGCTGAGGATCCGGGCCAGGCCGTCGACCTTGGCGGGGTCCATCGACTGCACGGGGTCGTCGATGACCGCGAAGCGGAACGGGGACTCGTCCAGGGCAGCGCGCGGCAGGAAGACCGAGACGCTGAGCGCGAGCAGCTCGCCCTGCGACATGACCCCGAGCGCGTTGGCGTCCTCCCCGTCGGCGCGCACGTCGAACGTCGCCTCCCTGTGCCGGCCGACGCTCTTCAGCGTGATGTCGCGCAGTTCGACGTTGGACTCGTGCGCCAGCAGCTCCCAGTTAGCGACGGCCTGCGCGGCGATCGGCGCGAAGCGCTCGTTGCGCAGCGTGTCGATCTCGCCCTTCAGCCACGCCTCGGGGGCCTTGAGCGCGACGAAGCGCCCGGCCTCGCCCGCGCTGGCGTCGGCCAGGCCGAGCCAGGCGGTCGTCGCCTCGACCTGGCCGCGCCACGCGGCGTCCAGCTGGACGACCGCCGCCTGCGCCTCGGCGACCACGGCGCGCGCGGCCGCCGCCTGCGCGAGGACCGTGTCCAGGTCGGGGACGCCCCCGCCGCCGACGTCGGTGGTGACGACGGCCACGTGGGACCGCCATGCGGCGTCGGCGGCGTCCCGCGTGCGCTCGGCCGCGGCCAGGTCCGCCGCCTGTGTCCGCAGCTCCTCGATCTGCACCGCCGACGCGGACGCCCAGCCGGCGTCGAGCACGCCGGTCGTCCGGCAGACGGGGCAGTCGTCGGCGAGGCGGTCCGGGTCGCGGAGCGCCAGCGCGCGTGCGAGCAGGTCGGCGACGGCGAGCGCCCGGGCGGTGTCCGTGGTGGCCAGGCGCGCGGCCTCGGCGTGGGCGGCGTCGCGGGCGGCAGCGGCCGTGCTCAGCGTGTCGTCGTCCGGCACGGCGGTCTGCGCGCGGCGACGCAGCGACTCGGTCGCCGGGTCCGCGGCACTGACCCCGGGCGGGTTCGCGGCCAGGTGCGAGCGGATGTCGTCGAGCTTGGGCTTGCGCGCGCCGAGCAGCGCGGCGAGCCCGGCTTCGCGTGGGTCCTCGTCGTCGAGCCGGCCGGCGATCGCGCCCGCCTCGGCCTTCATGTCCTTCGCGCGATGCTCGATGGCCAGGCGCTCCTCGGCGAGGTCGGCGGCGAGCCGGTCCAGGTCGTCGAGGCCCAGGATTGGCGACAGCGCTGCGGGGAGGCTCGTGAGCTTGTCGAACATGCTGGCCAGCTCGGCGTAGGCGAGGAACGGCCGGAAGCTCGTCAGCGCCTCGTCCCACCCCCGGGACGCCAGCGCCTCCTCGGTGGCGGCGCGGCCGGCCGAATCGGTGTAGGGGACGCCCGGATCCCAGGTCTGCTCCAGGACGACCGGCGCCGGCTCGCCGGCGACGACGAGCTCGGCGCTCAGCCGGGTCGGCCCGTCGTGGTGCAGGCACTGCCAGGTGTCCGTCCACCCCTTGGTCTTGGACTCCCAGCGCTTGGTGGAGCCGGTGGCCAGCAGCTCCAGGCCCTCGGCGAACGACGACGTGCCGCTCCCGTTGCGGCCGACGACGACGGTCAGGCCCGGCTGCGCCTTGAGCGCCAGCGTCGCCGCGGGGCCGATGCCGCGAAAGCCCTCCACGGTGACCGAGCGCAGGTACACCTGGTCGGGAGTGCGGCCAACGTCGGTGGCGTCCGGCGGGGTACCGTCGCCCTTGTCGCCTACGGCCCGCTCGATCTCGGCTCGGGCGTCGGGATCGAGGTCCGAGCCGCGGAGGCGATCCATCAGCAGGGCGTGGAGCTGCGGGGCGAGGGGGACGCTCATTCCGGCCTCCTGGGCCTTGGGGGCTGAAGCCCCGCCAGTATCGACCAGACCGCGGGCCCCGGTCCACCGGGCCCACGCGACGGACGTCGTCTTCGTCCGGCTCCGTTCATCGGCCGCGGTTGACGGCGCGGAGCGCCCTCAGGAACGCGGTGAGGTCCTCATGCCGAACTTCAGGACGCCCTCCGGAGCAGCACGGTGGCTTGTGGTGCCCACTCGGCGGGTTCGCAACGCCGAACATGTCGTGCAGCACGTCCCAGACGTCTGGCGGTCGGTTTCCGCGGTGCCCGGACTCGCGCTTGCCGACATAAAGCAGAACGACCCGCGGCAGGTCATCTGGCGTCAACGCGGGCTGGGTCGAGAAGGCCAGGCGGTAACCGCGATCCAGATGAAGGCCGCAGACGACAGGCGCGAGCGGGCCCGAGAGTCGGTAGGCCTCCAGCTGCGGGTGACACGGGTCGGCTCGCAGCAGCTCAAGACGGCGCTGAAGCCCGGCGCGCCGGCCTGCGAGCGCGGCGATCTGCGCATCGAGCTCGGCCGGCTGAAGGACCTCCCAGCCTCCGTGGGCCGCACACAATTACGGTCAGTCCCCGGGACCGAACCCATCGGGGATGACCAACGGCTTCAGTCGGCCGTCGGCCATCGCCTGAAGGCTTGCCCCGTACAGTTCGTCGAACTGCCGCTGGTACGCGGGGTCCTCACGCTCGAGCTGAGCGATCGCCGCCGCAAGGACGCCCTCGCTCTCCCCCGACGACCGCAGCAACCGCACCTGGCTCAAGAGCCGCGCAAACGGACCCGTCGCCACGAGCACACGCTGCGAGTGCTCGTCCCGGATCACCACGACGTGCCCACGTGCGATCCACTTGTCGAGCGTGTTGACGCTCACCCCGAGCATCCGCGCCGCGACGGCCTTCGGGATCCCCCGTTTAGCATCGAGCCGCCGCTCCGCCAGGCGACGCAGACGACGCTTCGCCTCTGGGCTCCGGGACTCCTCATCGGCCGCCTGGATATCGACCAGATCTTCAACGATGTCTTCGGTCACCCCCATACCGAGCAGCCTACACTCATTGGTGCTTTTGCGCTATTTCTTCCAATGCACCGCCGCGCGTGGACGGGCCGGCAGGTCCCTCACGAAGCGACCCCGCGGCGGTCCGTTCGTGCGCCACCCTCGGCCGCCGCCCGGGGCGGCGCACCGTCGGCTGACACCTCATGCGGCGAATACCTGCTAGAGGTGCCAGCCGACCGAACACCAGCCACCCCGCGGCCCGGTCGAGCACCGGCCCGGCCCACCCCGGCCGGGCACGATGCGCGTTCGGCCCCGCGCCCCGCCGTCAGCCCGCGTCGAACGCCACCTGCTCGTCGAACGTGCGCGGTGGGGTGAGCTCCATGTCCACCTCATCGATGCGGTCGGTGTTGTCCGCCGCGTCCGCGGCCAGCCCGCGCACGAGCAGGACGCGCGTCTGGGCGTCGGACGCGTACATCACGTCGGTCAGGTCCTTGAGCATCCAGATCTCGTCGTCGTCGAGCAGGACGTCGGCACCCCTGCAGGTCATGTCCTCGAAGTAGTAGTCGAACCCGTCCGGATCGTCGACGACGCTCCGCGGCACCGTGCCGACCATCGCCCGCCCCCAGACCTCCCCGGTGGGGTGATGCACGTCGATCGCGACCGGCACCGGGTGGGTCCCCAGCAGCAGCCGCGTCTCGTCCTCGCCGATCGCCAGCTCGTGCTGAAAGGGGAAGGCCGCGGCGAGCGTGTCCAGCACCTCGACCCACGCGGGCTCCGGACCCTCCTCGTCCGCCGCGCCCACATCCGACACGTCGACGTCGTCCTCCTCCTCGCCGCCGAGGTCGGGCTCTCGCCCCTCATCCAGCGCCGCGAGCAGCTCGCGCGCGTGGGTGTCCTGGTCCGGGTCGAGGTCGACGGCGGTGACGTACGCGGCGCGGGCGCTCACGTCCTCCCCGATCGCCGCGGCCGCCCGACCGTAGTAGCACCACGGCCAGGGCTCGCCCGGCGCGATCTCGACGTAGTGGCGCAGGTGGCGGTGCGCCTCGGGCAGGCGGCCGAGCTCGAGCAGCGTGTAGCCGAGCGCGTAGTGGGCCATCGAGTCGCCGGACTGCAGGCACCGCAGCCAGCGCTGCAGCGCCTGCGCCCCGTCGGCGTCGATGGCGTAGCTGAACAGCTCGCGGTTGATCGTCCGCGCCTCGCGGCCGTACAGCGCCCACGCCGCGACGACGACCGCGTTCGGAGCCACGTCGGTCAGGCCGAGCGCGGGGACGTCGAACCGCGGGCCCTCCCACAGCTCGGCGTTCTCGGGGTCGTCCGGGTCATACTCGGACGCGTCCTGCACGATGAATCCGACGCAGCGTCCACCGGGCGCGTCGTGCAGCAGGCCGACGGTGTCCTCGGCGCCGACGCCCATCCAGCGGTCGCCCGGCTGGGCGTCGTCGATGCACCCGAACTCCAGCGCGGCCAGACGGTCCAGGCCCGGCTCCAGGCTCAGGTACAGTCGCGGGCGCCGCTCCAGCACCGGGACGCCGACCGGACCGGAGGCCATCGACATCACCAGCCGCTGCAGCTCACGCACCCCCGGCCCCGCCGCCGCACCGAGGTCGCCCTGACGGCCGGCGAACTCGTCGACGAGCGCGCCGTAGTACCAGCGCACCTCGTCCTCCTCGGCGGAGAAGCGGTCCCACACACGGTCGCCGACGCGATCCAGGTCGGTGACGATCGCGCGTGCGTTGTGCAGCTTGTCGGCGAGCGACACGAGCAGCGCGGAAGCCGGCTTGTCCGCCATCCCGGCGATGTACGCCTCCTTGCGCGCGCGCCACGGCGGCTTGGGCTCGACGTCGGTGTCGCTGTTGGCGTCCACGATCATCGCCACGGCGTCGCCGAACTGTGTGCGGATCTGCGCGAGCATCGGCGCGCCGCCGCCGTCCTCGACCGCATCGTGCAGCAGCGCGCCGATCGCCGCATCCTCGTCTCCGCCCAGTTCCAGGGCGATCCCGGCGACCGCGAGCAGATGCGACGTGTAGGGCACGGACGTGTCCTTGCGCAACTGCCGGCGATGGTGGGCGCTCGCGAGCACCAGCGCGCGGTCGAAGCGCTCGGTGAGCATCGGCGTGTCGGTGTGCTTCTCGGGCAAGCCAGGCCTCCGTCGAATCGTGTGGTCCCTCATGAAGAAGGTCGCACACGGACGCGGGATCCTGACGCCGCGGGCATCCCGGTGCGCGCTTCGTGTCGTCGGGAGGCGCGGGCCGCGCCGCGCCCGTCCGCACCGGCCCGAACGTCGGCGGAGTCGCTCGTCCGCAGCGATCGCCCGTAGGATCGGCCCGGTGCCCGGCACGCCCACCCCCGACGCTCGTACCCGCCGTTGACCGTGACCGACGACCCGGGCGCCCGCCGCGGGCTGCCCCGCGGGCGCAGCGCGCTCTCGCGCCAGGAGGTCGACCGCAGCCAGCGTGAGCGGATCCTGTGGGCGATGGCCGAGACGATGGCCGAGAAGGGGTACGGCGCCACGTCGGTCGCCGACGTGCTCCGGGCCGCCGGCGTCTCGCGCAAGACGTTCTACGAGCAGTTCGCCTCCAAGGCCGACTGCTTCATGAGCGCGTTCGAGGAGGCGGCCAACGTGGTGTTCGGGCCCGCGTTCGCGCAGGACAGCACCGCGGGCGAGCCGCTGGAGCGCTTCGCGCGCGGCCTGCGCCTGTACCTGGACGGACTCGCGGCGCAGCCGGCCTTCGCGCGCATGTTCATGGTCGAGGTGTACGCCGCGGCGCCCGAGGTCGGACGTCGTCGCGCGCTGCTGCTCGACGCCTACACCGCCGTCATCAACGACATGTTCGGGTTCCAGAGCGCCGAGGACCGGTTCGCCGGTCGGGCGCTGGTCTCGGCGATCAGCATGATGGTGACCGTCGAGCTGATGGACGGGGACGCCGACGGCCTGCGCGCGTTGCACGCGCCACTCGTCGCCCTCGCCGCGCGCCTGCAGCCGAAGTAGAAGCACCTGCCAGACGACTGGTCGGCGGTGGATCAGTCCCGCGGCGTTTGCCCTGACGCGATCAACACCGAGCCGGAGAAGAGGATCTGATCTCCGTCGCGGCGTGAGGCGCCCGCGCCGGCGCTCAGCGCGCGCTCCGCGATGGCCTGCCGGACGTCCGGCTCCATGCCCGCCAACGCGATCGCAAGCGGACCGGCCAGCTGTGGCACGCGCTCCCACCAGGCCTGCAGCGACGCGGCGTGCATCGGGGTTGCGACGCTCTTGATCTGAACGCTCGCCAAGCCGGCCTCCTGTAGGACGGACGTCAGCAGCGCGGCGTGGTCCAGCGAAAATGGTCCGCGGACGTTCGGCGGCGGGAACGGCACGCCGAACTGCTCGCCCACAGCGTCCAACACCAAGCCCAGCCAGGGATTCTCCCCCCGAGGTCCCCAGGTCATCGCCGCGTAGCGCCCTCCTGGTCGCAGAACGCGCGCGGCCTCGCGCACCGCCGCGACCGGATCCTCGACGAACATCAGACCGTGTCGACTGATCACGGCGTCGAAGTGCCCGCCATCAGCAGCGATCTTGCTCTGGTCAAAGACTGCAGTGCTCACCCGCCCGTCAGCGCTCGCCCGCCGAGCGGCCACGGCGACCCTCTCGGCGGCAACGTCTGACAGCACGACCGTGCCGCTCGGCCCCACACGCTCGGCTGCGGCCAGGCCGGCACCGCCAGGCCCAGCAGCGAGATCGAGAACGGCATCGCCGTCGCCGATCTCAGCAGCGTCAAGCAATGCCTCGGTGGCGAGAGCGAGATGGTCGTCGACGAACTGGGCGTTGGCCTCCCACCCCGGTGCGACGCTGTTCCACATGTCCGACATCTCGCCGCAATCTCCCACCTCCCCCAGCCCAACGCAACTCCCCGACAGCGATGCGCGCATCCGCGCTGAGACCAGAGCCAGGCTGGGCGACACGCACCACCACCATTCTCCCACTGCGCGACGAGCGAGCGTCCCCTCCGGCGCTTCCGCCGGCTCAGCGGACGTCGCAGACCACCGGGCACGTGCGCCCGAGCGTCAACGGCACGGGTGGTAGGTGCGGGTGTCGGTCCGCGTGCGCCCGCCGGTGAGGCGCATGGTGACGGTGACGTGGACGGTGCGCCCGCCGAACCGGCGCAGGTCGATGCGGGTGCTGGTGTGCGTGTGGCTCAGGCGCCCGACGCGCTTGCCGGCGACGCGCACGGTGCCGCCGCGCATTGCCTTGCGATATCGCGACGGGACATGGACGGTGAACACGCGGCGGCTGCGGCACGACTTGGCCACCTTCTTCGCGGTCGCGGTCGCCGGCTCGGCGGGAGTGACCGGCAGCAGCAGGCGGGACGGCTCGGAGCCGCCGAGCGTCACGGTGTTGAGGGCCGGGAGCCTGGGCAGCGAGGCCAGCGACTGGCCGACGAGATGCAGGCGGACGCGGTGCCCGGCCCTGAACACGTTGCCCAGCGGCCAGAACTCCACGTGGTAGCGGCGGGTGCTCAGCGGGGTGGCCGGCGTCATCCGGCCGAACTCGCCGTACGGCTGGACGATGTCGCCGGTCACCGGGTCCTTGAGCGACCGGGCCGGATCGATGTCCGGGTAGTCGGTGGACAGGCGCCCGACGCCGAGGGGGTGCGGGATGCCGTCGGGGCCGACGTCGGAGATGACCGCCCAGATCGCGGTGCTCGGCGCGGTGCTCGACAGGCGCACCTGGAGGGCAGCCGGGCCGGCCGCGATCAGGTCCTGCGTGAGCGGGGCGGTGGTGTAGGAGAGGCCGAGCGGCTCGGCCAGGCGCATGTCCCCCAGAGCGGGGAAGCCGTCGGTCAGCGCCGACGCGCCGGCACCGTCGATGGCGGCGGCGTTGGCACGTCGGTCTCGGTGGGGCCCGAGCCCGCGGCCGGGTAGGACGGGGTGCGCACGCCGGACGGGGGCGGCGGCGCCCGCGTGCCGGCGGTGG
>JBBSUL010000036.1:0-26081 GCA_038234375.1 Solirubrobacterales bacterium | reverse complement strand
TGCTTGGTCAATCCAGGCGGGCGAGCGTCGCCCGGAACCGCTCTGCTTGGTCAATCCAGGCGGGCGAGCGTCGCCCGGAACCGCTCTGCTTTTCTAATCCAGGCGGGCGAGCGCGGCGAGGACGGCCTCGCGGGCGTCGGCAGGCTCCACCACGGCGGCGTCGCCGGCCTCGGTGAGGATCTCGCGCACCAGCCAGTCGGTGCCCGCGAAGCTCAGCTGCACCACGAGCGACCCGTCGGTGAGCTCCTGGGCGACCTGGCGCTCCTCGCGGGCCCAGCGCGCCCGGTCGGCAGAGACCCAGACGCGCGCGGTGCGCGAGGCCGGGACCTCGCCGGTGCGGGGCCAGCCCTCCACGTCGCGAGCGGGGTCGGTCTGGGCGCGCGGCGTGTACGGCGTGTCGGTGAGCGTCGCCGTCTTGATGCGGTCCAGACGGAAGTGGCGCACCGCGTCTTTCGCCGGGTCAAAGGCCGCCACGTACCAGCCCTCCCGCCCGTTGATGAGCGCGTAGGGCTCGATGAGGCGCTCTGAGAACTCGTCCTCGTTGGCCTTGTAGTACTCGATGTTCACGAGCAGCCGGTCGCGGATGCCTCGAGAGGCGACCCGGGCCACGTCGGCGTCGTCGCCGCCGCTCCGGGCCACGTGCAGGCCCTGCTCCATCGGGTCGGCGCCGAGCGCGGCGACGATCTTCTCGCGCGCGCTGGTCAGCGTGCCCTCCGGCAGGTGGTCACCGATGAGGTCGATCGCCGCGACGAGCGCCTTGGCCTCCACGGGCAGCAGGCGGGCGGGCCGGGCGAAGTTGTCGGAGTAGGGCTCGGGGTCGACCTCGATCGTGCCGTCGTCGTGGACCTCGGCGTACAGGACGTAGGAGCCGCCGCCGAAGTTCACGACGTTCAGGACGTTGACGTCCTCGCGCAGCTCGGCCAGGGAGATCTTCAGGCGGGTCAGCACGTCGGTGACCGGCAGGCGCTCCCCCGCCCGCCCGGCCTGGATGAGGATCGACGCCAGCGTGACCAGTCGGGCGAAGCGCTCCGGGCGGATCGCGGTCTCACGCGCGGACGGCGCCGGCGTCCGCGCAGCGGGCGCGCTGGACGCGGCGGCCGGACCGGGGCGCGGGTCCGCGAGCGACAGCGCGCCCGTGTGCAGGTCGCGCAGCCGCTGGGTGCGCTCGGCGACCTCCGCCTGCAGGGCGCCGGGCTCCAGCACCCGGGCGTGCTCGCCCAGCCGCAGCGCCCACGCCGCCAGCTGGCGGGAGTTCGCGAAGCGGGTGCTGAAGACGATCCCGTCGCCGTCCGGCGCCGGCGCCGTGTCGCCGTAGCGCCCGTAGTGGCGCTCGACCTGCCAGGCGATGCGCTCGGAGATCCAGACCCGTGCGACATCGACGGCGTCGCCGAACTGCCAGTCGGCCCGGTTGGCGTAGTCGCGCGGATCGAACGTCGACGTGTCCGGCCGTCGGAAGTCGTGCTCGGCCTTGGTGGCGTAGGCCACCTTGCCCCGGATGCGCGAGAGCCGGAAGACCCGCAGCGCCCCGCGCTCGTGGGCGTGGCCGAGCAGGTAAAACTGCCCGCCCTGGAACAGCAGATGGTACGGGTCGACGCGGCGGGCGCCCACCTCGTCGCGCTCCATCGTGAAGTAGTCGAAGGTGATCGTCTTGCTGCGGAAGATGGCCGTCTCGACCTTCGCCAGCCGCTGCGAGAGCTCGTGGCCACCGGCGCTCCCGGTGATGCCCAGGGCGATCGACTGCTGCTCGGGCGCGGTCAGCGGGGACGGGCGCCCCCACGTGATCTGCTGCAGCGCCAGGCGCAGCGGCTCGGCGTAGGCGAACTCGCCGTCCAGCAATGTCAACGAGGTCTGCAGCGACGCGAGCTCTGAGTCGGTGAAGGCGATCGGCGGCAGGTGGAAGTTCTCCGACCGCAGCGAGTAGTTCTCCTGCTCGGCCAGGCCGTCGATGGGTTTCTCGACGGTGAGCTGGATGCCCAGCGACTCCAGCTCGGATCGGTCGGCGTAGAAGCGGCGCGCGAAGGCGTCCTCGTTCATCCCGCTGTACCCTTCGACGTCACGGCGGATCTCCGGTGCGGTCACCGGCCGTCGCTCCGCCATGAGGTACGAGATGAGCGAGAGCTGTCGGATGAGCTTCTCGGTGTCCTTCGCCATGCCTCAGGGCACGATAGTCCGGTCGTGCAGGCGAGGCGGGCCGGCCGCTGCTGCGGCGGCGCCGCCAAGCGCGCACGTTGCGCCAATCGGTGCACGGCGACGGCGCGCGGTACGGTGGCGCCCGTGACAACGCTGGTGATCGTCGACGACCACGAGGCCCTGCGCGAAGGCTTGGGCGCCCTGCTCGACGCCCACGGCCTCCAGGTGGTCGGAGCGGCCGGCAGCGTCGCCGCCGGACTGGACCTCGTCGTCCACACGGACCCGGAGGTGGCGCTCGTCGACATCCGGCTCCCGGACGGCAGCGGCATAGACCTGTGCCGCGAGCTGCAGGAGCGCAATCCCGAGCTCGGGGTGATCCTCTACACCGGGGACGCGGACGCCGAGCTGCTCTACGACGGGCTGGACTCGGGGGCACGCGGGTACGCGCTGAAGGCCGGGTCGATGGAGGAGCTCGTGGCGGCCATCGAGCGGGTCGCCGCCGGCGGGTCCTACGTCGACCCGCGCCTGGACCGCATCCTGCTGTCACCGCGGGCGACCGAGAGCGTGCCCCAGCTCTCCCCGCGCGAGCGGGAGATCATGCACCTCATGGCCGAAGGGCTCACCGCCGAGCGCATCGGTGAGCGGATCTCGGTCTCGGTCGAGACGGTTCGCACCCACGTGCGCAACGCGATCCACAAGCTGCAGGCCCGCAACCGCGTCCACGCGATCGCCATCGCCCTCGAACGCGGCGAGATCTCGCTCGATGGCGGCGACGATGCCGACTTCGCCTGAGCCCGGCGCGCGGGCCGGCAGCGCCGACGAGCGGCTGTCTCGCCTGGTCCACGACCTCAGGACGCCGCTCATGATCGTGTCCGGGTTCGCCGACCTGCTGGCGGACCGCGACGACCTGACCCCCGCGCAACGCGCCGACTTCACGCACCGGATCGCCGACGCGGCGGGCGAGCTGCGGCGCATTCTCGACCGGGCGGACGCCGCGGACGCCGCGGACGCCTCGCCTGGAGGCTCGGCGTCCGGCCGCGAGTGCTCGCCCAGGGGCTCGCACTCGCACTCCGGATGAACTCCAGCCCTCTGCCTGAGGGCTCGCACTCGTACCCCGGATGCACTCAGGCCGCTCCGCGTGGCGCGTCGGACTTCGGAGGCTAGGCCGCGTGGGCGGCGGTGCTCGCCGGGGCCTCGCGCGGGGCAGGCGGGTCGAAGTACGCCTGTCGGCCGATGACGCGGTCGAACGCGGACCACGTGTCGCCCGCGGCCAGTTCCTTCTGGAGCCGGTCGAAGGATCCCAGGCGCCCGGAGAGGTTGTCGAGGAAGTGCACGAGGGTCGCCTCGCGGGTGGCGGGGATGACGGGGGAGCCGTGCTCGAGGGCCCCGTGGTGGCTGAGGATGATGTGCAGCAGCGCCTGCGCCGTGTGGGCGGGGAACGCGGGCAGCGACTCGATCTCGCGGCGGACGCGGTAGTAGCCGAGCGGGATCTCGCCCAGCAGGCGTCCGGCGTCGGTCATGTCGATCGTGAGGGAGGCGGAGGCGGAGGTGTAGGCCTCCAGCTTGCCGATGTCGTGCAGCAGCGCCCCGGTGATCGCCAGGTCGCGGTCGACGTCCGGGAACGTCGCACTGACCGCGCTCACCGACTCGGCCACCGCCAGCGAGTGCTCCAGCAGGCCGTGCCGGTAGGCGTGGTGGTAGCGCTTGGCCGCGGGTGCGTCGCGGTACGGCGGCCACGTCGGCGAGCCATTCCCGAGCATGCGCTCAAGCAGCGCGTGCAGGTGCCCGTCGCGGACGGTGTCCACCAGGGCGCGCAGGGCTGCCACGAGCTGGGGCAGCGGCCGGGCGGGACCGTCGTGGAGCGCCGCCGGGTCGTAGCTGCCCGCGGCGGCGGCCCGCACCGCGCTGACGACGATCTGCGCGCCGTGGCGCGGGTGGACCTCGAAGCGCCCGGTGATCCGGACGGCCTCCCCCGGGACGAGCAGGTCGACCGCCTCGTCGACGCCCTCCCAGACCAGGGCGGGCACCGTCCCCGTCCGGTCGCCGACCGCGGCCTTGGCAAACCGTCGGCCGTCGCGTCCGCAGCGCACGTCGGCGGACCGCACCAGGAGGACCTGGTCGAGGTCGAGCCCGTCGGTGAACTCACACACCGGCATGGCCGCAACGGTAGGGAGGGCGCCGGACGCATCACGGAGGCTGGATGAGCTCGTCATGGGTGGCGGGTCGCCGGTCGGCCGGTCCACCTGACGCGTCCGCAGCATCGAAACGGAACCACCGTTCCGCTAGGGTGGCGCGCCATGACCGCCACACAACGCTGGACCCTCACCGTCGTGTGCGTCGCGACGTTCATGCTGCTGCTGGACATCACGATCGTCAACGTGGCGCTGCCGGCGATCGCCGACGACCTGCAGTCGTCGTTCAGCGACCTGCAGTGGGTGATCGACGCCTACGCTCTGAGCCTCGCGGCGCTGCTGCTGACCGCCGGGTCGCTCAGCGACATCGTCGGACGCCGGCGCATCGTCCTCGCGGGCCTGGGCGTGTTCACGGCCGCGTCGCTGCTGTGCGCGCTGGCGCCCGGGCCGCTGTTCCTCGAGCTCGCGCGCGGTCTGCAGGGCGTCGGCGGGGCCGCGATGTTCGCCACCTCGCTCGCGCTGCTCGGCGCTGCCTTCCAGGGGCGCGCCCGCGGGACCGCGTTCGGCGTCTGGGGAGCCACGACCGGCGCCGCCGTGGCCATCGGCCCGCTCGTCGGCGGAGTGCTCACCGAGCACGTCTCCTGGCAGTCGATCTTCCTCATCAACCTTCCGATCGGCGCGTTCGCCATCTACGCTTCGGCGCGCTATCTGAACGAGTCGACGGGTCCGGCCTCCCGGGTCGACGTCCCCGGCCTCGTGACCTTCTCGGCCGGTCTGTTCTTCCTCATCTTCGCGCTCGTGCGCGGCAACGCGGAGGGCTGGGGCAGCCCGCTCATCGTGAGCTTCCTCGTCGCTGCCGTCGTCCTGCTGCCCGCCTTCGTGGCCATCGAGGCGCGCCGTCCGGCCCCGATGCTCGACCTCTCGCTGTTTCGCAAACCCGCCTTCACCGGGGCGGCGATCGCCGCGTTCGGGCTGTCGGCGTCGATGTTCGCGATGTTCCTCTACCTGACGCTCTACATCCAGTTGGCGCTCGGCTTCGCGCCGCTGGACGCCGGGCTGCGTTTCCTGCCGGTGACGCTGCTCTCCTTCCTCGTGGCTCCCGTTGCGGGGCGCCTCTCGGAGCGGATGCCGGTCCGCTTCCTGCTCGGCGGCGGGCTGACGCTCGTGGGGGCGGGCCTGCTGCTCATGCGCGGGATCGACGCGCAGTCGGAGTGGACGGCGCTGCTGCCCGGGTTCCTCTTGGCGGGGGCGGGCATCGGCATGGTCAACCCGCCGCTGGCCTCGACGGCGATCGGGGTCGTCGACGGCCGCCGCAGCGGCATGGCCTCGGGGATCAACTCCACCTTCCGCCAGGTCGGCATCGCGACCGGTATCGCGGGGCTGGGGGCGGTCTTCCAGTCCAGCCTGCAGAGCAAGCTGCCCGGCGGTCCGCCCGGCGAGGTCCTGGCCGGTAGCGGCCCGTCGATCCTCGGTCCGGGGCGCCGGACGGAGTTCCTCGTCGCCTACACCGACGCACTGAACGAGCTGTTTCTCATCGGGGCGGGCGTGGCGCTGGTGTGCGCCGTCTGCGCGGTCGTCCTCGTCCGTCCGCGGGACTTCGTCGCGCACGACGGCGGCGGTGGCGACGGGGCATCGTCCACCCCGGAGCCGGAGGCCGTCCCCGCGAGCCGATAGAACTGCGCCGTGCACCAGCCGCTCATCGAGCACCGGCTGACGCTGGGCGACGTCGACACCCGGGCCCTGGAGCTCGAAGGGGACGGCCCGCCGCTGCTGCTCCTGCACGGCTACGCCGACAGCGCCGACACCTGGCGTAGCGTCCTGGCGCGACTGGCCCGCGCCGGCCGGCGGGCACTGGCCGTCGACCTGCCGGGCTTCGGGACCGCCACTCGCCTGCGGCGGGACGAGGGGGTGCTGCCCCAGCTGGACCGCGTCACCGCGGCGGCCGTGGCCCACCTGGCCGGGGAGGCCGGCGAGGGCGTGGTGGTCGCGGGCAACTCCCTCGGGGGGTGCGCCGCCCTGCGCGCGGCCGCGGGCGGCGTTCCGGCGGTCGGCGCGATCGTGCCGATCGCCCCCGCGGGCTTCGACCACCCCGTGTGGTTCAGTGCCATCGAGGCGCAGCCGGTCCTGCGGCACCTGCTCGCGGCCCCGGTGCCGGTCCCCGAAGCCGTGGTGCGTGCCGCGGTCGGCGAGGGCTTCCGCCAGCTGGCCTTCGCGCACCCGCGCGCCGCGCCGCCCGAGATGATCGCCGCGTTCTCCCAGCACCACCGCAGCACCCGCGACGTGCGGCGGTTCCTGGCGACCGGCCGCCGGATGCTGCCCGAGCTCGTCGATCCCTTCGACCTGGAGGCGATCCGCGTCCCGATCATGCTCGTGTGGGGGGACCGCGACCGGATGGTCACCCACCGCGGCGCCCGGCACCTGCAGGCCGCGCATCCGGGCCTGCGCTACGAGCTGCTGCACGACGTCGGACACTGCCCGCAGCTGGAGGTCCCCGACCGGGTCGCCGCGCTGCTGCAGGACTTCGGGGCCGGAGCGCGAACCCAGTCGCTGCCCCGCGCGAGCACGCGGTAGCCGGCCCCCGCGCTGACAGCGGTCTTGCGCGGATCGGCGACCGCGTCGCTACCGTGGCCGCATGTCTGCCCGCCGGATCGTCCTTGCCTGCGCCGTCGGCCTGGCCGCCGTCGCGCCCTCCGCGGCGACCGCTGCCCCCGCGTCGGCGACCACGCCCGCGCCGCAGCAGGCGCGGATCGCCAAAGGCGTGAAGGCCGGCGGCATCGACCTGTCGCACCTCACCGTGACGCAGGCGACCAATCGCCTGCACGCCGACCTGGACAAGCACCTGGCCCGGCCGATCGCGCTCGAGGTCCGCGGCCGCACCTTCCGCCTGAGCATGGAGAAGGCGAACTTCGCCTTCGACGCCGAGCAGACCGCCGAGAACGCCCTCGCCGTCGGTGCCGGGGCCACCAAGCAGGAGGCGAACGTGCCGCTCGTGGTCTCCCACCACACCACCCCGGTCCGCGCGTTCCTGTCGTCGGTCGCCAAGCGGGTGCGCAGCAGTCCGCGCTCGGCGACGCTGCGCATCACCGTCAAGCACATGGTGAAGCGCCGCGCCAAGTACGGCTACCGCCTGGACCAGAAGGTCGCCTACGAGATGGTCAACCGCGCTCTGGACGACGCGTCCGCTGCGCGCAAGCTGCGCAAGAAGCTGACGAGGATCCGGCCCAGGACGAACACCCTCGACCTCGCGCGCCGGTACCGGACCGTCATCACCGTGCAGAAGTCCACCCGCACGCTGCGCCTGTTCAAGAACCTGAAGATCGCCAAGCGCTACAAGGTCGCCATCGGGCAGCCGGCGTACCCCACGCCGGCCGGCCTGTTCTCGATCCAGAGCAAGCAGGTCAACCCGGTGTGGTCGGTGCCGAACTCCCCGTGGGCCGGCGAGCTCGGCGGCACGACCGTCCAGGGCGGCACGGCGGCCAACCCGCTGAAGGCCCGCTGGATGGGCATCGTCAACGGCGTGGGCTTCCACGGGACCGGAGACGACGCGTCGGTCGGCACTGCCGCCTCGCACGGCTGCCTGCGCATGCACGTGCGCGACGTGATCGCGCTGTACAAGCGCGTGCCCGTCGGCACCCCGGTGCTGATCAGCAACTCATAGCGGTGAGGATGGCCCAGGGGGGCGTGCAAGCCTGCGCGTGGCAGCCCCCAGGGGGGCCTGCACGCTCCGGCTTGCATTGGGAGATGCCCAGGGGGCCATCTCCCTGGGCTATCGCCCGGGTCAGGCGGGGTGTGGCATCGACGGCCCGTCCGCCTCCGCCGAGGCCATCGCCTCGCGCGCGGCGCGGAAGGCCCGGCGCGGGTTCAGCGTCCCGAGCTCGCGCCACAGGATGAACGTCGCGAGGACCAGCCCACTGATCATCAGCACCGCGCCGACGCCGAAGGTGAACGCCGTGATCTGGGCGATGTCGACCGCCTGCCCCGTCGTCTCCACGAAGCCGTAGGACAGCATCGCCAGGCGGAGCCCGGCGCTGGCCGGCGCGATGGGGATGATCCGGCCGCCGCCCTGCGCGGCCATGACCAGGACGACGGTGGTGAGGGTCACCGGGAGCTTGAAGGCGGCCATGAACGCGGCCAGCGAGCCGAGCCGCACCAGCCGGGCCAGGCCCTGCCAGGACGCCACCCCGGTGACAAAGCGCCGCGGGGTCCCGAAGATCACGAGGCCGGCCCGGAAGCGCTGCAGGAGCGTCGAGGCCCCGCGGCGCAGGGTGCGGCCCACGAGCCACAAGACGGCCGTCCCCGCGAGGGTGACGCCGAGGGCGATGAACGGGTGGCGGATGATCAGGGTGACGTCGACCGCCGGCACCTCGCCGGTGGCCGTGGGGACCGGGAGGAAGCCCTGGCTCAGTGCCCATGCCACGAGCAGGGTGCCGAACAGCGTCTCGAACACCGTTTCCGGGACGAAGGTCCCCGCGAGCGTCGCGTAGCTGGAGCCCTCGATGCGGCGCTTGACGAGGGCCAGCTTGACCACGTCGCCCCCCCGGGCCGGGATGACGGCGTTCATCCCCGAGCCCGCGAGATAGGCGTTCATGGTGTCCCGGGCGCGGAGGCCGCTCGCCGGGTACGCGGCGCTGATGATCGTGTGCCAGCCGCGGGTGCGCACCGCCTGGCCGGAGATGTACAGGACGGTCCCGAGCGCCAGCAGCCACGGGTCGACCTCCGCCGTGTGCTGGAGGATCAGCGAGAGGGCGTGGGTGGCGGCGACGAGGATGTCGTTGAGAGCATTGAACATCGACCCTCCCAGGGTACGGCGCGTAGATGGCGGCGGTGAGAACTCGCGCGAGCCGTCTGCATCGGGGCCGGGCGTCGGGGACGATCTGTACGCTGACCCGCGTGACCGTTGAACGCGACGATGCGGCGTTCGCCGCGCGGCTCCTGGCCGACGCGGTGCACGCGGTGGCCCTGATCGCCCGCGAGGCCGAGCTGTCCCTGGACGGATACCTCGTCCTGCACGAGGCGGTCGCCACGGGGGGGATCCGCCCGACCGTCCTCGGACGGCTGCTCGGGCGCTCGAGCGGCAGCCTGACGCCGGTGCTCGACCGGCTGGCCGAGCTCGATCTCGCCCACCGGACGACCAACCCGCAGGACCGCCGCAGCTCGCTGGTCGTCGTCACCCCCGCGGGCGAGAAGATCGTCGTCGACGCCCGGGCCAAGCAGGTCGAGGTGCTGCGCAAGCTCACCTCCGGCCTGCCGCTGGACGTGCGCCGCGCCCTGGTCTCCAGCGACGACGAGGCCGACCTCCCCGCCTGAGCCGCCGTGCACGCGACCTCGCGCCTTTCGCGCGGGCCGCCTGCCACCATGCGCGCCATGCCCGTACGCCGACCGGCCGGTGCCGTGACCCTGGCCATCGTCGCGGCGGTGGCGCTGCCGGCCTCGGCGTCCGCCCAGGCCCCGGCCGCCCGCGGGACAGCGCTCTCCCCGGACCGCACGACCGTCAACGCGCGGAGTACGCCCGGCGGCCGCGTCCAAGCCCGGGTCCGGCACGGGCAGCGCCTGCGGATCACCTGTCAGCGCCCGGGCCCGGTCGCCTCCGCCCGCGGGCAGCGGTCGAATATCTGGAACCGGGTCGTCGTCGGCTCGCAGCGCCTGTACATCTCCGACACGCTCATGCGCACCGGGCCCGCCGGGGTCCTCGTCGCCAAGCTCTGCGGGGCGCCGGTCCCGAGGGCGGTCACGCCCGGGACGCTCGACGGCGCGTGCGGCATCGTCTCGCCCGTGGACCAGCGTGCCCCGTTCGCGTCGCGTCGCGAGTTCGTCGCCGCCGCGGTGCCCGGGGCCCAGGCCTCGGCCCGCGAGACCCGGGTGCCGGCCTCGGTCACCCTCGGGCAGGCCATCCTGGAGACCGGCAGCGGGCGCATCGCCGCCGGGGCCAACAACTACTTCGGCATCAAGGCCCAAGCGGTCTCCGGCACCCGGGCCGGCACCTACACCTGGGGCGCCGAGGCGGTCGGCTGCGTCCTGCGCAAGACGCAGGAGGTCATCAAGGGCCGGTCGGTCACCACCATCGGCGCCTTCCGCGCGTACCCGTCGCTGGACGAGTCGATCCGCGACCACGGGGCGCGGCTGCTGGCCAACCCCGTCTACCGGGGGGCGTTCGACCACCTCGATGATCCCGAGGCCTTCGCGCGCAGCATCGCGCGCCACTACGCCACCGACCCGCGGTACGCCGACAAGGTCATCGGGCTCATGCGCGGCGAGAAGCTGACGCGCTACGACGTGGATCCGGCTTCGCCGCCGGCGTCGACCGCACCTGCGGCCCCGCCGGCGGATCCGCCTCCGGCCTCCGCCGGCGGTGGCGCCGCAGCGCCCTGACCCGCGGGACGCGGCGGACGTCACCGGCCAGGTCCCCGGGGGTACCATCAGGCCCTGCGCCCCGTTGTTGAACAAGGAGTCCAGGCACCATGACCGAGCAGGCCGAGCCGTTCGCCCCTGCCCTGCGCGCCGCCGTCGTCGGCGCCGGGCCGTCGGGGTTCTACGCGACCGGGCAACTGCTGGCCGAGGGCTTCGCGGTCGATCTGTACGACGAGCTGCCCACGCCGTTCGGCCTCGTGCGCGCCGGGGTGGCGCCGGACCACCCGAAGATCAAGGCGGTGACCAAGAGGTTCGACAAGACCGCCGGGCACGAGGCCTTCCGCTTCTTCGGCGGGGTCTGTCTGGGGAAGGACATCACGCCGCAGGAGCTCCAGGAGCGCTACCACGCCGTCGTCTACGCGTTCGGCACCTCCACCGACAATCGGCTGGGCATCCCCGGCGAGGACCTGCCCGGGTCGCACGCCGCCACCGAGTTCGTCGCCTGGTACAACGGCCATCCCGCCTTCGCCGACCACGAGTACGACCTCACGGCCCGGCGCGTGGTCGTCGTCGGCAACGGCAACGTCGCCATCGACGTGGCGCGGATGATCGTGCTCGCCGAGGCCGAGCTCGCGGTCACCGACACCGCCGACCACGCCATCACCCATCTTGGCGCCGGTCAGGTGCAGGACGTCGTCCTGCTCGGGCGCCGCGGGCCCGCCCAGGCCGCGTTCACCAACCCGGAGCTCCGCGAGCTCGGGGAGCTGACCGAAGCGGACGTCGTCGTGCACCCGGAGGACCTCGATCTCGACCCGGCGTCCGAGGCCTGGCTGGTTTCCGAGGACGCCCACACCACCAACCGCAAGAACGTCGACATCATGCGGGACTACGCCGCGCGCGAGCCGTCGGGGAAGGCCCGGCGGGTGGTGCTGGAGTTCCTGTGGTCGCCGGTCCAGATCCTCGGCGACGGCAAGGTCGAGGCGATCCGCATCGTCCGCAACCGCATCGAGGCCGGCGAGGACGGAGCGCTCCGCGCGGTGCCCACGGGCGAGGAGAAGACCATCGAGTGCGAGATGGTCGTGCGGTCGATCGGCTACCGCGGCATCCCGCTGGAGGGCCTGTGCTTCGACGAGCGCCGCGGCCTGATCCGCAACGACGGCGGCCGGGTCCAGGAGGAGGACGGCAGCGTGCGCGCCGGGTCCTACGCCGTGGGGTGGATCAAGCGCGGGCCGTCGGGCGTCATCGGCACGAACAAGAAGGACGCCGCCGACACGGTCGCGCGGATCCTCGAGGACGTCGAGGCCGGGACGCTGGCCGGCGAGCGCCCCGACGGCGACGCCGTCGAAGCGTTCGTGCGCGAGCGCGTCGCCGACGTCGTCACCTGGGAGGGGTGGCAGCGGATCGACGCCCACGAGACCGCCGCCGGCGAGGAGCGGGGGCGCCCGCGGGTCAAGCTGGTGCGGGTGGACGACATGGCCGACGTCGCCCGCGGCACGCGCCGACGCCGGAGCGAGGCGTCCGGCCCCGAGTAGACTAGGTCACATGACCAAGTTCGTCGGGGTGCACGAGGCCAAGACGCACCTGTCGCGCCTCATCGACGAGGTGACGGCCGGCGAGGAGGTCGTGATCACCCGTCGCGGCGAGGAGGTGGCGCGCCTGGTGGCCAGCCGCGCGCCCGGGCGCAAGCGGCAGCTCGGCATGGACGAGGGCGTCTTCTCGATCCCCGACGACTTCGACGACCCGCTCCCCGACGACCTGCTCGACCTGTTCGAGGGGAAATGAGGCTCCTGCTGGACACCAACGCCTTCCTCTGGACCACCAGCGCGCCGGCCCGCCTCGGTCGGGCGCGCGAGCTCATCGAGGACGGCGACAACGAGCTGCTCGTCTCGGCGGTCGTCGCCTGGGAGCTCGCCATCAAGCACGGGCTCGGCCGGATGCCGCTGCCAGAGCCGCCCGCGACCTACGTGCCCGACCGCATCCGGAGGCTGGACGCTCGTCCGATCCCGGTCGTCCACGAGCATGCCCTCGGGGTGGCGACACTCCCGCGGCTGCACCGCGACCCGTTCGACCGCCTGCTCGTCGCGCAGGCCCTGGCCCTGGACGCCACGCTCGTCACCGGCGACGCCGCGCTCGCCGACTATCCGTGCCGGACGCTCCTGGTCTGATCTCGCGCGCGTCACCCAGGCTCCAGTCCGCGCGCGCGGCACGGCGACGCGCGCGTCGGCGCCGGCGTGTCGCGCCCGTTGACACCTGACGCAGGGATACGGCGCATGAGGTGTCAGCGGCGGCGTCGATCACGGCGGTCAACCCAGTCAGGCCAGGCTGCGGGAACGGCGGGGACGTCCTGACCCGAGCGCGAGCCCGGGCACGCCTCTGAACACCCGCGTTCGCTGGAGCCACTACGCTCCGGCGATGAGCGAGAACAGCCCCGCCCTGTACCGCGCCGGCAGCGGCGAGCCCGTCGTCCTGCTGCACGGCTTCACCGGGACCTGGCACCACTGGCGCCCCGTGCTCGCCGACCTCGTCTCGCGCTACGAGGTCATCGCGCCGACGCTCGCCGGGCACGCCGGCGGGCCGCCGATGGACGCCGCGTCGTCGACCACGATCTCCCACGGCGCCGACCACCTGGAGCGCCACCTCGACGAGCTTGGCGTCTCGACCGCCCACTTCGTCGGCAACTCGATGGGGGGCGCGCTCTCCCTGGAGCTGGCCAAGCGCGGCCGCGCGCGGTCGGTCGTCGCGCTCTCGCCCGGTGGCCTATGGGACATCGGCGGCGAGGAGCCCAAGCGGATCGCCTCGTTCTTCACCCGCCAGATCAAGCTCACCCGGGCCACCGCGTCGCGTGCGCACGTGATCGTGGCGCGCCCGGGCGCCCGGCACCTGGCCTTCCGGGACATCATGCGCCACGGCGAGCTTGTCGCCCCCGCCGACGCCGCCGACCTCATGCGCACCTCGATCGGCTGCGCGGTCATCGACGACGTCCTGCGCGCGCTGCGCGCTGGCGAGGCGCATCTGGACGGCCTGGAGGAGATCGACGCGCCGGTCCGTGTCGCCTGGGCCCAGCACGACCGGATCCTGCCGATGGAGCTGCACGCCGGGCGCGCCCGCCGCGAGATCCCGGGCGTGGACTACGTGGTGCTCCCGAAGGTCGGCCACGTCCCCATGTGGGACGACTCCGCCCTCGTCGTGCGCACGATCACCGAGTTCGTCGACCGCCACGTGACCGGCGAGGGCGCCGCGTCAACCGCCCAAGCCGCCGCCTGAGAACACCGTGCCCGCGACGCACGCAGCCGATCTCACGGTCGCCATCATCGGCGGCGGCCTGAGCGGCATCGGCATGGGCATCGCCCTGCGCCGGGCGGGCATCACCGACTTCGCGATCCTCGAGCGCGCGGACGACGTCGGCGGCACGTGGCGCGACAACACGTATCCGGGGATCGGCGTGGACATCCCCGCGCAGGCCTACCAGTTCTCCTACGAACTCAAGCCCGACTGGTCGCGCGTGTTCGCCAAGGGCCACGAGGTCAAGGCCTACGTCGACCAGTGCGTGGACCGCTACGGGCTGGGCCCGCATATCCGTCTGGACAGCGAGGTCACCGCGCGCACCTGGGACGAGGGTGCCGGGCTCTGGCGCCTGGAGCTCAACGGCGGCGGCGAGCAGGTCAGCGCGCGGTACGTGGTCAGCGCGATCGGGGCGTTCGTCGACCCCAAGCCCGTCGACATCCCCGGCCTGCAGGACTTCGGCGGCACGGTCCTGCGCTCCGCGAGCTGGGATCACGACCACGACCTGACAGGCCGGCGGGTGGCGATCATCGGCACCGGGGCCAGCGCCGTGCAGATCATCCCGACGATCGCCGGGCGGGTCGCCCACCTTGACGTCTACCAGCGCACCGCGATCTGGGTGGCGCCGAAGCTCGACCCGACGACCCCCGCCGCGCTCAAGCGCGCCTACGCGCGCTTCCCCCGCCTGCAGAACGCTGTGCGCGCGGCGGCGACGAAAGCCACCGAAGCTGGTCTGATCACGGCGGTCGTGCGCTACCAGGAGGGCCCGGTCCGACGCACGGTCGACGGGCTGACGTGGCTGCTGCGGCACGGCTGGTACCGCGTGCAGGTCCCCGACGCAGCGCTCCGCGCCCGGCTGACCCCGTCCTACGCCCTGGGCTGCAAGCGCCCGGCGGTCTCCAACACCTACCTGCGCACCTTCACGCGCGACCACGTCGACCTGCTCACCGACACGATCGCCCGCATCACCCCGGACGGCGTGCAGACCGCGGACGGCACCGAGCGCCCGGTCGACACGCTGATCCTCGCCACCGGCTTCCGCCTGGCCTCGGACCCGGAGAACTTCCGGCGCACCCCGGTGCGCGGTCGCGACGGATTCGACCTGGCCACCACCTACGCCGAGCAGCGCCTGCGGTCCTACGAGGGTGTCTCGATGCCCGGGCTGCCCAACCACTTCATGATCTTCGGGCCCTACGGATGGACCGGGGGCACCTGGCACTCACTCGTCGAGACGGCGTCCGCGCACATCGTCCGCGTCATCGCCGAGGCGCAGCGTCGCGGCGCCCGCGCCGTTGAGGTCCGCGAGGAGCCCACCGATCGCTGGACCGCGTTCGCCGCCGATCGCCTGTCACGCTCGCTGTGGAAGACGGGCGCGATCTGCGCGTCCGCCCACAGCTACTACTTCGACCACCACGGCGACACGCCGTTCCTGCGTCCGACGTCCACGCAGGAGGCGTGGAAGGCCCACACGACCTTCCCGCTGGAGGACTACGCCTTCCGCTGAGCCCGGCGGTCTCAGGCGCGGCGGCGCAGGGCCAGGCCTCCGGCCCCGAGCAGCAGCAGCAGGCCGGCGGCCACCGGCACGATCGTCACGTCCCGGGTCTCGGCCTTGGAGCCCAGCTGCGAGCCGAGCGACTTGTAGATCGCGCCGAGCTGACCGGAGTCCTGGGCCGAGAACGCCCGCGCGCCGGAGATCTCGGCGACGCGCCGCAACGTCGCGGGGTCGGGGACGGCGGGCAACGGCGGGCCGAGCGGGTCGGGGTTGGGGACGGTCGCGTCCTCGCTGCCCAGCGCCACCGTGTACACGGGGACCCCGAGCTTCTTGGCGGTCTGGGCCACCTCCTCGGGGTCGCTGCCGACGGTCGTGGTGCCGTCGCTGAGCAGGACGACCGCGGCCGGCGTTCGCGCGCCCTTGTCCGGGCGCAGCAGGCCGAGCGCCGTCTTCAGGGCGTCCCCCGTGGCGGTGCCGCCGTTGGCCGACTGCCCGGCGATCGCCTTCAGCGCCGCCGAGTGATCGGTGGACGGCGGGCGCACGTCGTCGGGGGCGACGCTGTAGGCGACCACGCCGACCTTCACCCCGTCGGGCAGCGCCTTGACGAACGTCGAGGCCGCGGCCTGCGCGGCGGCCAGGCGGTTGGGGCTCACGTCCATGGCCGCCATCGACCCCGAGTGGTCGGTCACGAGCATGATCGACGCCTCCTGCAGGGGGACGCGCAGGGAGCGCTGGGGGCGGGCGGCGCCGAAGATCAGTGCGGCGATCGCCGCGACCGCGAGCACGGAGGGGACCCAGCGGCGCCACGCCGGCTCGGCGACGACCGCAGCGGCCAGCGAGGCGGCGGCAGGGACGCGCATGGCGAAGCGGTCTCGCCCCCGCGACCGCGCCACCGTCAGCGCGACGAGGACGGGGATGGCCAGCAGGGCCAGCAGCCACAGCGGCGTGGCGAAGCCCACCGCGAGCACGGGTTCTGAGCTCATCGCAGCGTCCGCCCGAGGGTCAGCAGCCAGTCTTCGTCGGTGCCGAGGGCGACGTGGGCGATCCGCAGGCGCCGCAGCTCCTCGTGCAGGAGCGCGCGCCGCCGGGTCTCCAGGGCGGCGAACCGCTCACGGACGCTGCGGCTGCCGGTGTTCACCCGGGCCCGGGTCCCGCTCTCGGGGTCCACCACCGACAGGATCCCGACGTCGGGGACGAAGGCCTCGCGCGGATCGTGAACCTCGACGCAGAGCACCGTGTGCCGCGCGCGCAGGTGGCCGAGCGCCGCCGCGGGATCCTCGGCGCTGCGGAAGTCCGAGACGACGATGACCATCGCCGGCTGCTGGGCCAGGCGGCCGAGCGCGGCGCACGCGTCGTGCAGGGCGCTGGTGTCGTCGGTGCCGTCGGCGGCGATGCCCTCGGCGAGGATGTGGCGCAGCGCGCCGAGCGCGGGGCGGCCGGCCCGCAGCGGGCTGATGCGCGGCGCTCCGGGGGCGCCGAAGCGCACGACGCCGAGCGCCCCGGCCCGCCGCAGGGCCAGCTGGCCCATCACCTGGGTGACGCCCTCGGCCACATCGCTCTTCAGGCGCCGCACCGTGCCGAAGGCCATCGAGGCCGACACGTCGAGCAGGATCCACGTCGTCTGCACCCGCTCGGGGACGTGCAGGCGCACGTGCGGCTCCCCGGTCCGCGCGCTCGCCGCGGCGTCCAGGTGGCGCACGTCGTCGCCCACCTGGTCGCCCCGCAGCTGCGCCAGCTCGGTGCCCGCGCCGACCCCCGCAGCCCGCCGGTCCCCGGACTGCGAACGCGCGCTGTGCCGCGTCAGGACGACGTCCAGCGCGTCGATGGCCGACCGGGGCAGCGGACCGGGCCCCTGGCGCGCGGCCGGGGTCTGCAGTGGGGGGGCAGGCGGGCTCAAGCTGCCCGCTGCTCCCGCGTCAGCCGTCCGCCGGCCGGGTCCGGCACGGTGGCGATGACGCGGTCCAGGATGTCGTCGGGCGTGACGCCGGAGGCCAGCGCATCGTAGGACAGCACGAGGCGGTGGCGCAGCACGTCGCGCGAGAGGTCCCGCACGTCCCCGGTGGTGGCATGCCCGCGGCCGCGCAGCAGCGCCAGGACGCGGGCCGCGTGCACCAGCCCGATGGATCCACGCGGGCTGGCGCCGTGCTCGACCTGCCCGACGAGGTCGGGCAGGTTGTTCGCGCTGGGGTTGCGCGTGGCGTCCGTCATCGCGACCGCGTAGGCGATCACGTCGCGGTCGACCTGGATCTGCTCGGCCGCCTGCCGGTAGCGCACCAGGCGGTCCAGGGACAGCAGCTCGCGCACGCCGCGGCCGCTGTCGAGGCTGCGTCCGACCACGGCGGCCTCCTCGCCCGTCGACGGGTAGCCGACGACGACCTTCATGAGGAAGCGGTCGACCTGCGCCTCGGGCAGCGGGTAGGTGCCCTCGGACTCGATCGGGTTCTGGGTGGCCATGACGATGAACGGCTTGGGCACCTCGTAGCTCGTGCCCGCGATCGTCACCTGGCCCTCCTGCATGACCTCCAGGAGCGCGGACTGCACCTTCGCGGGCGCGCGGTTGATCTCGTCGGCGAGCACGAAGTTCGCGAACACGGGACCCAGGCTCGTCTCGAAGCCCCCGGTGTCCGGACGGTAGATGCGTGTGCCGATGATGTCCGCCGGGACGAGGTCGGGGGTGAACTGCACGCGGCTGAAGCTCCCGCCGAGCACCTCGGACATCGTGCGGATGGTCAGCGTCTTGGCCAGGCCGGGCACGCCCTCCAGCAGCACGTGGCCGCCGGCGAGCAGGGCGACGAGCAGGCGCTCGAGCATGGCGTCCTGGCCCACGATGACCTGCTTCATCTCCTGCAGGGCCTCGCGCAGCGCGGCGCGTGGGTCGTCGTCGGTCGGGTCGGGTCGGTGGTCGGTGTCGGTGATGTCGGTCATAGGGTCCTCGGGTGGGGTCGATCAGATCAGGCGGCCGAACCAGCGCAGCGACAGCACTGCACCGGAAAGCAGCAGGAGGGCGGCGCCGGCTGCGAAGGCGGGCGTCACCTCGCGGTCGGTCAGCCGCGTGCCGAGCTCCGAGCCCAGGCGCTCGTAGACCTGCGACAGGCTCTCGGCGGTGGCCGACCGGAAGAAGGTGCCGCCGCCGGCCTGCGCCATCTGCCGGAGGGTGGCCGGATCCGGGGGGACGGGCTTGGTCTGGGTGGTGCCGTTCTTGCGGGGGACGTCGATGGTGCCGTTCTCGGTGCCCAGGGCGACCGTGTACACGCGGACGTCCTCCTTCTTGGCGGCCGCGGCGGCCTGGACGGGGTCAACGCCGCGGGTGGAGGCCCCGTCGCTGAGCAGCACGATCGCCGCCGGCGGACGGCTGTCCGTGTTCTTCCCGCCCGGCCGCAGGATGCGCGTCGCCGTGGCCACGGCGGTGCCGGTGGCGGTCCCGCCGCTGGCCTCCTCACGCTGGATCGCCGCGTTGATGGCAACCCGGTCGATGGTCGGCGACTGCAGCACGCTGGCCTGCTGGTTGAAGGCCATGACCCCGATGTTCACCCGCGGCGGGATCTTGGCCACGAAGTCCAGCGCCGACCGCTTCGCGGCGGTCAGGCGGTTCGGCTGGACGTCCTTGGCGAGCATCGATCCGCTGACGTCGGTCACGAGCATGATCGAGGCACGCTCGACGGGCACCGCCACGCTGTGCTGCGGCCGTGCGAGCGCCACGATCAGCACGGTCAGCGCCAGAGCGTAAGCGACGAACGGCAGGTGCCGGCGGATCCCGGCGCGCTGCGGGGTGTGCGACGCGGCCAGCAGCGGCGCGGCGAACGCGGCGGTGATGCGCGCGCGCTGGCGCTGGCGCGTCACGTAGGCGAACGCGAGGACCGGCACCGCCGCGAGCGCCAGCAGGGCGAGCGGGGTGGCGAAGGTCACGGCGTGATCGGCGCGGTCGGCCGGGTGCCCAGCGTCACCTTCTCGGTCACGACCTGGCTGCCGCGGCGGACCTTGACGTCGATGTCGTCGCCGGGCTGGTGCTCGTTGACCGTCCGCGAGATGTCGGAGAACTCGCGGATCTGCTTGCCGTCGATCGACAGGACCACGTCACCGGGCTGCAGGCCGCTGCGCTCGGCCGGGCCGCCGGCGGTGATCATGCTCAGCGCCGCGCCGGTGCCGCCGGCGGCCGGCTGGGACTGGATGCCCAGCCAGGCGCGGTCGATCTCCTGGCCCTTGGCGAGGGCGGGGACGACCTGGCGCACGGTGTTGGAGGCCACGGCGAAGCCGATGCCGACGTTGCCGGCCGAGCCGCCGCCGGTCTCGATCTGCGAGTTCACGCCGATGACCTGCCCGGCGTCGTCGAGCAGCGGCCCGCCCGAGTTGCCGGGGTTGATGGCGGCGTCGGTCTGCAGCGCGTCGTCGATCTCGTAGTTGTTCGGGGCCTGGATGGCGCGGGAGAGGCCCGAGACGATGCCCTCGGTGAGCGTGCGGTCCAGGCCGAAGGGGTTGCCGATGGCGACGACCTCGTCGCCGATGGTCACCTGGTCGGAGTCCGCGAGCTTCAGGGGCTTGGCCTTCGACGGGGCGGCATCCGCGGGGAGGCGCACCACGGCGAGGTCGCTGGACGGGTCGGTCCCGGTGACCTCGGCGCTGATGTCGCGGCCCTCGGGGCCGAAGCGGACGGTCACCGTGTTCGAGCCGTCCACGACGTGGGCGTTGGTGGCGACGGTGCGCGTGTCGTCCACCAGGAACCCGGTGCCCGACCCGCTCCCGGTGCGGATCGACACGACGGCCGGGCTGGCCGCCGCGTAGATCGCGGCGGCCTGCGTCTGGCCCTTGCGGGGCTTGACCTTCGCGGCGGGCAGCGCGGGCAGCGCGGCGGTGGTCTGCGTCTTGTCGTCCTTGGTGCCCGCCACGTAGGCCCCGGCGGCGGTCGCACCGAGCACGACGGCGACGATCCCGGCGACGGTCAGGCGGCGCCGGGAGGAGGCTCGGGCGCGCGGTGCGTCCGGCGGCTCGGTGCCGAGGGGCAGCCGTGCGTGCGCCGTGGCGTCCGCTCCGTGCTCGGCGCCGGCGAGGGCGGGCGTGTCCTGCGGCGGCTTCTCGGACTCCTCGCGCCAGGAGCCGGACCACAGATGTCGGGGGGAGGGCATCGCAGATGAAGGTAGGCGCCGGACCTGAGGGGCGTCTTAACGGTGCGTGCGAGAAGCCTGAGCGTCATTCCGGCACGGGCGGCAAGGACGGTTCCGGCAACCGGACGGCGCGGCGTTCGGAATCGGCATGCGCGTGGCATGATGCGCCGACGATGCCTGCCAACGACACCATCTCCTTCGCCCGCGGCGCGCCGTCCCTCGACATCGTCGACGTTGACGGCCTCAAGGCGGCGGCCGCCGCCGCCTTCGACGAGGACGCTGCGGGCACCACCGCCTACGGCACCTCCGTCGGCTACGTGCCGCTGCGGGCGTGGCTGGCCGAGCGCCACGGCGTCGCGCCGGAGAACGTCCTGGTCACCAACGGCTCCATGCAGGCCGACGCCTTCCTCTTCGACCAGCTCGTGAGCACCGGCGACGCCGTCGTGGTCGAGAAGCCGACGTACGACCGGACGCTCCTGTCGCTGACGGGCCGCGGCGCCGACGTGCGGATGATCACGCTCGAGAACGACGGCATCGACGTCGACGAGTTGCGGGAGCTGCTGGGCACCGGGGTGCGCCCGACCCTCGCCCACATCATCCCGAACTTCCAGAACCCCGCCGGGTACACGCTGTCGCTGGACAAGCGCCGCGTGCTGCTCGAGCTGGCGGCCGAATACGGCTTCACGATCTTCGAGGATGACCCCTACGTGGCGATCCGCTTCACCGGCGAGTCGCTGCCCACGATGCTCGAGCTCGACGAGGGCATGCAACACGTCGTGTACGCGTCCTCGTTCTCCAAGACCGTGTGCCCCGGCATCCGCGTCGGCTACCTCGTCGGGCACGCCGACATCATCAAGGCGATCGCCGGCCGGGCGACGAACACGTACATCGCCCCGAACATGGTCGCGCAGTCGATCGTCTACCGTTTTTGCGTGGGCGGTGGCCTGGAGCGGTCGATCGCCACGGTCAAGGCCGCGCTGGCCGAGCGTGTGGCGGCGATCACCGCCGCGCTGGACCGCGAGCTGCCCGAGGCGGAGTACGTGGCGCCCGAGGGTGGCTATTTCATGTGGGTGACGCTGCCGGAGGGCACCGACGTCGCCGCGCTGTTCGCGGCGGCCGGCGAGCACGGGGTCACCTTCGTCAAGGGCACCGACTTCCTGCTGGAGGGCGGGCAGAACGCGCTGCGCCTGGCCTACTCGGGGACCCCGGTGGCCCAGGTCGAAGAGGGCATCAAGCGCCTGGCCGCCGCCTACCGGAGCCTTTAGCGGCCGTAGCGCTCCTTGCCCAGGACGAGGGACTCAGGGAGCATGACCCGGGGCGGCGGGGAGGGGTCGGCGAGCACGCTGACCGTCGCCCCGACGCTGCTGGTGACGCCGCAGCGCCCGCCGTCGACTTGCTCGATCACGATCTCCTCGTCGTCGCTGGCGGCGATCGTCCCCTCCAGCCCCGGCTCGATCCCGTTGCGCTTGAGGTAGTGCAGCAGGTCCTCCGCCTCGTTCTCGAAACGCAGCACGGTCACGGTCGCGCCGACCTCCACGTCCGCCAGCGGCACCCCCTCGATGCGGGTGCCGACCTCGATCGGATGGCCGTGGGGACAGGTCTTGGAGTCGCCGATCGCGCTGCGCATGTACGCCTCGAAGCGCGGGGACATGGCGTGCTCCAGGCGCTCGGCCTCTTCGTGGACCTCGTCCCACGGCACGCCGACCACGTCGGTCAGGTAGCGCTCGATGAGGCGGTGTTTGCTGACGATGTCGGTCGCCTGGGCCAGGCCGGTGTCCGTGAAGAAGATGGCCTTGCTGGCGTCCCGCGTGATGTAGCCGTCGCGCTCGAGGCGGCCGATCATCTCGTGGACCGTCGGGGCCGACAGCTGCATCGCCCGGGCGATGTTCGCGCCGTTCATGGGCAGGCCGGCCTCCATGAGCCAGAACAGGGTCTGGAGGTACTCCTCCTCGGCAACGGTGACGGTGTCAGTGCTCACGTCGTGGATGCTACCGGCGGACGGGTAGGGTCTTCGACATGCAGATCCAGCCGGGCACGCGTGCGCTGATCACCGGGGCCTCGCGGGGGATCGGGCGTGCGCTGGCGGTCGAACTGGCCGAGCGCGGCGCGACGCTCGGCCTCGCCGCGCGAGCCGTCGACGAGCTCCAGGAGCTGGCCGACAGCCTTCCCGGCCGCCACCACGTCCTGCGCTGCGACGTGTCCGACGAGGCGAGCGTCCGCGAGGCGGTCGGCGCGTTCTCGGCCGCCGCCTCAGGGATCGACCTGCTCGTCGCCAACGCCGGGATCACCCACTACGGCCCGTTCCGCGACCAGTCCATCGAGCACATCCGGCGGATGACCGACGTCAACTGGTACGGGACGGTGTTCACCGTGCACGCCGGCCTGCCGGTGCTGCTGGACCAGGGGGCCGGGCACATCGTCATCGTATCCTCGGGTGCGGGGCTGCGGTCGTTCCCGGAGGCCGCGGTGTACGGCGCGACGAAGGCCGCCCAGCGCATGTTCGGGGAGGCGCTGCGGCACGAGCTCGCCGACACGGGAGTCGGCCTGACCATGGTCTACCCGGGTGAGATCGCCACCCACCTGCACGACCACGAGAAGGACACGATGCCCGACTGGTACCGGGGCGGCGAGGACGCCGCTCCCGCCAGCGAGCTGGCGACGCGCATCGTGGCCGCGGTCGGCAAGGACGCGCGCGCCGTCCACTACCCCCCGCTCGTCCGGGTCCTCGGGGCGCTGCACGGGCTCTCCCCGCGCTTGGCCGATCGTTTCCTGGCCCGGTTGCGCGGCCGCGCCGCGGCGCCCCGCGCCGACTGACCGGCGGCGCTCGGGCGGGTAGCCTCCCGGGCGCATGCCGCTTCCCCTGCAGCCTCCCGTCCTGCCCCAGCTCGCCCGCGGTCGCCAGGCGCTGCCCGAGGACGACGGATGGGCCTACGAGCCCAAGTGGGACGGCTTCCGCTGCATCGCCTTTGTCGACGGTGAGGACGTGTACCTGCAGTCGCGCAGCGGCAAGCCGCTCGTGCGCTACTTCCCCGAGCTGCGCTTCCCGCCCGGTCGCTACGTCGTCGACGGCGAGATCGTCATCTTCAACGCCGACGGAGGCACCGAGTTCGACCTGCTCGGCCAGCGCATCCACCCGGCCGCCTCGCGCGTGGAGCGCCTGAGCCTCCAGACGCCCTCCACCTTTGTCGCCTTCGACCTGCTCGCACGCGAGGACGAGTCGCTGCTGGACCGTCCCTACGCCGAGCGCCGCGCGGCGCTCCAGGAGCTCGTGGCCGCGCCGATGCAGCTGACGCCGATGGTGGCCACGCCCGCGGAGGCCGAGGGCTGGCTGCACTCCGCCGAGGGCGTGATCGCCAAGCAGACCGACGCCGCGTACCTGCCCGGCGAGCGCAAGGGGATGGTGAAGATCAAGCGCGTGCGCACGATCGACGCGGTCGTCGCCGGCTGGCGGCCGGGCAAGGCGGAGGGGACGCTCGGCGCGCTCATCCTCGGCCTTTACGACGCGGAGGGCGAGCTGCGCGTCGTCGGGCACTCGTCCGGCTTCACCGCCAAGCGCAAGCGCGAGCTGCCCTCAGAGCTCGCCGCGTACGAGACCGGGCAGCGCGGCACCGGGGAGGCGTCGAGGTGGAAGTCCGAGAAGGAGCTGGAGTGGATCGGCCTGCGCCCCGAGCTCGTGGTGGAGGTCACCTTCGACCAGGTGTCCGACGGGCGCATCCGCCACGGCGCCAAGGTCGTGCGCTGGCGTCAGGACAAGCCACCGGAGGCGTGCACCGTCGACCAGCTGGATGGCTGAGGACCCGGTTGCCGGGGCGGTCTGGCGGTACGCCGCCGGCGCCTTCCCGATGGACGACGCGGACGCCGGCCACGACGAGATCCCGTGGTTCGTCGCGCCGCAGCGGGCGGTGTTCGAGCTGGACGCCGGGTCCCGGGCGGCGGTCGCCCGGAAGGTCCGGCGCGACGCGCGGGCCTGCGCGCCCTGCGTACTGCGCGTAGACGCCGACTACGGGCGGGTCCTGGCCCTGTGCGCGGCGCCGCCGCCGTCCGGTGGCGGCGTGTGGATCACGCCGCGCCTGGCCGCGCTGTACCGGCGCCTGCACGCGGCGGGCGTCGCGCACAGCTTCGAGCTGTGGACGCCCGAGGGGGAGCTGGCGGCCGGCATCCTCGGCGTGGTCATCGGGCGCGCGGCGCTGCTGGAGTCCATGCGCCGGACCCGGCCGTCGGCGGGCAACGCGCTGCTCAGCCGCACCCTCGACCACCTCGCCGACGTCGGCATCGAGCTGTGCGACATCCAGCTGCCCACCCCGCACACCGAGCGGCTGGGGTGCGTGCTCGTCGGCCAGGACGAGTACGAGGCGCGCCTGGCGCGGGCGCTGGGCCGGTAGCCGGCCGGCGATGCGGTCGGATCGCGCACGCGCGTCCAGCGACGGGCTGACAAGGTGTCGAATGCCGGTTAGGCTCGGGACATGGAGCAGACGCGGATCGCGATCATCGGTGCCGGGTTCTCGGGCCTGGGCATGGCCGTGCGCCTGCGCCAGGAGGGGATCACCGACTTCCTGCTGCTGGACCGCGCGGACGACATCGGGGGCACGTGGCGCGACAACAGCTACCCGGGATGCGCGGTGGACGTGCAGTCGCACCTGTACTCGTTCTCGTTTGCGCCCAACCCGGACTGGAGCGCGGTGTACGCGCCGCAGGCCGAGCTGTGGGCCTACCAGCAGCGCCTCGTCGACGAGCACGGCCTGCGCGGGCACCTGCGCCTCGGCCACGACGTCGTCGGCGGGGACTGGGACGAGGAGGCCCGCCGCTGGACGCTGCGCACGAGTGCTCAGGACGTGCGCGCCCAGGTCGTCATCTCGGGCATGGGCCCGCTCAGCAACCCCGTCCCGCCACAGATCCCCGGGCTGGACGCTTTCGCCGGCCACGTCTTCCACTCCGCGCGCTGGGACCATTCGCACGACCTGCGCGGACGGCGGGTCGGGGCCATCGGGACCGGCTCGTCGGCGGCGCAGTTCGTCCCCGCCATCCAGCCCGAGGTCGGGCACCTGACGCTGTTCCAGCGCACGCCGGGCTGGGTCATCCCCCGCCTGAACCGGCCGCTTAGCGGGATCGAGCGGGGCCTGTACCGCCGGGTGCCGGCGCTGCAGCGCCTGGCTCGCCAGCGGCAGCTCGTCTACCGCGAGCTGCTCGGCTTCGCGGTCCGCAGCCCGCGCTGGGGCGTGATCCCGCAGGCCCTCGGCCGACTGCAGCTGCGCCGCCAGGTCTCCGATCCCGAACTGCGCCGCAAGCTGACGCCGTCTTTCAAGGCGGGCTGCAAGCGCCTGATCGTCGCCGACGACTACGACCCCGCCCTGACGCAGCCCAACGTCACGCTGGAGACCGAGGCGATCACCGAGGTCGTGCCCGAGGGGGTGCGGACGGCGGACGGACGCGTCCACGAACTCGACACCCTGATCCTCGGCACGGGCTTCCAGATCCTCCCCGTCGCCGACCCGCTGCGTGGGCGTGACGGTGAGCCGCTGGCGCAGCGGTGGGCGCAGCGTCGCGAGGCGCACCTGGGCACCGCGGTGTCCGGCTTCCCGAACTACTTCATGCTTGCCG
>JBBSUL010000035.1:0-27127 GCA_038234375.1 Solirubrobacterales bacterium | reverse complement strand
CGCCCGTTCGCGCGCAACGTGTGCGTGTTCGCCCCCAAGCCCGGCGTCCACCCGACGCACACCGAGCCCTTCGACCCCGAGCGCGGCTACGTCAACTGGTACTGGGGCATCACCCCCAGCGCGCTGCGGGCGATGCTCGCGGCGGCCGGCTTCACCGTCACCGAGGAGCACCGCACGCCCTTCCACATGACCGTCGCGGCTCGCCCCGTGTGACGTCAGGCGCGTAAAGTCCGCGCCATGTCCGCACCTGAGTCCGAGGAACGCCTCACCGTCGCCCCGATCACCGGCAAGGACGACCCGAGGCGCTTCACCGACTCGGGCATCGAGATCAATCCGCTGTACACCGAGGACGACCTCCCCGAGGATCTGCGCCTCGGCGAGCCCGGTGACTTCCCGTACACGCGCGGCCCGCACCGCGACATGTACCGCAAGCAGACGTGGACGATGCGCCAGTACGCCGGGTACGCGAGCGCCAAGGAGTCAAACGAGCGCTACCGCTACCTGCTGTCCAAGGGCTCGACGGGCCTGTCGATGGCCTTCGACCTGCCCACCCAGCTCGGCCTGGACTCCGACAACCCGCTGTGCGAGGGGGAGGTCGGACGCACCGGCGTGGCCATCGACACGATCGACGACATGCGCACGGCCTTCGACCAGATCCCCCTGGACCAGGTCTCCACGTCGATGACGATCAACGCGCCCGCGTCGGTCCTGCTGTGCCTGTACGAGCTCGTCGGCGAGGAGCAGGGCGTGGCCTCCGACCAGCTGCGCGGCACCACGCAGAACGACGTGCTCAAGGAGTACATAGCGCGCGGCAACTACATCTACCCGCCCGAGCCGACGATGCGCCTGACGACGGACCTGTTCGCCTACTGCAAGGAGAACATCCCGCGCTGGAACACGGTGTCGATCTCCGGTTACCACTTCCGCGAGAAGGGCTGCTCCGCCGTCCAGGAGGTCGCGTTCACGCTGTGCAGCGGCATCGCCTACGTGCAGGCCGCCGTCGACGCGGGCCTGGCGGTGGACGACTTCGCCCCGCGCCTGGCCTTCTTCTTCAACGGCCACAACAACGTCTTCCAGGAGGTCGCCAAGTTCCGGGCGGCCCGCCGCATGTGGGCGACGATCATGTCCGAGCGCTTCGGGGCTGAGAACCCCAAGTCGCTGATGCTGCGCTTCCACACCCAGACCGGCGGGGTGACGCTGACCGCGCAGCAGCCGATGAACAACATCGTCCGCGTGGCGCTGCAGGGCTTCGCCGCGGTCTGCGGGGGGACGCAGTCGCTGCACACCAACGGCTACGACGAGGCGCTGGCCCTGCCCTCCGAGGACGCCGCGAAGATCGCGCTGCGCACCCAGCAGATCATCGCCGCCGAGTCCGGTGCGGCGATGACCGTGGACCCGTTCGCCGGCTCCTACTTCGTCGAGTCGCTCACCGACGAGATCGAAAGCCGCGCCCTGGAGCTCATCGGCAAGGTCGACGACCTCGGCGGCAGCGTCAACGCCATCGAGTTCATCACCGGCGAGATCGACGAGTCCGCCTGGGGCTACCAGGAGCGCTACCGCGTCGAGCAGGACATCGTCGTCGGCGTCAACTCCCACGTCGAGGACGCCGTCGAAGTCCCGGGCCTGCTGCGCGTGGACCCCGCCTCCGAGGGCCTGCAGCTGGACCGTCTGGCGCAGTTCAAGTCAGACCGCGACCACGACCTCGTCGACAAGCGCCTGCAGGAACTGCGTGACGCCGCCGAGGGCACCGACAACCTGCTGCCGTTCATCAAGCAGGCGCTGAAGGACCGCTGCTCGATGGGCGAGGTGTGCGCGGCGATGAAGGACGTCTTCGGCGCCTACGCGCCGACGTTCTGACGAGCTCGCGGGGTAGCCTGCCGGCCATGTCCCTCGCGATCCAGTTCTACAACGTCGTCGTCGCCGTCCACGTCATGGCGGTCGTGATCGCCTTCGGGGTCACGTTTGCCTACCCGTTCATCGAGGCGCAGGTCAGGCGCAGCGCCCCGGACTCGCTGCCCGCCTGGCACGGGATCGTCGCCACGGTCAACGGGAAGTTCGTGACCCCCGCTATGGGGGTGGCGCTGCTCGCCGGCCTCTACGCCGCGTCGGACCAGAAGCTGTTCGACAAGGTGTGGGTGCAGGTGCCGTTGGTGATCCTGCTCGTGCTGTTCGGCATCGTGGGCGGGTTCCTGACGCCGCAGAGCCGCAAGCTGGCCGAGCTCGCCGCCCAAGACGGCGCCGCGGCCAGCGGTGGCGGTGGTGGTGGTGGCGGCACCGTCACCCGGAGCGCCGAGTACGAGGCCGTGTCCACGCGCGTGGGGATGGTCGGGGGTCTGGCCGGCGTGCTCATCCTGCTGGCGATCTTCTTCATGGAGGCCAAGCCCGGCGGCTACTGATACGCGCAACACCCCCGCCCGACCCATCCGTTGCAGGTTGACGGAACGCGGCCCCCAAGGCAGGAGTCGGCGCTCCGGGGCGGAATCCGGGAGGCGATGTCCGAGCATCAAGCCCAGCGCACCCTCGTCAAGTCTCCGCCCGAGCTGTGGGCGGAGATCTCCGATGTGGATGCACTGTGCCGGCACCTCGGGGCGTTCGGCCAGATCACGATCACCCGGACCGAGCCCGAGACCACCGTCGCCTGGGAGGGCACCGCAGCACGCGGCACGGTGGAGCTCGCGGCATCCGGCTGGGGGACGAAGGTCACCCTCACCGCCGAGCTGATCGAGGTCGACGTGGACGTTCCCGGCGCCGGCGCCATCGCGGCGGAGCCCGAGCCCGAGCCTGAGCGAGCGGCGGACGTCCAGCTGCGGCCAGCGCCAGCGCCCGAGCCCGCACCGGCTGCGCCGGCCCGGGCGACGGAGGGGACGCCGGCGCCCAAGGCGGGGTTCTTCTCACGGCTGCTGCGCCGCCGGTCAGCCGCGGGTCCCGCCCTCACCCCGGCCCAGCGCGCCGCCGCCCGGGACGCGAGCCGCCGCCATCTAGCCGGTGACAGCCGCAGCCCAGCGGTGGTCGAGCACCGTGAGGCCGCCGCCGCAAAGCCCGTCCCCGAAGTGGTCGAGGTGGCCGCCACCCCCGAGCATCACCCCGCCCCGGCCGTCGCCCCGAGCCCGCCCGCGGTCCAGCCCGAGACGCCGACCGTCGCCGATCCCCCCGTCGCCGACGCTGCCGATCGTCCGCGCAGCACGGTGAACGAAGACACGGCCATCGCCACCCTCACCGGGGCGCTCGACGACCTCGGCGCCGCCCATCGGCGGCCATTCACCCGCGGATAGACACCGACTCCCGCGCCGTTGCGCCGAATCAGCGGCCGTTCAGCAACAACAGCTGACCGTCACGCTCACCCGCTCGACGCCTCGGCCAGCACCTCGCGCAGCCAGCCGACGACGCGCTCGGGCTGCTCGTCGACGATGAAATGCCCGCAGCCGTCGACCGTCGTGATCCGCACGTCGTCGGCGTGTGCGTCGAACCCGTCAAGCAGCGACGGGTGGATGGCGATGTCGTCCAGCCCGAAGAGGACCCGCGTGGGCATCGTGAGCCGCTGTCCCTCGTAGCGGCCGCGGGCGCCGGCCAGGATCTCGCGGGTGACGAACGTGCGGTAGACCTTGGACCCGGCGACGGCCCGCCCCGGCTCGCGCATCGCCGCCCTGAACTCCGCGGCCTGCCGCGCCGGGAGCCCGCCCTGGCGCATGAACCACCAGAACGGCCGGCCACGCTGGACGAGCCGCCCGAGGCCGGGCGTAGCCACCAGCGGCTGGTAGGCGAGCTTGTGCGCGTGGCGTGCCGCCTGCCCGATCGTCAGCCAGACGTGCGGGATGTTCAGCAGCGCCAGCGAGCGGAAGCGGCCGGGGTCACGGAGAGCCATCAGCTGTGCCGTCCAGCCGCCCCAGTCGTGCCCGACGAGGTCGCAGCGCGTGACCTCCAGCGCGTCCAGGAGCGCCAGGATGTCGGTGGCGAACTGCTCCTTGTCGTAGCCGCCGGGGGTGATCTCGCTCCAGCCGAAGCCCCGCAGGTCCGGCGCGATGACCCGGCGACCGTCGGCGGCCAGGGCGGGCATGACGGCGTGCCACAGCCACCAGTGCTCGGGCCAGCCGTGCAGCAGGACGACGACGTCGCCGTCGGCCGGGCCGGCGGTCGCGACGTGCAGGCGCACTCCGCCCGCGTTGATGTGGATGTGCTCGACGCCGTCGCAGGGCGGGAATGTGCGCATGGCAATAGCATCCCGCACCGCCATGACCGTACGCCAGAAGCCCCCCGGCACCTTCGACGAGAAGGTCGCCCAGCTCGGCGACCTGCGCCAGCAGGCCGCGCACTCCAGCCCGGAGGCCGAGGAGAAGCAGCACGCCAAGGGCAAGTACACCGCACGCGAGCGGATCGAGAAGCTTCTGGACCCCGGCACGTTCAACGAGCTGGACACCTTCGTCCGCCACCGCACCCACGATTTCGAGATGCAGAAGTCCCGGGCCTGGGGCGACGCGGTGGTCACCGGCTACGGCGAGATCGACGGGCGCAAGGTCTGCGTCTTCAGCCAGGACTTCACCGTCTTCGGCGGCTCGCTGGGCGAGGTCATGGCCGAGAAGATGTGCAAGGTCATGGACCTCGCGGCGAAGATCGGCTGCCCGGTCATCGGCATCAACGACTCCGGCGGCGCGCGGATCCAGGAGGGCGTCGTCTCCCTCGGCGCCTACGGCGACGTCTTCGTGCGCAACGTCAAATGCTCGGGCGTCATCCCGCAGGTCTCGCTGATCATGGGTCCGTGCGCCGGCGGCGCCGTGTACTCCCCCGCGATCACCGACTTCATCTTCATGGTGAAGGAGACCTCGCACATGTTCATCACCGGGCCCGACGTCATCAAGACGGTCACCGGCGAGGAGGTCGACTTCGAGTCCCTCGGCGGCGCGATGACCCACAACACGAAGTCCGGCGTCGCGCACCTGGCCGCCGACGACGAGGACCAGGTCATCCAGGACACGCGCTACCTCATGTCCTTCCTGCCCCAGAACAACCTGCAGACGGTGCCGCGCGTCGCGCCGTCCGACGACCGTGACCGCATGGACGCAGAGCTCGACGAAGCCGTCCCGGACAACCCGAACAAGCCCTACGACATGCGCAACGTCATCCGCCTGACGGTGGACGACGGCGAGTTCTTCGAGATCCACGAGCACTTCGCCAAGAACATCGTCTGCGGGTTCAGCCGCCTCGACGGGCACGCGGTCGGCGTCGTCGGCAACCAGCCGGCGCACATGGCGGGGGTGCTGGACATCGACGCGTCGGCCAAGGCGGCCCGCTTCGTCCGCACGTGTGACGCGTTCAACGTGCCGATCATCACGTTCTGTGACGTGCCCGGCTTCCTCCCCGGGACGTCGCAGGAGTGGGGCGGCATCATCCGCCACGGTGCCAAGCTGCTGTACGCCTACACCGAGGCGACGGTCCCCAAGATCACGGTCATCACCCGCAAGGCCTATGGCGGCGCCTACGACGTCATGGCCTCCAAGCACCTGCTGGCCGACTTCAACTACGCCTGGCCTCAGGCCGAGGTCGCGGTCATGGGCGCCGAGGGCGCGGTCAACATCATCTACCGTCGCGACATCGCCGGGTCGCCGACCCCGAACGAGCGCCGCGTCAAGCTCATGGACGACTACCAGGCGCGCTTTGCCAACCCGTACATCGCCGCCGAGCGCGGGTACATCGACGACGTGATCATCCCCCACGAGACACGCCCCAAGCTCATCAGCGCGCTGGAGATGCTGGCGACCAAGCGCGCGCCGGGGCCCAAGCGCAAGCACGGCAACATCCCGCTGTAGGCGACCGAGAATGCACGTGAGGCGCTCGCGCTGTACGCCGACGGACTGCAGTGCCCGATGCGTAGGACGCGGCCGACTCGGCTGACAGGTACTTGCGATGGAGGGTTCAAAGGATGAGACCACATGAAGACGCCGGTTCCGATCCCTCCGGCGGGCCGCCTCGGCCCGTCGCGGTCTGCAATCTGCAGGCCGGCATGGGCGTCGAGCTGGTCGGTGAGGAGAAGCTGTGGGACGTCGCGGAGACTCCGTGGCGGCTGCTCGGCGCCGGCGAGCGGCTCACCGTCGTGGAGGTGCGCAAGCTGGCAACCGGCCGGCTTGACCGCGACCCGTACGAGATGACGTTCACCAGCACCACCGGCAGCACGGTCCAGCTCGAGGTCGACTCCGGCGACACCGAGCTCCACGTCGGCGCGCGCTGACCCCGCGCCGGACGTGGGACGCGGAGACGCCGCAGGAGGTCGTCGAGGTCGTGCGGACGTGGTTCGCGACCGCCGAGATCGAACAGGTGCTCGACATCGAGTCCGGCGTGGTCGGTGGCCGGCTGCGCGTCGGCTACCGGTTCCGCGGCCGGCGCGACGGCGAGCCGTTCGTCATCGAGCAGCAGGCGCACTACGACGTCCGCGACGGGCAGCTCAGCTGGGTGCGCCTGGTCTGCTCGGGCTTCCGTGCGTCGGTCGCCTGATCGTCTCCGCACGCCGAAAGATAGGTCGTTGGACCGATGTCGCGCCCGCGGTCGCGACATACCTTCATCGCACTGGCAACCGACGGAGGAGGAACGACTCATGAACCTGTACGCCATTCTGCGCCGCAACGGCTGGAGCTCGACCCACGAGCTGCAGGAGGCCGCCGCCCGATCGACCCGTGTCGGCAACGAGGAGATGCCCGAGGAGATCCGCTGGATCCGCAGCTACGTGCTCAACGAGGGCAACGGCGCAGTCGGCACCGTCTGCATCTACGAGGCGAGCAGCCCCGAAGCGATCCGCGACCACGCGTCGCGCGCCGACCTTCCGGTCGACGAGATCATCGTGATCGCCGACACCGTCGTCGTGCGTCCCGACCCGACACCGGTCACCGCCTGAACCGATGACCATCCAGAGGGAGCCCTCATGACCGCAGCGAGTTGATCGCTGTAAGCGTTCCGGGCGCCGTCGAGGCGGTGCCCGGGCGGCAAAGGGCGGAGCCGCGGTCAGCGCTCCGAGCCCTGGGGCCGCCCGGGTCGCCGCGGGTGCGCTCTTGCGCGTGAGCCCGGTGTCGCTCCGGCGACCCCCGGGCAGCTTCACCTCAACGCGACGATCAAGAGAGCACGATGAACACCACGACGACGACCGGCCGCGCGTGTGGCCTTACCGCGTGAGCGCCGACGTGCCCGAACAGACGGTGCGCGAGCGCTGCAACCGACTCTGGCCGCTCGTCCGCACGGCCTGCGGGAAGCCGCGCCCGCGCAACGGTCTACGAGGTGGGGACCCAGCGTTGCGGATTCCGGCACGCGACCGCCGCCGCGAACACCAGGCCCGCGGTGCGGAGGCTAGCGGCTTGGGCGAGCGCGCCGACCCCGACGAGGCGAGGGCGCGGCTGCGCACGCCGGCAATCTGCGCGAGGAAGGCGGGTGCCACCGCGGTGACAGGCCGAGCCCTCCTCACCGGGCTCGGCGAAGTCCACGATCGCCGCGGTCGCCGTCCCGGTGAAGATGCCCGCCGACAGCCCCGACAGCACGCGCCCGACGAGCAGCAGCCCCGGGCCCTGGGTGATGAGGAACACCGCTGCGCTCAGCGCCGACAGCGCCAGGGCGCCCAGCAGCGTGCGGCGGCGGCCGACCTCGTCCGACAGGCGCCCGAAAGCGACCAGCGCGGTGATGACCCCGACGGCGTACGCCGCGAAGATCACGGTGACCGTCAGCTGCGAAGCGCCGAACCGGTCGCGGGTAGAGGGCGTACAGCGGCGTCGGCAGCGTCGTCCCGAGCATGACGACGAAGAACGCGTACGTCACGGCCGCCTGGCCGCCGCGCGGAGCCGGGTCACGGCGGCTACGGAGCCTGGCTGGCGCTGACGTGGTGCAGCTGGACGTCGGCGTCGGTCACCGGGATGTCGTCGTCATACGCGGGGCCGTCGCCGGCGCGGTAGGCCAGCAGGTCCTCGTGCGAGGCCCAGCGCTCATGGACGTTCACGCGGGTGTCGTCGAGCAGATCGGGGCTGAGTGAGAAGTCCACGCAACCGGGCGCCCGTCGCGCGTGCTCGAGGATCGGGATGCGGGCCGCGAGGTAGGCGTTGCGCCGAGCCGGATCGACGTGGATGCGGCCGGAGACGATGATCGTCATCGGCGGAACGGTAGCGGCGGCCGGCGCTACGTGACCGTGATGGCGGCGGCCGCTGAACGCGCGTGATCGCGGGCGGTGTCCACGTCGTCGGCCGACGCCACCGCGACCCCCAGGCGCCGGGGCTTGGGCGCCTCCGGCTTGCCGAAGATCCGGACCTGCACGCCGGGGTCCACGCTCAGCGCGGCGTCCACCCCCTCGTACACCGGCGCACCGCCGGCCGCGGCGAGCACCACGGCGCTGGCCCCCGCCGGGACGGCCATGGGGATCTCGCCGGCCGGCAGCGGCAGGCCGAGGATCGCGCGCACGTGCAGCGCGAACTCGCTCAGCGTCTGGGTGGCCATCGTCACCAGGCCGGTGTCGTGCGGGCGCGGGGAGACCTCGCTGAAGATGACCTCGTCGCCGCGGACGAACAGCTCGACCCCGAAGACGCCGGTCCCGCCGAGCGCGTCGGTGATCGTGGTGGCGACCGCGCGGGCGGCGTCCAGCGCGGCGGCGGCCATCGGCTGGGGTTGCCAGGACTCGCGGTAGTCGCCGTCCTCCTGCACGTGGCCGATCGGCGCGCAGAACGACGTGCCGCCGGCGTGGCGGACGGTGAGCAGGGTGATCTCGTAGTCGAAGTCCACGAAGCCCTCGACGATCACCGCGCCGGTGTCCGCCCGCGTCCCGGCCTGGGCGATCTCCCACGCCCGGGTGCCGCCGTCCAGCGCCCGGACGACCGACTGGCCCTTCCCGGAGGACGACATCACGGGCTTGACCACGCACGGCACGCCGACGGCGAAGACCGCGTCGCGGACCTCGTCGGCGCTGGAGCAGAACCGATACGGCGACGTCGGCAGGCCCAGCTCCTCCGCGGCTAGACGGCGGATGCCCTCGCGGTCCATGGTCAGCCGGGCCGCGCGCGCGGTCGGGACGACGTGCAGGCCCTCGGCCTCCAGGTCGACGAGCACCTCGGTGGCGATCGCCTCCAGCTCCGGCACGACGAGCAGCCGGGCGCAGGGGCGGTCGCGCTCGTCCTGGAGCAGGTCCCAGAGCGTGTCGGGGTCGGTCATGTCGATGACCGCGTGGCGGTGGGCGACCTGCATCGCGGGAGCGCCCAGGTAGCGGTCGACGGCCAGCACCTCGCAGCCCAGGCGCATCGCCTCCAGCGCGACCTCCCGGCCCAGCTCGCCGCTGCCCAGCAGGATCAGGCGGACCGCGTCCGCGGTGCCCGGGGTTCCGATCACGAGGCTCATCCGGCGCGCGATCTTGTCAGAGCCACCCGTCGGCCGCGGGTCATAGAGTGGGCGCGGTGCTGCCGCTGGCCTCCCTCGGGGACGACATCTCGGGCTTCTTGCACTCGGTCGGCCAGTTCTTCTCCTCGATCGGCGAGCTGAACTTCCTCTCGCTGCTCATCGCCCTGACGTGCTTCGGGATCTACCTGTCGCTGCGCTCCCGGGCGTTCTTCCACGTGCTGCGGGCCGCCTACCCGACCGAGCGCATCGAGTTCCGGCGCATCTGGGGCGCGTACATCGCCGCCTACGGCTTCAACAACGTCGTGCCCGCCCGCGGTGGCGACGTCATCAAGCTCTTCCTGACCCGCACGTCGATCCCGAACGCCTCCTACCCGGCGGTGGCGGCCGCGTTTCTCGTCGAGGGCGGCTTCGACCTGGCGATGGGGATCTTCATCCTCACCTTCGCCTTCACCCAGGGCGTGTTCCCCAAGCCGCCAGACTTCTCCAAGCTCGGCGCCTTCGACCTCAGCCTCTTCGCCTCGCACCCGCGCTTCACGCTGTTCCTGCTGACGGGGATCGCCTTCGGGGTGCTCGCGGGCTTCGCTATCCTCTCCCGCCGCGTGAAGGCGTTCTGGGCGCGCATCCGCCAGGGCCTGACGATCCTCGGGGACCGTCCGAAGTACTTCCGCGAGGTGTTCTTCGTGCAGTTCGTGGGGTGGCTGTTCCGCTTTACCGCGTTCTGGTTCATGCTCGACGCCTTCAACGTCGGCGGATCGGTGAAGAACGTCCTGCTCGTGCTCGGGGTCAACGCCGTCGCCGCCGTCGTGCCCTTCACCCCCGGCGGCGCCGGGGTGCAACAGGCCTTCCTCGTCAAGGTCTTCGCGGGGACCGCGTCCGGGGCGACGATCGCCGCGTACTCGGTCGGCCAGCAGCTGGCGATCGCCTCGTTCAGCCTCGCGCTGGGCTTCGTTGCGCTGGCGACGATCTTCAAGTTCCGCTCGTTCAAGGCGGTCATCGCCGCCGGGCGCGAGTCGCGGGCCGCCGAGCGGGCCGGCGGCGCGGTGGCCGCCGCGCCCGGGGCGGCGATGGACCTCGCGTTCCGCGAGCAGCCGGCGGACCGCGGCATCCGGCGGCGCAGCCCGCCCGCCGACCTGTTCGGCGATGAGGACCTGGACTTCGAACCGGTCACCCGCCGCCAGCCGCCCACGCATTCCAAGGAGAAGCGCTCGCGCGAGAAGGGGCGGCGCGGACGACGCTCGCGCTGAGTGTCGACGTCAGAAGATCGCGTACTCGCGCACGACGGGGGCCAGGCGCCGGTCGTCGAACAGCAGCGACAGCAGGCCGGCCTGCAGTTGGTCGGCGAGCATGCGGATCTCCCGGAAGGCCGCGGACGAGCCGGCGTCGGCGTCGGTCAGTGCGACGAGCTGCGCGCGGACCTCGGGGTCGCCGAGCAGCGTGAGCACGCGGTCATAGGCGGCCAGGACGCGGACACCGAGGTCCACGGCGTCGTAGCGCAGGAACGCGGCGGCGATGCGGTCGGTGGCCGGGGCGGCGAAGTCGGCGACCAGCGTGTCGAGCATGGCGTCGGCGGGCAGGCGGTGGCACTCGAGGATGGGCAGCAGACCGCTGGCGAACAGCAGTTTGCGCGACGTGCGCAGCTTCGCCGCGCGCAGCCCCCAGCCGTCGCCGGAACGGGTGCGGTCCTTGCCCTCGAAGTCGACGGTGATGGTGCGCCAGTAGCGGACGATGTCGTTGAGGAAGAAACGGGGCGGCCGGTAGTCGCGGGGCGTGGCGCCGAGGTAGCCGGCGAGGACCGCCCGACGTGTGGCCGACCACGCCGGCTGACCGGTCACCGCCACCGACTCGAGGACGAGCAGCATCCGCCGGGTGAAGTTCGCGTTCGTGTCCTGGGCCAGGCCGATGAGCCCCCGCAGGTCCTCGCGGAAGGCGACGGTCCCGAACAGGCCCTCGGTCCCCGGGGGGACCTCGTCCAGGGCGGCGGCGACGGCCTGCGGGAGCGGCCGCACGCCGGCCCGTGCCGGTCCGTCGACGAGGATCCACCAGTCGTCGTCGCTGGCATGGGTGATCTCGCCGCGGCCCCAGGAGCCGCAGAGCACGACGGCGGTGTCGCGGTCGTGGGGCAGCGTGCACAGCGCCGCGCGGCGCTCGTCCAACCGGGCCGCCGTGAGCGCCCGGGCGTGCCGGAGCGCCGGCAGGTCGGTGTCCGCCCGGTCGCACAGGCGCAGCAGCGCCCCGGCGGCGGGCTCGGGACGCGGTTCGGTCGACACCCCGCGTCATTCGGGGGTCCGGGAGGCGTCCCTCCCCGCGCACGCCCGCGTGCGACGCTAGGCAGCGGGGGCTTCGAGAATCCAGGGCACGTCCACGCAGCGACGCAGGACCTCCCGGAAGCGCTCGGCATCATGCTCGGTCAGCGGCGCGTGCTCGCCCTCGACCAGGGAGGAGACGTGCAGCTGACGCAGGCGCGGGCCGAAGCGGTCCAGCAGCTCGTGCGCGAGGTCCATCGACGGGTCCACGGCGCTGACGTGCGCCACGTCGAGGCACAGCCCGGCCTCGGGCAGGACGGCGAACACCGAGGTCAGGTCGTCGGCGGTCTGGCCGAACGCCTTGCGGTCGTCCATGTTCTCGACGACCAGGCGGCTGCCCACACGGGTGTAGGCGCGCGGGTCCTCCATCACGTCGGGGTGCACGACGATGGCGCGGACGACCGCGGGCAGGGCGGCCAGGCGCACCACGAGCGCGGCCTCGTCGCCGTCCAGGTCCTTGGTGGGCGCGTGCACGCTGAGGTAACGGAAGGGCAGCGGCGGCAGCGTGTGCAGCCAGGCCTCCAGCGTGTCGAACTCGCCGGCGCTCAGCGCGGCCAGCTCGGCGGCGAAGGGAGAGACCGCGATCGCGGCGCGGACCTGCGCCGGCCAGTCGCCGGCGTCGCGCAGGAAGCCGGTCGACGCGCCGACCGGGTGGTGGGCGCCGAGCACGTTCGCGGGGGTGGCGGGTCGGTCGTCCAGGGCGGTCACCATCGTCGACGGCGACGCTACCAACGGCCTCAGACGGAGCGGGCCGACCTGCCCGCAGTATGCGCGGAAACGGAACCGCTCGGCCCGGCTCCCGGGCCGGCCGTCAGGCCGCCGCGTCGGCCGCCGCATCGGTCGCCGGGATCGGGAGCTCGGCGTCGGCGACGTGCAGCAGCAGCTTGCCCCGGCTGGTGCCCTCGAACAGGCGGTTGAGGCAGTCGCGGGCGTGCTCGATGCCGTCGACGATCGTCTCCTCGGAGTGCAGCTTGCCCTCGCCGAGCAGGCCGGCGAGGTAGCCGATCGCCTCGGGGAACCGGTCGGCGTGGTCGAGGACGACGAAGCCCTTCATCGACGCCCGCCGCATGATAAGCTGGCCGATGCTCAGCTGGCCGCCCCAGGCGTTGTCGCCGCTGGAGGCCTCGTACTGGCTGATCATCCCGCAGACGATGATCCGCGCCCCGAAGTTCAGCCGGTTCATGACGTGGTCCATGATCTCGCCGCCGACGTTCTCGTAGTCGACGTCGACCCCGTCCGGCGCCGCGGCGTCGAGCTGCTCGCGCCAGTCGGCGGCCTTGTAGTTCACGCACGCGTCGAAGCCGAGCGTGCCGGTGACGTAGGCGCACTTCTCGTCGCTGCCCGCCAGACCGACGACGTGGCAGCCTCGGGCCTTGGCGATCTGGCCGGCGATCGAGCCGACGGCGCCCGCCGCGGCGGAGACGACGACGGTCTCGCCCGGCTGGGGCTTGCCGATGTCCTCGAGGCCGAGGTAGGCGGTGATGCCCGTGTGACCCAGCGCGCCGAGGAACATCGACAGGGGTGCCGGCAGCGGCTCGGGCAGGACCGAGTAGGGCATCTCGTCGGTCGCGTCGTCGATCACCGCGTAGGCCTGATAACCGGTGAGCCCGGTGACGATCGCGCCGACGGGGAAGTCGCTGCGCTCGGAGGCGACGACCTGCCCGATGCCGATGCCGCGCATGACGGCGTCCAGCGGCACCGGATCGATGTAGGAGCGCATCTCGGTCATCCAGATGCGGTTCGTCGGATCGACCGACAGGTACAGGGTGCGGACGAGCGCCTGGCCCGGGCCGATCTCGGGGATCGGCTCCTCGACGTACTCGAGGTCGGCGTCGGTGACGCGGCCGGTCGGCCGGCGACGGAGGCGGAAGCAGCGGTTCAGCTCGGCGGTGGTGGACATGGGGCGACGCTACGCCTCCGGACGCCGTCCGTGCCTGTCAGGGGCCGACAAACGCCCCCGCGGCGGTGGGTCACGTCTGCCAACGCTCGCCGGTCACGTCGAGACGTCGGCGCGGAACGGGGCGAAGTCCGGCGCCCGCCGCTCGGTGAACGCGGCGAGGCCCTCGTGCGCCTCGGGCGTGCCGCCGAAGGTGTGCAGCGCGGCGAAGGCGAGGCGGCCGGTGCCGGCGAGGTGCTCGGTGTCCGCGGTGAAGGCGGACTTCAGGTAGCGCAGCGCGGTCGGGGAGAGGGCGAGGATGTCGTCGGCGTACTCGCGCACCGCCGTCGCCAGTTCGGCGGCCGGGACGACGCGGTTGACCAGGCCCCAGCGCTCGGCGGTCTCGGCGTCGTACTGGCGGCAGAGAAACCAGATCTCGCGCGCCCGCTTCTCGCCGACGGTCCGCGACAGCAGGCCGGTGCCGAAGCCCGCGTCGAACGACCCGACCCGGGGGCCGACCTGCCCGAAGCGGGCGTGGTCGGCGGCGACGGTCAGGTCGCAGATGAGGTGCAGCACGTGGCCGCCGCCGATCGCCAGGCCGTTGACCGCGGCGATCACCGGCTTCGGGAGGTCGCGGATCAGGCGCTGCAGCTGCTCGAGCTCGAAGAGGCCGCTCGCGCTCTCGCCGTAGTCCCCGGTCTCCGCGCGCTGCTTCTGGTCGCCGCCGACGCAGAACGCCCGCTCGCCCGCTCCGGTCAGGGCCACGACGCCGACGGCGGGGTCGGCCCATGCCGCCTTCAGCGCCCACTGCAGCTCATCGATCGTGCGCGCCCGCAGCGCGTTCAGGCGGTCGGGCCGGTCGATGGTGACCGTCGCCAGGCCGCGGTCGACGGTGATCGCGATGTCCTGGAGGTCCATGGGGGCGGTCATGTGCGGGCCGTGGCCGAGGCGCGCAGCAGCGCCGGGGGCGTGTCGCCGGGGACGGGGCCGTCGCTGAGCAGGATGTCGGCGGTCGCGGCGGCGCTCAGGGCAGTGCGTAGTGCGTCCTCTTCGCCCGACCAGGCGGCGGCGGGCAGCAGGTCCACACCGTCGCCGACGGTGGCCAGCGGGAGCTGCGCGATCGCCGCGGCGCGCTGCAGCGGCCCGGCGCCCTCGGCGCCGCCCACGATCCCCAGCGCCGCACCCGCGGCGGCGTAGGCGCCGACGAGCCCCGCCAGCGCGTCGGCGATGAGGTCGGTCAGCTCGTCACGGTCCCCATCGCCCCCGTAGCCGTGGACGGCGAGCGCCGGCGCCAGGCGGTCCGCCACGACCGCGGGCGCGGTCACGGTGGCGACGACCCGGCCACCGAACCCCGGCAGCGCGGCGAGCGTGCGCACCAACGCGACGACGGACGCGGCCGGCGCGCCCTCGGCCAGCGGGCCCGCGTCCAGCAGCCGGTCGACCCAGTCGCCGTCACCGGCCGCGATCAGGGTCAGCAGCGCGTCGGCCTCGAGCGCCGGGTCGTGGTGGGCGACGATCAGCTCGGGCTCGGCGAGGGCGATCGCGTCACGCAGCGCGTAGGCCCAGGCGACCGGTTCGCTGCGGGCGGCGGCGCCGTCCTGCCCCGACCGGACGGCGGCGACGTCCTGCAGCGCGAGCGCCAGTCGGGCGGCCATCAGCCGAGCGAGCCCGCGGTGCGGTACTCGTCGCGCAGCGTCCGCTTGAGGACCTTGCCGACCGGGCTGCGCGGCAGTTCGCGGAAGAGCACGGTCTTGGGCGTCTTCACGACGCCGAGGCGCTCCCGGCACGCGGCGATCACCGCGTCCGCGTCGACCTCCGCACCGTCGCGCAGCTCGACCACCGCGGTCACCGCCTCGCCCCACTTGTCGTCCGGCACGCCGATGACGGCGCAGTCCTTCACGCCGGGGACCCCGTGGATCGTCTGCTCGATCTCGCTCGGCCAGACGTTGAAGCCGCCGGTGATGATCATGTCGCGCAGCCGGTCGATGATGTGGACGAAGCCGTCCGCGTCGATGCGGCCGACGTCGCTCGTGCCGTGCCAGCCGCCGGGCCGGCGGGTGGTGGCCGACTGCTCGGGGTCCTCGTGATAGCCGTCCATGACCAGGTCGCCGCGGATGCAGATCTCGCCCTCCTCGCCGGGCCCGAGGACGTTGCCGTCGGCGTCGAGGATCGCCACCTTGGCAACGAGCGACGGCCGCCCGGCGCTGGCCAGGCGCCCGGCCTTCGCCGGGTCCTCGACGGCCTCCAGATGCTCGCGCGGGGTCATGACGGTCGCGATCATCGGGGCCTCGGCCTGTCCGAAGGTCTGCGTCATCACCGGGCCGAACACGTCGATCGCCTCGCGCAGCCGCTCGACGGCCATCGGTGCCGCGGCGTAGATGAAGTGGCGCAGCGACGAGTAGTCGCGGCCCCGCACACCCGGGTGGGCGAGCAGCGCGTAGATCGCCGTCGGGGGCAGGAAGAGGCGCGTGATGCGGTCGCGCTCGATCGAGGCCAGGATCGTCTCCGGGACGACCCCGTCGTGGACGACGACCGTCCCGCCCTGCGCGAAGACGGGAAAGCAGATCGGACCGGCCGCGTGGGTCATCGGCGCCGCCATCAGCATCCGCGGCGGCTCGGGCTCCGGCATGTGCGCCGCGAACGCGAGGTTCATCGTCTCCATCATCCGGTGGCGCATCCGCACGGCCTTCGAGCGGCCGGTCGTGCCGCCGGTGCCGAACAGCAGCGCGAGGCTGTCGGGCTCGTTCGCCGGTTCCGGGACGCGGGTGCCGACCGGCGCCATCCACGCGTCCAGGACGGGGTCGCCGCCGGGGCTGCCGTCGCGGGTGGCGACGACGATCTGCGGCGCCGCGGGCAACCCGGCGAGGACGCCCTCCGCCAGCGCCGCCAGCGACGGGTCGTAGAACAGCGCGTCGCAGCCGGTCAGCGACAGCATCGCCACGAGGTCCTTCGCCATCGCCCGGGTGTTCAGCGGCACCCAGATCGCGTTCAGCCGCAGCGCGCCGAGGATGCAGCAGAAGGCCAGCGGCGCGTTGGGCGACAGCACGGCGACGCGCATCTGCCGGCCGACGCCGTCCCGCTCCAGCGCCCCCGCGATCCGGTGCGCCAACGCGTCGGTCTCCGCGTAGCTCAGCGTCAGCGAGCCGTCCTGCATCTGCAGGCACGGGGCGCCGGGCGCCAGCTGCGCCCCCCGGTCGAAGGCGTCGATCAGCATTCGACTACAGCACCTCGTCCCAGTCCCACGAGCCGAGGAACGGGACGCTGGCCGGCGGCTCGTCCCGACGCCACTGCGCGACGAACTCGTCGTACGGGAGCGAGCGCGAGCGTCGCGCGTCGCGCTCGGCGGTGCGGGCCGCCTCGGTCCCGGCGACGTCGACCTTCAGCCGCTCCTCGTCGTAGACGACCTTGTAGACCCGGAACGCCGTGCCGTGGGAGATCCGCGACTCGCGCAGGTCCTTCATCACGTCGGCGGGATCGCGCTCCAGCGGGTCGCCGTAGCCGCCGCCCCCGCCGACCTGGAGCATCCACAGGTCGCCCTCGTGGACGATGTCCGCCGTGGAGGAGGCGCGGAACGTCTCCGCGGTCCCGGGCAGGCCGCCGTCCCGATGCAGCGCGTCGGCGGTGTAGGGGACGTCAGCACCGCGTTCGCGCAGCGCCGTCTTCAGCTCCTCGGGGGAGGACGCGGTGTACTTCGTCAGCGGCGAGGACGGACCGCCGTAGCCACCGAAGAGGCCGGGGACCGTGGGGAACTTCGACCCGGTCGCCAGCGACCCGAGCGCGAACTCCGGCACGCCCCAGATCATGTAGATGCACTCGACCGACGAGCCGCCGCGGTGGCGCCCGTAGCCGTGGTTGTCGACGGTCAGCGAACGGCCCAAAGCGAGGATCGGCAGCTCCGTCTCGCGGTCCTCCATCTCGCCGTAGTCGGCCATCGACGCGAAGAACGGCGCGCACGAGTGCTCGCCGTCGCGGTCGGCGTGGGCGCCGCCGCCCATCGAGTTGATGTCGATCATGAGGTTCGCCACCGGCATCCCCCACTGGTTCAGGCCGCCGTAGAACATCGCCTGCGTCATGCCGTACCACGGCGCGATGATCTCGACGTCACCCGGCTTGTTGAACGCGAGCTTGCTCATGCACTGGTGCATCAGCGTCTGGAAGAAGCAGGCCGCGACCATCGACAGCGCGTTCGGGCACTCGGCACCGGACTTCGCGATCGACCCCTGCTCGAACTCGAACTCGATCGCCGCGACGTAGCCGGCGTTGCGCGGCAGGTCTGACCAGAAGAAGTTCATGAGGTTGTTGGAGAACAGCGCCCGCGCGAACGTCGGGTCCATGTTCAGCGCCCGGTCGGGGATCGCCGGCCCGGTGCCGACCGTCCGGCAGACGACCTTGTCGCCGCGCTTCTCCAGCTGCACGGTCATCTTCAGCATCCGGTCCTCCAGCAGCGTGGTGTCGCAGAAGCCGACCGCGCGGAAGACGCCGTCGGGCATCTCGCTGAAGCGCCGCCTGACCTCGTCGCGGGTGCGCTCCAGCGCCAGGCGCATCGTCGCCACGACGACCTCCCGCGAGCGGTCCTGCACGACCTCCAAGACGCGCTCCTCGATCCGCATGCAGGCGGCGAGCTTCGCCCGCATGTCGATCAGCTGCATCAGCGGATCGCGGACGTTGTTCTGCATCAGGTTGACGATGTCGCGGCGGAAGATGTAGCTCTCCGCGACCTTGATCGGGCTGATCTTCAGGCCCTCGTCGTAGACGCTCAGCGCGCTCGGCGACAGGCCGCCGGGCTCGGTCGCGCCGTTCTCCCCCTCGTGGATGGTGGCGCCCGCCCAGGCGACGAGCACCCCGTCCACGAAGATCGGGATGAACAGCGACTGGTCGGCGTTGTGGACCCCGCCGTAGCGCGCATCGTTGTGGTAGAAGACGTCGCCCGGCCGGACCCCGACCGTCGGCTCGTTGATCCAGTCCTTGACGATGTGCTTGACCGGCGCGGACGCGCAGGCGGCGAAGACGACGACGCCGCTGGAGGACGCCAGCGCGAGGTCGCCCGCAGCGGAGTACAGGCCGCAGGTCAGGTCACCCCATTTGGCGCCCGGCGCCGCCCCGGTCTGCTCCAGCATCTCCTTCGCGGATTCGAGGATCACCTCCAGGCGGTTCTGCGCGACGGTCAGCTCGACCTCGTCAAGGGCGGTCGCAAGCGCGGCCTCTTCCTCGGCGCTGCGCCCCGACAGCTCGTTGCTGTCGACGATCGCCGCCGACGGCCCGTACATCACGGGCTTGTCGTTCATGATGTCCGCGAAGAACGCGGACGCCGCCTCCTGGCGCTCCTGGTCGGTCGTCGCAGCGTCGGGGCCGGTCAGGGTCTCGGGCGGGGGGTTCATGCCGTCTCCTCCATCGTGAGCATCAGGAATCCGTAATCGTCCATCGCGGCGGTCCAGCCGGGCTGCACGACGACCGTCGTGTCGCGCCCCTCGAGGATCGCCGGGCCGTCGAGGCGGTGGCCGGGGCCGAGCGCGTCGTAGTCGTGCACGAGGGTCGGCTCGTAACCGCCGCCACCGTCGCGCTCCCACCAGCAGTCGCGCGTCGCCTTCACCGTGTCGGCCACCGGGACCGTCGCCGCCGGCAGCGGCTGCGGCTCCCAGCGCTCGCGGGGGACGGAGGCGCGCAGGCGCACCGTCTCGATCGAGGCGCCGACCTCCTGCGTGACGGCGAACGCGCCGAAGCGGTCGGCGTACTCGGTGAAGTACGCCTGCAGGATGTCGGCGAGGTCGGCCTCCGACGCGATCCGCAGGCACGGGCTCGAGATCGTCGTGACGTAGAGCTGGCCGCCGGAGCGCATGTCGAGCTCGAGCACGTACCGGATCTCGTCCGGCGTGTGGCCCTCGTCGGCGAAGTCGGACTCCGCCTCGGCGATGAAGCCGTCGACGATGTCGTTGACCACGGCGTAGTCCTCGAGCTTGGTCTTGAACAGCGGGTTCAGCAGGACGACGTGCTCGGAACGCTCGTAGATGTGCAGCAGGTCCAGGCCCGCGGCGCCGGAGGCGCTGAACACCGGCGAGTTCGGCGGGACGACGACGCGCGGGATCTGCAGCACCTCGGCGTAGCCACAGGCGTGCAGCGGTCCGCCGCCTCCGAAGGAGAAGACGGTGAAGTCCCGCGGGTCGTAGCCCTTCAGGACGATCTCTTTGAAGATCGCGTCGCCCATGTTGTTGTCGACGACCGTGCGGATCGCCCGGGCGGCCCGGGCGGTGTCCAGGCCCATCGGCTTGCCGACGCGGCGGTCGATCGCCCGCTCGGCGCGCTTGACGTCGAGGGTCAGCTCGCCGCCGTGGTACCAGTCGGGGTTCAGGTAGCCGAGCACGAGGTTCGCGTCGGTGACGGTCGGCTCGCTGCCGCCCTGGCCGTAGCAGGCGGGGCCCGGGGTGGACCCGGCGCTGCGCGGCCCGACGGCGACGCCGCGCATCGCGTCGTGGGTGGCGATCGAGCCGCCGCCGGCGCCGACGGCCTTGATGTCCATCATCGGCATCTGGACGAGCCAGCGGTCGATGACGGGGTTGAACTCGTAGAAGCGGACCGACCCCTCGACGACGACCCCGATGTCGAACGACGTGCCGCCCATGTCGGTGGTGACGACCTTGCCGAGGTCGAAGCGCTCGGCCATGTGCCGTGAGCCGAAGAGGCCGGCGACCGGGCCGGCGTGGATCGTCTGCAGCGGCGTCGTCCGGGCCAGCGACCCCATGCCGCCGGAGTTGTGGACCAGGAGCAGCGGGCCGCCGTAGCCGCGGTCGCGCAGCTCGTTGCGCAGGTCGCTCATGCGGTCGGCGGTGAAGCGGTGCAGGTAGGCGTCGAGGATCGACGTCATCGAGCGGACGTACTCGCCGGCCCGGCCGGAGACCTCGTGGGCGAGGATGATCGGGAACCGCCCGAGGTACGTGTCCGGGTACTCCTCCTCGATGACCTCACGGACCATGCGCTCGTGCTCGGGGTTCTTGAACGACCACATCAGGGAGACGACGAAGCCGCGCACGCCGCGGTCGACGAGCTCGCCGACCGCCTCGCGGACCTCGTCGCGGTCCAGCGGCATGACGACGTTGCCGGCGTGGTCCACGCGCTCGCGCAGCCCGACGATGTGGTCGCGCGGGATCAGCGGCACCGGCCGCTGGGCCTTGGCGAGGTTGCGGTTCTCGGTGTGGGACAGGCCCTCGCCGTAGGAGCGGCAGCGGCCGATCGGGACGACGTCCTCGAAGCCACGCGTGGTCAGCAGGCCGAGCCGCGGCCCGGTCCGCTCGATCAGCGCGTTCGTGCCGAGCGTCGTCGCGTAGCGGATCGCGTCGGTGCGCTGGAGGACCTCGTCGGCGCTGATGCCGAAGCCGTCCGCGAGGTCGTCGACGGCGGTCATGAAGCCCGCCGACAGGTCGTGGTGGGTGGTGAGGGCCTTCGCGGTCGCGACGCTCCCGCCGTCGGTGGCGAAGCAATCCGTAAAGGTCCCACCGATATCGACGTTGATCTCCATGGCTTCAGTTCTCCTGGGCGGCGTCGGTGGCGGATGCGGCGCGGGCCGCGAGCTGGCGCGTCTTGAGGGCGTCGATGTCGAGCTCGATGTCGTTCGAGATCGGGTGCCCCGGCGGCAGGTACTCGACCTCGACCTGCGTACCGCAGCCCGGGCAGCAGCACTCGACCAGGCGGCACCACTCGGGGTCCGGCGCGTAGCTGTACGGCTTGTCGATCTTCGCGTCGTAGATCTCGCGCGGGTCGCGGTCGTAGAGCAGCAGGCCGCGCTTGTAGGCCTCGCGCGCCGGGCCGATCTCGTGGTCGCAACGGCGGCAGCGCCAGGTCTCGGACTGCAGGTCAATCTCGAGGTACTCGGTGATGACCTCGCGGTCGAACGTCGTCGTGGCCATGGATCAGCCCTCCGTGTGGGTCAGGCGCCCGATGCCGAGCGCGTCGATGCGATAGGTCCAGCCGGGCGGGACGACGTGCGTCGTGTCGTCGGCCTCCAGGACGGCGGGGCCGGTGAGGAACGTCCCCGGCCGCAGGTCCACCGCGCGGTGCACCGCGGTCGCGAGCGGGCCGTGGGCCGGCCAGCTCACCGTCCGGCTGCTGTCCGGGTCCGGCGCGTGCTCGGGAGCGTCGCGCTCCTCGAGTTGGGGGTGGGACAGCGCGGCGACGGCGCGGACCTCGGTGCGCGCCACGCCGTGGCGCTGCACCTCGGCGACGGTCAGCTGCACCTGCTCGGGGCCGAAGCCCTCGCCGCGCATGTCGCGCAACGCCAGCGTCCGCAGCCGCTCCTGCACCCCGTCGCCGGGTGCCGCGTCGTAGACGTGGCGCACGTCGGCCGACGAGGCGCCGAACGCGCTGAACACGGCCGCGAAGGGGACGGTCAGCACCTCGGTGATGCCGAGCCGCGCGGCGACGTCGCACGCGTGGGTGGGGCCGCCGCCACCGTAGGCGAGCATCGCCGTCTGGGCCGGGTCCAGGTCCTGAGCCTCGAGCTGCTCGCGAATCCGCGCGGCCATGTTGTCGTGAAGGCGGGCGCGGATCGCCGCGGCGACCTGCACGGCGTCCGCGCCGAGCGTCTCCATCGCCCGGATCGCCGCGCCGGCGTCGAGCTGCATCCGCCCGCCGAGGAAGCGGTCCGGCGCGATCAGCCCGAGGACGACGTCCGCGTCGGTGACGGTGGGCGCCGCGCCGCCGCGGCCGAAGCAGGCCGGGCCCGGGTCGGCGCCCGCACTGTGCGGGCCGACCTCCACGGTGGTGCCGTCGTCGAGCAGGCGGGCGATCGAGCCGCCGCCGGAGCCGAGGACGTGGATGTCCGGCATCGGGAAGGAGACGTCGACGTCGACGACCCGCCCGTGCTCGAGGAACGGCGCGCGCCCGCCGGAGAGGAAGCCGACGTCGAGCGAGGTGCCGCCGACGTCGAAGGTGACGAGGTCGTCGATCGCGCAGACGCGGGCGATCTCCTGGGCGCCGAGCAGTCCCGCCGTCGGCCCCGAGTTGTACGTCCGGCCCGCGACGGTCTTGGCGACGCGCGCACAGCCACCGTCGTTGTGGACGATCAGCAGTGGCCGCGTGTAGCCGTTCTCGCGCAGCCAGTCCTCGGCGCGGTAGAGGTAGCGGGCGACGTCGTCGTGGACGTAGGCGTTGAACAGCGCGGTCGCCGTGCGGCGGACGTCGTCGGGATCGGAGGCGACCTCGTGGCTCAGCGTCAGCGGGACGGTGTCCAGGCACTGCCGCGGGTAGTGGCCGCGAAAGGACTCCAGCACGCGGCGCTCGGCGCCAACGCCGTCCTGCGTCGTCGCGATCGAGCAGACGAGGCCGCGGGCCGAGCGGCTGAGCAGCTCCTTGGAGGCGTCGACGACGAGCGTGTCGCCGTGACCGCTCACCTCGGGTCCGCCGACCGCGGCGACCATCCCGGGCGAGCCGAAGCGCGCGACCAGGGCCGCGCCGGCGCCGCCCTCGCCGTAGGTCGCCAGGTCATCGGCACCGACGATCAAGCCGATCTTCGGGCCGGTCCGCTGGATGACGGCGTTGGTGCCGACCGTCGTGGCGTAGCGGACGCACACCGCCTCCGAGAGCAGGTCGTCGATGGGGACCCCCACCACCTCCGCCGCGCGCTCCAGCACCTGTGCGAAGCACAGGGCCAGGTCGTGCGGGGTGGTGAGCACCTTGACGGTGTGCACCTCCCCGCGGTGGACCACGAAGGCGTCGGTGAACGTCCCGCCCGTGTCGATGTCGATCGTCGTCTCCGGCATGCCACGACGCTAGATCGGGCGGTGGGAGCGGAACTCGTCAGGGGTGTCCAGACGCCTCGGGGATGTCTGTGCGGGGGTGACAAGGCAGACACGGACCCACCCGCCCTCGCCCGACGGCGCTATGTCTCGATCGTCTTCAGCAGCCGCAGCGCCGCCTCGACCTCGAAGCGGCGCTCGGAGAGCGGGTGGCCGAGCAGGCGCTCGGCGTGCTTGGCGCGGTAGTGGACGGTGTTCTGATGGATGCCGAGACGGCGGGCGGCCGCGGTGCGCTGGCCGCTCTCGAGCAGCACCTCGACGGTGGCGCGGACACGGCGGGTGGCGTCGTCGGTCGCCGCGAGGCCACCGAGCTCGTGGGTGACGAAGCGCCTGGCGCGGTCGAGGTCGGCGACCATCAGCGAGCTGACGACGACCTTGTCGTAGCGGACCACGCGCGTGTGCTGGCGGCCGCTGATGCGCAGCAGCTCCTTGACGTGCTGCGCCTCCTCGTGGGAGGTGACGAAGCCACGCCGGCCCTCGCCGGGCATGCCGCAGGCCGCGGCCACGCCGGCCGGCAGCGCGTGCGCCTTCAAGGTCGCCGCCACCGTCTCGCCCGGCGGAACGGTGTCGAACGCGCACCAGGCCCAGAGCGTCGTGCGGCCGTCGGGGACGACGAGCGTGCTGCGCGCGCCAAGGGCGGTCGCCAGCGTGTGCGCCTGCGCCTCCAGCCGGGCGACGACGTCCTCCGCGTCGTCGGTCGCCCTGGCCGAGAAGACGAGCGCGAGGTGGTCCTCGCGCACGTCGTACCCGAGCCGGGCCGCGACCACGTCGAGGTCGAGGTGGTCGCCCTCCAACACCGCGTAGACCGTCTCGTGACGGAGCGCCGCCGCCGTCCGCGCCCACTGCTCGCGCTGCTTGGCGTACTCCTCGGTGACCTGCTCTGAGACCACGTCCACGTAGTCGAAGACGAACGACATCGAGTGGTCGACCGCCTCGATGAACAGCTCGCGGTCCTCGACGCGGCGCGCGATCTCGCGCTTCCACAGCGTCCAGAACCACATCGTCCCGAGACGGTACGCCCGCAGCAGCGTCGCCAGCGGCGTGCCGCGGTGCACCATCGTCTCTGCGTAGCGGATGGCGCCGGGCGGCGCCTCGGTCTCCCCGACGGGCCGCCCGTCGCCGAGCATGTCGAAGATGCGCTCGAGGTTGTCGTGGGCGCTCTGCAAGAGGCCCTCCGCGAGCTCTTCGTCGACGTCGAGCTCCGGCATCGACGCCTGGACGTAGGCAACGCACTCGTCCACGAGCACGTCGAGGGACGGGCGCAGCTCGATCGCGGTCTGGCGGCGGATGCCGTCGTGCCAGTCCTGACCCTGCGCGGCGGTGCTCGTCAGGCCCATCGGGCGACCCTAACGCCCCCCGCCCTCAATCGCCGCAGGGTCCCTCGCTGTGCGACCCGACCGCCTGCCGGCGTGGTGATGGGCGGTCGCATTGGGTCTTGACCGCGGAGGACCATCCCCTGGCGGGCCGGTCCGTCCTCAGGGCAGCGGGTCCTCGGAGGAGGCCGGGCGCCGGCGCAGGTAGGCCAGCAGCTCCGGATCGCCGGAGCGCAGCACGTCGACCGCCTCCCCGGTGCAGGCCAGCAGCTCGACGACCGCACCGGCCGCCGTCAGATGCGACAGGCGCCAGCCGGCTCCGGCGTCCTCCCAGCGGGTGAGGGTCTGCAGCGCAGGCTCGTCGGTCATGTCGCGCCGGGAGCGGGCCCGCGTCAGGACAGGCCGGTGCGCGCCTCGCGCACGAGCGTCACGGCCTCGGGGAAGACCGTCGCCATGACCTGGCGGATCTGCTCGGCCTGCTGCTCGGTCGTCCCCTGGATGTTCACGCGGTTGACCGCCGCGACGGTCAGCGCGACCGCGAGCTGGATCGCGTTGTCCGCCCCCGCGAGCTTCTGCTGGCCCGCCATCGACTCGGCGAACTCCGCCATGCGGCGCTGCAGCTCGTCGGGGTCACCGAACATTCCTCCGAAGCCTTCCATCGGTCCATCGTAGCCGCCCGCGTCCACTACGCTCGTCGGCGATGAACCGGACGATCGAGGGGGCCGGCGTGCCGTTGTCGGTGACCGACGCCGGTGACACGGGGGCCCCCGCCGTGCTCGTCGTGCACGGCATGGCCTCCGACGCGGCCGCGTGGACGCCGACCGCCGAGCGGTTGGCCGGCGCGGGGCGGTGGGCGATCACCTACGACCGGCGCGGCTACGGGACCTCCGGAGCCCCGGAGCCGTACACCGGAACGACGGTCGCCGAGCAGACGGCCGACGCGATCACCGTGCTCGACGCGCTCGGCGTGGCGTCGGCCGTGGTGGCCGGGGACGGGTTCGGGGCGCTCGTCGCGCTCGACCTCGCGTTGCGCTTTCCCGCGACCGCGACCGCGCTCGTGTGCGTGGACGCGCCGCTGTTCCTGCTCGTGCCCGACGCCGCCCAGGGCCTGGCGCAGGAGCGCGCCGAGCTGGAGGACGCGCTGCGCGCCGGCGGTCCGGCGCTGGCCATCGCGGGCTGGCTCGGCCCGGGCGTGGACGAGCGCCGTCTGGAGCGTGCGCAGGCCTCGCCGGTCGGGTTCTTCGCCGACTACGCGGGCCTGGCCAGCCTCACGATCACCCGCCGGCAGTTGCGTGAGGTCGGGGTGCCTGCCGTTATGGCCACGTCTGCCGGCGCGTCTGAGGACGTGCTCGCGGCGGCCGATGCGGTTGCGGCACTCGTCCCCACGGTCCGTCGCGAGGTCGCGTGCGGCCTCGGCGACGCCGTGCTGACGGCGACGGCATGAGGCATCGGCTTGGGGCCGCGCTGCTTGTGGCCCTCGTCGTCCCGGTCGGCGGCTGCGGACAGCGGACCGGACCGACCACGCCTTCGACCACGACGAGCAGCGAGCGCGCGCCCGTGAGTCCCAACATCGCAGACCCGACCCCGCGACCGCGCTCCGGGGACGTGCTCGTCGCCGCGCTCGGCGATTCGATCACCGCCGGGTCCCCGCTGTGGGACCCCGACCCCGCAGTCCGCGACCAGCTCGGCGACCGCCTGGACGAGACGTCGCAGTACGAGTACTGGTACCGCGCCGACCACCCGCGCTACCGCTTCCGCAACTGCGGCATCTTCGGGCAGCGGACCGACGAGATCGCGCGGCGGCTGGCCGACTGCGCACACGGCGCCCAGGTGCTCGTCGTCCAGGGCGGGATCAACGACATCGCCCAGGGGCGGCCGGTCAAGGACGCCGCCCGGGACATCACCGCCATGCTCCGAGCGGGGAAGAAGCTGGGGCTGAAGGTGGCCACCGTGGAAGTCCTGCCCTGGAACAACGGCTACCCGCAGGCCGCTCCGCTCATCACCGAGCTCAACGGCCTGATCCGCCGGGCGGCCAAGACCGAGGGCGTGCCGGTGATGCCGTGGTACGCGGCGCTGGAGGACCCCGACAAGCCCGGTCGCATGCGCGCCGCGCTGACCATCGACGGCGACCATCCGTCCGTCGCCGGGTACAAGCGCCTGGCGGCGCGGACGGAGCTGCCGTGGTGACGACGGGTCAGGGCTTCGGGGTGGAGCTGCGCTCGAGCACGGCGGCGATGTCGACGATCTCGTCGAGTGTGCCGGTGGCGACGTCGATGACCAGGTCGTAGGCCTCGTCGTTGGTGAGCGTCAGCCGCAGGCCGTTCATGCCGTAGAACGCGAGCACGGCCGCGAGCGCGAGGCGCTTGTTGCCGTCGACGAGCGCGTGGTTGCGCGCGACGGAGTGCAGCAGGGCGGCCGCCTTCTCGTGGACGGTGGGGTAGGCGTCCTCGCCGAACACGGTGGCCGGCGGGCGGGCGAGCGCCGACTCCAGCAGTCCGTGAT
>JBBSUL010000034.1:0-27295 GCA_038234375.1 Solirubrobacterales bacterium | reverse complement strand
GGCTCGGTGGGCGTAGCGATCGTGATCACCGGTCCCGTCCGTTCGCAGTACAGGGATCATGGGACGGGGGGTGGCAGACGCGCGCCGGCATGGATGTGTGGTGCCGCCCGTTCGCGGCCGCGGGACCGGCGGACGTGCGGCGGCGGGTCGCGCCGGCCGTCGCGCCGATCCGGCCCTGTGGGTTGCCGGGTGTGAGGAGCAGCGCCGGACGTTCGCGGCTGGGGGACCGCTGAACGCGCGGCGCCGGGAACGTGATGAGCGGTGCCGTGCGTTTGTGGGCCTGGGACCTTGAGACGTGCGGCACCGGGAACGTGATGAGCGGTGCCGTGCGTTTGTGGGCCTGGGACCTTGAGACGTGCGGCGCCGAGCCGGGCGCGAACGTGGTGAGCGGTGCCGTGCGTTTGACGGCCTGGGACCTTTGAGACGTGCGGCGCCGAGCCGGGCGCGAACGTGGTGAGCGGTGCCGTGCGTTTGACGGCCTGGGACCTTGAGACGGGCGGCGCCGGCGCGTCGCACGCGGGTCGCGCCGTTCGCCTGGTGTCGACGTGACCGGGCGGGTGTCGCGCGCGACGACTGGTGCCGTACGTTTGAGGGCCTGGGACCTTCGGATGTGCGGCGCCGGGGCCCGCGCCGACCGGTGACGCCCGTTTCCGGCGCCGTGCCGCGAAGGTGCGAGGCCGAGGGCGGTCAGGCGCGTGCGCCGAGCGCCGCGAGGAGGTCCTCGATGACGGCGTCGGGATCCTCTCGCAGGTGGCGTGGGGTGATGCGGATGACGACCCAGCCCCAGGCGGCCAGCCTGCGGTCGCGCCGACGATCAGCGTCGAACGAGGGATCGTTGTCGTGATGGTCGCGGACGTCGAGCTCGATGACGACCCGCGGTCCCGGGAACACGAGATCGCCCTGGTAGGCCTCGTTGCCGTTGCGGATGAGCTGGTTGCGCGTGTACTCCGGAAGGCGGTCGGCGTGGGGCAGCAGCGCCAGCCAGAACGCGTCCTCGAAGGACCCACGGGACTCGCCGCTGCCGGGATCTCTCGCGACGGCGGACAGCGCGCGTCGGAGGGGCCCGCGGCCACGGTGGCCGCCCGCGTCCGCCAGCAGCGCGAAGATCGACGCCGTCAGGGTCCGGTGCAGCGTGAGGGCCTGACGGACGGCGACGAGCAGGACCGCCTCGTGCTCGGTCGCGGCCAGGTCGAGCAGCGTCCGAGGCAGCGTCGTCACCCGGAGTCCGTCTTCGCGCGTGACGACATCCTCGTCGCGCAGGGGCGCCTCGTGGGCACGGATCCCGTGGCGGTCGCGACGGCGGGTCGGGCTGGTCACGTGGAGAACCGACCCGAGGTGCTTGACCAGCGACCACAGGACCGCGGCGGTGCGGTGACTCAACGCCGAGCCCGGTCCGTAGGCCAGGAGCGCCGACCAGCAGCGAGTCCGCGGAAGAGGGGGCCGCGCGCCCCACGCGTACACGCCGCGACCCACTCGCTGCAGGTGCCCCACTGAGACCGCGTGGCGCACCTCGTCGGGCGAAAGTCCCCCTGTGGTCAGCTGGTGCAGGCTCACCACGTCCTCCTGGCGGGCCGCCGACCGGCGCACCGCCAGCCATCGTGTGGCACCGGAGGAGCGGTCGGCGGGCTGGCGGACGGTCACGGGTGGAGCGTGACTGGCGGTGCTGCGACGGGACAACCACGAACGTATGCCCAGACCGTCACGACTTCGTGCCCAGGTGCCGCGGCGAGCAGCCGGGCCTGTCTTCTTGGGCGGCGATGCCGGGGCCAGCCCGGGAAGGTGCGACGCCGGGCTGCGGGACCTGGCGTCGTACGTTGGCGGGCGTGGGCCGGGGGACGTCCGATGCCGGTCGGGCGGTCAGGGCTGCCGTTGCTCGGCAAGCTGCGGGATCGGAGGATCGGCGGCCTGTCGGGCGTGGTGTCGCACGTTGGCGGGCGTGGGGCCCGAGGACGTGCGGCGCCGGTCGGACGGTCGCGGCTCCCGTTGCCGGTATCGCACGTTGGCGGGCCTTGAGCCGGTAAAGGTGCGGCGGCGACTGTGGACCCTTCCCGCCGGCCGGTGCCCCGGCGGCGCACCGTGAGCGACACCCTCAGGCCACGGCACCCGCCCGGCCCCCGCCTGGAGCAGCGGCGGTCAGGCGGCCCGCGACTCCGCGGTCTTGACGATCCCGGCGGCCAGCTGGCCGACGGCCACCCGCATCACGCCCTGCAGGACCGTCCGCAGCGGCAGCGCGGCGTCGAAGGTCACGCGGTAGGTCATGAACGTGCCGCCCGCGCGCTCCTCGAGCACGACGTCGCCGTGGTGGTCGGAGACCGGGGCGCCGGAGACGATCCCGTAGGAGAAGTGCGTGGGCGCGTCGTACCGGTAGACCTCCTCGCGCACGGGCGGGCCGGCGACGACGATCTTGCGGACGGCGCCGACCCCGTTGCGGTCCGGCGTGCCGGGGGTCTCGAGCTCGGCCTTCGCGGGGCCGGGCAGGAACGCGCTGTAGCCCTCATGGTCGGTCAGGACGTCGAAGACCGTCTGGATCGGGGCGTTGATCTGCTTGGTGATGAGGAAGCCGGGCATGGCGCGGCAGCCTACCCGGGCGTGCCCGCCGCGTGGCTCCGCGCCCTCAGCGCAGTCCGACGATCGCCGCGCAGTCCCAGTTGCCCGCGCCGGCCCCGCCGTTCCACAGCCGGGCGGCCAGGCGGTCCTGCTCGGCCTTGGAGGCCTGGTAGGCCTGCGGCGTGGACCCGCCCAGGCCCTTCCATGTGGAGACGATGAACTGGTAGTAGCCTGACGCTCCCGCCGAGTTCGGGCCCACGTTCTGGCCGCCGGACTCGCACTGGACGATCGCCCACGGGATCGCCCACGGCCCGCCGGGACCCACCTTGGAGACGGCGGCGCGGGCGGCAGCCCGCTCCTGCTCGGCCAGCACCTCCTTCAGGCGCTTCTGCGCGCCCTTGCGGTTGGCACGCGTCGCGCTCAGCGCGGCCTGCTGGGCGGCGCGGGCCCGGGCGAAGGCGTCGCGTCGCGCGTTGAGGCCGACCCGGATCTGGGCCAGGGAGTCGCGGCGGGCGAGGACGGCCTTCGCTGCCGACTGCCGCTCCGGCAGCAGGCGCGCGTACGTGCGCTGCTGCCCTGTCGCCTCCGCCTTCGCGTCGCGGACCTCGTCCAGGACCGCGGCGTTGCGATCCTGGATCCGGCGCAGGAACTCGACGCGCTCCATCAGGGTCCCAAAGCTCTGGGCCTGCAGGACGATGTCGGTCCAGTCCAGCCGCCCCGTCTCGTAGCGGGACCGCAGGACGTCGCTCAGCGTCGCGCGCACCTCGGTCAGCCGCTTGCGCAGGCGCACCCGCCGCTCCCGTGCCTTGCCCAGCCGCGTCTCGGTGTCGGCCAGGCGGGCCTGGGCGCGGTCCAGTTCGGCCTGGGCCTTGCTCAGGCGTCCCTCCAGCAGGGCGATCGCGCGGGTGGCCGACTGCTCGAGACGACCAAGACGCGCGGCGGAGCTGCCGAGCTTGGCCTCGCGGCGCTTGGCGGCGTCGATGGAGGACTGCAGCGCCCCGGTGTCGGCCGCGCGGGCGGTCGCCCCCGCGCCGTGGCCGGAAGGCAACAGGGCCAGGCCGGCGACCACGGCGAGGCCGAGCATCGCCGCGAGCAGCGGACGCGGGATGAGGAGGCGGGCGGCGGGCATGCGAACGGCCACCGGCGGGGCGGTGGTCAGCGCAGGACGGTAGGCCGCCCGCCCGGCGGTTGCCAGCGGTGCAAGCGCCCGCCCGCGCCGGGGTCAGGCCGGCTCGACGAAGAGGTCGGGGATGAGGTCCTCCTCGCGTGCGCCGTCGCCCAGGTAGCCCGACAGGTCGGTGACGCCGGTCCGGTCGCGCAGGACCTCGTCGTCGATGAGGAACCGGCCGGTCAGCTCGCGGGCGTCGGAGGTGAGGATCGCGTGGGCCGCGTCGGCCATGATCTCCGGACGGCGCGAGCGGGACATCGCCTCCTCGCCGCCGAGCAGGTTGGCGACCGCGGCGGTGGCGATCATCGTCCGCGGCCACAGGGTGTTGGAGGCCACGCCGTGCTCGCGGAGCTCCTCGGAGAACCCGAGGGCACACATGCTCATGCCGAACTTGGCGATCGTGTAGGCGACGTGGTGGCCGAACCACTTCGGGTCGGCGCTCAGCGGCGGGGACAGCGTGAGGATATGCGCGTTGGTGGACTGCAGCAGGTGGGGCAGGCAGGCTCGCGTCACGACGTAGGTGCCGCGCGTGTTGATGTCCTGCATGAGGTCGTAGCGCTTCATCGGCAGGTCCTGGACGCCCGCCAGCGCGATCGCGCTGGCGTTGTTGATGCAGATGTCAATGCCGCCGAAACGCTCGGCGCACGCGGCCGCCGCGGCGTCGACGGCCTCGTCGTCACGGATGTCGCCGACGATCCCCAGCGCCTGCCCGCCGGCTGCCTCGATCTGCGCGGCGGCCGTGTGGACGGTCCCCTCCAGCCGCGGATCGGGCCGGTCGGTCTTGGCCATGAGGCAGACGTTGGCCCCATCGGCGGCGGCACGCAGGGCGATGGCCAGGCCGATGCCGCGGCTGGCGCCGGAGATGAACAGCGTGCGGTCGGACAGGGAGAGGGTTGAGGTCATAGTGCTGCATTCTGCCTGGCCGTCGCTGCCGTGCGTGGAACCTGGCGATCGTCGTACAGCACTGAACCTCCGTTCACATCGCGAGGCGGGGCGAGGGGCCGCTCGGTCAGGGGGTGACGGCGGCGGGGACCGTCTCGTCGGCGACCGCGGTGGCGTCATGAGGCGCGGCGGCGGCGCGCGGCGCCCATCCCGGCCCGCGCAGCAGGTATCCGGCGCGGTCACGCCAGCGCCGGCTGGTGCGCAGGTCGCGCCAGATCGCCGCGTACTCGTGGCCCACGACGTGCAGCGGGTTGAACGTGCGGATGTTCGCCGTCAGGCCGTAGCGCACCCGCTCGGTCTCCCCCTGGAAGCTGCGCAGCAGGCGGTCCCACACGATGAGCACGCCGCCGTAGTTGCGGTCCAGGTAGATGTCGTTGGCGCCGTGGTGCACGCGGTGGTGCGACGGCGTGTTGAAGACCAGCTCGATCGGCCGGGGGAGGGTCCCGATGCGCTCGGTGTGCAGGCCGAACTGGTAGATCAACGACCACGACTGGGCCAGCAGGATCATCCACGGCTTGTAGCCCAGCAGCGCCAGGGGCAGCCAGAACGGCAGCGTCAGCGGCACCCACGGCTGACGCAGCGCGGTCGAGAGGTTGTAGTGCTCGCTGGAGTGGTGCACGACGTGGCTGGCCCAGAAGACCCGGACCTCGTGCCCGACGCGGTGGTAGACGTAGAACGCCAGGTCGTCGAGCACGAACAGCAGCGGCCAGATCCACCAGTCGCCCGCGTCCATCTCCAGCGGGCTGAGCGTGAACGCCGCCGCCCATACGGCGATGAGCACCAGGTGCCAGAACGCGTTGACCAGCACGCTGCCCGCGCCCATGGTCAGCGAGGTGCGCGTGTCCCGCCGCTCGTAGCCGACGAGCGTGCGGGCAGCGGCCTCGGAGGTCTGCTCGCGGCGCTCCCGGCGGAAGGCGAGGATCTCGACCCACATCATCAGCAGGTAGAAGGGGGCGGCGTAGGCGGCGACCTCGATCATCGGGCGCGCGCCGCTTCGGGGGACAGGGCGGCCAGGGTGTGCGCGCACAGCGTAGTGGCGGCATCGCGCGCGGCCCCGCCGTCGCCGTCGAGCGCGGCGGCCACGAGGGTCTCGACGCCGGCCGCGTCGTGAAGCTCCGCTCGCAGGAGGGGACGGGTGACGTCGCCGGCTGCGTCCTCGGAGGCCAGCAGGCTGTTGTAGGCCAGGCGGTAGGCAACGTTGTCCGCGGCGTCCACGAGCACGTCCCACAGGCGGCGGTAGGCGTCCAGCACGGCGCGCTCGTCGCCGCCGTCGCGCGCGGCGGACAGGGCGTCGGACCGCGCGCGCAGGTCCGAGCGGTGGTCCCGTGGGGCGCGGTCGGCCGCGCGCGCGGCGACCTCGGCGGCCAGGCACGCCCGCAGTTCGTATCCGGCCCGGACCGCGTCCGGGTCACCGGAGGCCGGCAGGTCGGCGAGCAGCTCCAGGCCGCCGGTGGCGCGCCAGTCGCGCACCCGCGTCGCGCCGCCGTGGGCCACCTGGACAAGGCCCGCCTGCTGCAGGCGCTTGACCGCCTCCCGGACGGCGTGCCGGTTGACGGCGAAATGCTCGCTCAGCGTCCGCTCGGACGGGATCGCGTCACCGGTGACCAGGCGGCCGCCGAGCACGTCGGCGCGGAGCGCGTCGTAGACGGCGGTGGAGACGGGGGCTCGCGTCGGCACCATGGATCCCACGGTACCAACTGGTTGGACCAGTATGCAAACCCGCAATTGCGCGCCGCGTGTCCGCGTCGGGTCACGGGACGCGGATCCGCGCGCCCGGCGCGGGGATCGCTACCGTCGCCGCATGACTCTTGACGCCAGGGCGCTCGCGGGGCGCACCATCGCGATCGCCGGGGCCAACGGCTCGCTGGGTCCGTACGTCGCGCGCGCCGTCGCCGCCGCGGGCGCGACGGTGGCGCTCACCGGCCGCGACCTGCCGGCCCTGGAGATCCTCGCCGCCGAGCTCGGGGTGCCGGCGGAGCGGGTGGACTGCCAGGTCGTCGACCTGCTGGACGAGGTCGCGACGCGGCGCTGGGCGGCGTCGGTCCGCAGCCGCTTCGGCGGCGTCGACGGCCTGCTGCACCTCGTCGGCGGCTGGCGGGGCGGCACCACGCTGGCCAGCGCTCCGATGGAGGACTGGGACGCCATGCACGACCTGCTCGTCCGCACCGTCCAGAACACCTCGCGCGCCTTCCACGACGCGCTCAACGACTCCGGCTGCGGGCGTTACGTGATGATCGGCGCGCGGCAGGCGGTGGAGCCCTCGCACGAGAACGCCGCGTACGCGGCTGCCAAGGCGGCCGCCGAGGCGTGGACCTTCGCGCTCGCCGATGCGTTCAAGACCGCCGACCGGGGCTCGACCGCAAATGTCGTCGCCATCAACGCGCTGGTCACCCCGGAGCAGCGCACCGCCGCGCCCGACAAGCCCTTCAAGACGTTCACCGACGCCGAGGACATCGCCGACACCCTCGTGTGGCTGTGCAGCGACGCCGGGGGCAAGACCAACGGCCAGCGCGTCGCCCTCTACGGGCGCTGATACCGCGGGCCCCGGGTCTATCGGAGCCGGTCAAGCCGAACTGGTGGTTTTCGCAGTCATGCACGGAGGCGGCAGGGATGCTGCTCCACGGCCATCGCTCCTGCGCAGCACCGGCGCGAGCGGCAGGGTCTTCGCGACTGAGGTCAAGGCCCGGGCGTGTCTGGACGGCGCCGAGCCCGCCCCGCCCGACGATCGCTGACGGCCTTGCCGGTACGGTCGGCGGATGGGTGACCTCAAGCTCGGCCTGAACACCGGCTACTGGGCCGGAGGCCCGCCCCCCGGGGCGGTCGAGGCGGTGGCCGAGGCCGACCGGCTAGGCCTGCACTCGATCTGGACCGCCGAGGCCTACGGCTCGGACGCGCTGACCCCGCTGGCCTGGTGGGGCGCGTCGACGCGCACGGTGCAGCTCGGGACCGCCCTGCTGCAGATGAGTGCCCGCACCCCGGCGGCCACCGCGATGGCCGCGATGACGATGGATCACCTGTCCGGCGGGCGCTTTGTCTGCGGGGTCGGCGTCTCCGGCCCGCAGGTCGTCGAGGGCTGGTACGGACAGCCGTTCAAGCGGCCGCTGGCCCGGACCCGCGAGTACATCGCGATCATGCGCGACATCTGGGCCCGAGAAGGCCCGGTGACCGCCGACGGCCCGCAGCTGGAGCTGCCGTACGCCGGCGGGGAGGGCGGGCCCGAGCCGACCGGGCTGGGCAAGCCGCTGAAGAGCTCGATCCGCCCGCTGCGGGCCGACATCCCCGTCTATCTGGGCGCCGAGGGCCCGAAGAACATCGCGCTGGCCGCCGAGCTGTGTGAGGGCTGGCTGGCGCTGTTCTACTCACCCCACCACGAGGCCTTCTACCGCGACGCGCTGGCCGACGGCTTCGCCCGCCACGGCGCCCGGCGGACGGCCGCGGACTTCGAGGTCTGCGCGACCGTCCCGCTCATCGTCATGGACGACGTGGAGGCGGCCGCCGACGCGCTGCGCCCGATGTACGCGCTGTACTTCGGCGGGATGGGGGCCAAGGGCACCAACTTCCACGCGGACGTGGCTGTCCGCATGGGCTTCGAGGCCGAGGTGGAGGTGATCGCCGAGCACTTCCTCGCCGGGCGCAGGGACGCAGCCGCCGCCGCCGTGCCCACCGCACTCGTGGAGCAGCTCGCGCTCATCGGTCCGGTCGTCAAGGTCCGTCACGACCTGGAGGCGTGGCGCGACTCGCAGGTCACCACGTTGCTGGTCGGCGGCGACGCGGGGCTGGTTCGCACCGCGGCCGAGCTCGTCCTCGGGTGACGCACGCGGCTACGCCGGACCGTCAGTCGGTGAGCTCGCGGACCACGAGGTCGGCCTTCTGGCGGCCTTGGAGGGTGAGGACGATCCGGCCGGCCTCCAGGTCCGCCCGCGACACCAGGCCGTCGCCCGCCAGACGCCGCGCCGCCGGCACTGCTGCGGGCGACAGAACCTCCACGCCGAGCCCGTCGCGCAGGCGCGAGCGCAGCATGATGGCCTCGAAGCGGCGCTCGCCCGCGGTCAGGATCTCACGCCCCGCCGCGGGGGAGCGACCGGCGATCAGGCGCCCGGCGTGCGCAGAGGGGTGCAGCACGTTCCACCAGCGCGTGCCGTCGACGTGCGAGTGGGCGCCGGGCCCGATCCCCCACCAGTCCCCGTCCTGCCAGTAGCCCAGGTTGTGGCGGCACGCCGCGGCGGGCCGGCGGGCCCAGTTGCAGACCTCGTACCACGTCAGTCCGGCGGCGCTGAGCCGGTCGTCGGTCCGGGCGTAGCGCTCGGCCATGACGTCGTCGTCGGGGGCCGGCAGGTCGCCCCGCCGAACCTGGGCGGCCAAGCGGGTTCCCGGTTCGACGATGAGCCCGTAGGCGCTGACGTGGTCCGGTGCGCAGGCCAGGGCCGCGTCCAGCGTGTGGTCCCAGTCGGCGGCGCTCTCGCCGGGGGTGCCGTAGATGAGGTCCAGGCTCACCTGCTCGAAGCCCGCCGCCCGCGCCTCGTCCACCGCGGCGGCCACCCGGCCGGGCGTGTGCGTGCGGTCCAGCGTGGCGAGCGTCGCGGGCACCGCGCTCTGCATGCCGATCGACACGCGGGTGAAGCCGGCCTCCCGCAGCGTGCTCAGCGCCGCGGGGCCCACGGCGTCGGGGTTGGCCTCGACGGTGACCTCGGCGCCCGGAGCCACCCCGAACTGCTCGCCCACGCCGCGCAGGATCGCGCCGAGGTCCTCCGCGGCCAGCAGGGTGGGCGTGCCGCCGCCGACGAAGACGGTCGCCGCGGGGCGGGGGTCGCCGTGCAGCACCTGGCGGGCCAGGCGCAGCTCGGCCAGCGCCTGCGCGGCGTAGGCCGAGCGTGTGGCGCCCCCGCGGAGCTCCTGCGCGGTGTAGGTGTTGAAGTCGCAATACCCGCAGCGGGTCTGGCAGAACGGCACGTGGACGTACACCCCGAGCGGCCGAGTCCGGTCGCTCGGATGCGGTGGGCGGGTCGGGCCCCGGATCAGACCCGAGGCGGGAGCGGCGTCGGCCTCGGGCAGTTGCGCGCACATGCGCAGACAGTGTGGCGGCCGTCCGCGGCCGAGGTACCGTCGACGGGGGATGGGGGCTAGGGTTTGGGGGACGATCCGCGGGGCGCTGGTCGCCATGGACGATCAACTCCGTGCTGCAGGAGCGGCCCGCCGAGGCCGTGGTGGTCATGACGCCCACGGTCTTCATCCGTGCTCTCGCTCCCGATCTCGCTCCATCGTTCCGGCGAGCTGTCGGCTCGCTCTCGCCGCCAGCAGGAAGTCCTCCCACGGGCGAGCCAGCCCTTCCGACCCCAACAGCGCGCACAGCTCGTCCAGGGCGTGCCAGTCGCGGTCGCGCTCCCCGCCCCAGTGCAGGACGACGGGCACCCACAGCGCCGTCTCCTGCTCCAGCAGCGCCCGGACCGCAGGCAGCACATCCTCGGCCCGTCCGTACAGCGGCGCGTACGCCGGCAGCCAGACGGCCTCCCCGCGCCAGCTCGGGGTCATGTGGAAGCCCATCGTCCCGATGCTCTCCGGCCCCCCGCAGACGACGTCGAACCGGGAGGCGAGCTCGGTCCACGACCCGGCATCGAAGCGGTTCCACGGCGGCACGAAGACGTCGGCGTGCAGCGCCTGGTCCCGAAGGAGGCCCTGGGCGGTGTCCAGGCGCTCGGCCACGTCGGCGCGGCGCAGCCCGGTGAATTCGCTGTGGCGCCGGGGATTGGCGTGGCGGGTGCGGTGGTCCAGGCCGTGGACGGCGAAGGCGACGCCGTCACGGCGCATCTGCGCCAGGAGCTCGAGCTCGTCGTCGGTGTGCGGGCGATCCGCGGTCCCGTCCGCGTCGCTGCCCTGGCGGGGGATCCGCGGCGTGACCGCCATCAGGTAGGGGACATCGGCGGCGGTCATCGTCGCGTGGAAGTGGCGTCCGGCCTGCGTGCCGTACAGCTCGGGCTTGTCCCACGCCTCCCAGTGCGGGAACTCGTCCGCGCGGACGAGGACCTTGGGCCGGCCCGCGGCCGCGTCGCCGAGCACCGCGCGCCGGGCGGCCATCATCGGCTGCACGCTGTAGCGGTCGTAGGTCAGGGCGCCGCGGCGCTGCTGGACGCGTTGGAAGAAGCGGCTGACCCGGGACGGGACCGGGTGCGAGCGGACGGCCTTGCGGACCTCCGGGACGTCGACCTGCCCGGGCTCGACGAGGCCGAGCGCGAGCTCTTCGCCGAACAGCAGGCCGACGGTACGCATCTCGTCGCGGGTCATCCGTGCGGGCACGCTATCCGAGGTCCTCGACCGTGGTCGTCAGCTCCGCCCGCCGGCGCGTCGCACGAGTGCGTGCCCGCGCTGCCCGCGCTGCCCGCGCTCGCACCCTGCGAAGGGCCTGGCCGCCGCCGAGTTGCGGGCTGTGGCTGCAGACGAGGATGTCGCGCGTCACCGGAACGCCGGGCCCGCCATCATGGCCAGGTATGTCGCCCACCTGGATCTGGATGCAGACCGTCCTCGTCGTGCTCATCCTGGCCTCCATGATCATCGCGATCACGAAGCTCGCCTGAGCGGCGCCCCTGCGGTCACCGGCCGAGCAGTCGGCTCATCACGCCTCCGCGGGGCGCCGCGGGCATCGGCGGCGACGGCGGCGGCGGCGTCCCCTGCAGGATGGCCAGCGGCATCGCTCGCGCCAGGTGGTCGATCTGGTGGTCGTCCAGGCCCGTCTCGCGGAGCGTCGGCACGATCTCCGGCGGCCGGCGCCCGACCGAGTGCGCGTCGGAGGCCACATCGTGCACGAGCCCGTCGGCCAGCAGGCGCCGGGCGAAGCGCTGGACCTCCTTGCCGAAGCGTCCGACGAACGCCCCGGCGGTCACCGAGGTCAGCACGCCACTGTTGACCAGGCGGGCCAACATGTCGGGGTCACGCTGGAAGGCGGGCACGCGCTCGGGATGGGCGAGGACGATCTGCTCGTGGCCGCGCTCGCGCAGCGCCTGGATCCCCTGCTCGACGCCGGCGGCCACGGGGCTCAGCGGACACTCCAGCAGGAGCCACGGTCCGCCCCCCAGCCGCAGCGCCGTCAGCTCCGCGTCGGCAAGGTCCAGCGCACGGGTCAGCGCGACCTCGGCCCCGGGGCGCACCTCGAGATCCATCCGCCGGTCCAGCAGGGCGGCGTTGACCTCGTCGACCTTCGTGGCCAGCAGCGTCGCGGTGTTGCCCGGGTAGTCCCAGGACACGTGCGATGTGGCGACGATCGTCGCCGTTCCCGCCGCGATGGCCGCATCGGCGATCGCCAGCGACTCCTCGAGCGTCACGGGCCCGTCGTCGATGCCCGGGAGGATGTGACAGTGCAGGTCGATCACGGCTCCAGCATGGCGGATCGCAATGGGGGACGACCGTCGCCGGGTCACGGTGCCGGTAGCCTCCGGCCGCTGCGGCGGTGCCGCTTGCCTTCAAAGGACCGCATAGCACTCCAGTTGGTGCCGACCGCCGGGCCCTGCTCGTCGAGCAGGGGGGACGCGGTGGCGTGCCGACCACTCGCTGGGGCTGGTGGCGGGAGCCTGGGAGGTCACGATCGCCTCCGTGGGGCGGGGCTACGATGGGCCCATGTTCCGATCGATCGTGGTGGGCACCGACGGGTCCGAAACGGCCCGCGCCGCGGTCGACGAGGCGGTCGCCCTGGCGATGTCGCTCAGCGCGCGCCTGCACGTGGTCAGCGCCTACGAGCCGGTCGCGGCCGACCGCCTGCGCCTGGAGCCCAGCGAGGTCCCCGCCGACCTGCAGTGGATGGTCAACCCCCGCGAGGACGTCGACGCCACGCTGCGCGCGGCGGCGGAGGCCGGGGAGGCCGCCGGGGTGGGCGACGTGACCACGCACGCCATCCAGGGCGATCCGGCCGACGCGATCCTCGACGTCGCCGAGGAGCAGGGCGCCGACCTCATCGTCGTGGGCAACAAGGGCATGACCGGGGCCAAGCGCTTTCTGTTGGGCTCCGTGCCCAACAAGGTCAGCCACCACGCGCCGTGCAGCGTCCTCATCGTCCGCACGATCTGACGCGCACTAGGATCCGGCCTGATGCGCGCACTGGTCACCGGCGGAGCCGGGTTCATCGGCTCCAACCTCACCGACGCCCTCGTGGCCCGGGGGGACGCGGTCACCGTCGTCGACGACCTGTCCAGCGGGCGGGAGGCCAACTTGTCGGGGGCGATGGCCGCCGGCGCCCGCCTGCATGTGGCGGACATCCGGGACGCGGAGGCGTTGGCCGGGGTGTTCGCCGAGGCGCGCCCCGAAATCGTCTTCCACCTCGCCGCGCAGGCCGACGTGCGCCGGTCGATTGCCGACCCGGCCTTCGACGCCGCGGTCAACGTGCTGGGGACCATCAACGTCGTGGAGGCCGCCCGCACCTCGGGCGCGCACCGCCTGGTCAACACGTCGACCGGCGGCGGGATCTACGGGGACGTGGACCTCATCCCGACCCCCGAGACGGTGGTGCCGAAGCCGCTGGCCGCCTACGGGCAGTCCAAGCAGTGCGCCGAGCAGTACTGCGCCTGGGCCACGCGCCTGTACGGCTTCCAGGCGGTCACCGTCCGGTACGGCAACGTCTACGGCCCGCGCCAGGACCCGGCCGGGGAGGCCGGCGTCATCGCCATCTTCTGCGGGCGGGCGGCGACCGGCCGGACGGCCACGATCTTCGGCGACGGCACGCAGACGCGCGACTACATCTACGTCGGGGACATCGTGGCGGCGAACCTGCTGGCCGCCGAGCACCCGGACGCGCGCGGTGAGTACAACGTCGGCACGCAGGTGGAGTCCTCGCTGCTGGAGGTCGTCGCCGCGCTGGACGCCGCCCTGCCGGACGGCACCAGCCTGCAGACCGAGCTCGCCGACGCGCGCCTGGGCGAGCTGCAGCGCAGCGCCCTGGACGCCACCCGGGCGCGCGAGGAGCTCGGCTTCGTCGCGCGGACGTCCCTGGCCGACGGGATCCGCCAGACGTACCAGGCGACGGTCGCCGCGCCCGCCTGACGGTCGGGGTCGCCGTAGCCCCCGGGGGTGTCAGCCGGCGGGCGGCGGCGCGTCGGCCGGCACCGCCGGCGCACCAAGGGCGGCAGCCGCATCCAGCAGCCCGGCGCCGTAATAGCGCGACGGCCCGATCGGCCGGGCGGTGTCGCGCAGGCGGCGGGCGATCGCGCTCGGCGTCGGTTCGGCGCCGAGGGTGCCGGCGGCGAGCATCAGCGCGATCGTCCCCGAGACGTGGGGGGCGGCCATGGAGGTCCCGACGTAGTCGCTGGGCGCCACGAAGCGCCCGGGCGCGCTGGCACGGAAGGTGATCTGGCGGATCGGCCGGCCGTCCGGCTCCCCGGGCCGGCACTGGGGTCCGGCGTTCAGGAACGTGTCGTCCCCGCCGCCGGGGGCGACGAGCGTCACGCCCGGGCCGGCGTTGGAGTAGCCGGCCAGACAGCCGCGCTCGGTGGTGCCGCCGATCTGGATGAGCAACGAGCTGTAGCGCCGTGCCGGGACGTTGGTGACGCCGGAGTTGCCCGAGGCGGCCACGACGGTGACCCCTCCGCTGCGGGCGTAGCGCAGCGCCGACCGGATGTCCGGGGTGCTGGTCAGGGAGACGGGCCGGTCGCGTTCGGTCAGCTCGATCGACACGTTGACGACGCGCGCGCCGTGGTCGACGGCGTAGCGGATGCCGCGCGCCACGCGGGCGGATGAACCCTCGCCGTGGGCGTCCAGGACCCGGACCGCGAGGATCTTCGCCGCGTAGGCGACGCCGACCATGCCGAAGCGGTTGTTGGCGGCGGCGGCGATGACCCCGGACACGAACGTGCCGTGGCCGTTGGCGTCGTTGGGGTAGTTGTCGTCGTCGACGAAGTCGCGGCCGCGGACCATCCGGGCGGCCGGCAGGTCCGGGGACCGCCGGTAGGGGCCACGTCTGGCGTAGGCCACGCCGGTGTCCAGTACGGCGACGACGACGCCGCGCCCGCCGGAGGTGCGGACCCCGTCGGCGCGGGCGAGGTCCCACGCCTCGGGGCCGCGGATGCCGAACGGGCCGGTGAGGTCCCACTGGCGCCGCGTCCACGCGCCCGTTCGCGCGCTCCAGGCGGCGCTGCCGGAGTCGTTGGGGGAGAAGCCGGCCAGGTGGGCCGACAGCACCGGGGACGCCCACGCCACCGGCGCGCGGACGGTCAGGCGGTGGGCGGCGCGGCCGGCGTCGGCCCCGGGCTTCAGGCCTCCGACGACGGCCCCGCCGGCCCCGGGGGTCGTGCTCCGGACGCCCACGGCGCGCAGGACTCCGGCACGGGTCGCGGCGGTGGTCGTGGCCTTGAAGCGCACGACGACCTCGGCGGGCCGATCCGACGTCCCGGGGGTGGCCGCCGGCGCCGCCGGCGCGCCGAGCGCGGCGAAGAGCGCGGCCGTCACGCCGACGAGCGCGGCGTCGGTGGCGAACCTGGTGCGATCGGGCCCGCGTCGGGGTCGGAGGGTGGCGGGCAGGGTGGTGGGGCGGTCAACACCCTGCGCGCGGACGGCGCAGAGCAGTGTGGCACGCGTCAGAACACGGCCAGACCGGGAAACGGCGCGGTGGTCGGCACAATGAGGTCGTGCCCGCGGTCACCTCGCTGACGCCCGAACCCGCCGACGTGGCGGCGATGCACCTCGCGCTGGACGAGGCACGGACCGCCGCCGCCCATGGTGATGTGCCCGTCGGCGCCGTCGTGGTGGACGGTTCCGGTGCCGTCCTCGGGGCCGGGCACAACGAGCGCGAGCTGCGCCAGGACCCGACGGCGCACGCCGAGATCCTCGCGCTCCGGGCCGCGGCGACCGCGGTCGGCTCGTGGCGGGTCCTGGACGCCACGCTGGTGGTGACGCTGGAGCCGTGTGCGATGTGCGCGGGGGCAATCGTCCTGTCCCGGGTTCCGCGCGTCGTCTTCGGGACGGCCGACCCGAAGGCCGGGGCGGCGGGCTCGGTCATGGATCTGCTTGACGTGCCGCAGCTCAACCACCGGCCCGCGGTCGTCGGCGGCGTGCTCGCCGACGAGTGCGCGGGGCTGCTGCGGGCGTTCTTCGCCGCCCGGCGCCGGTAGTCGGCGGGCTGTGTGCCTGCGGTCCGGGGAGGCGTGGCCGTGCGGCGCGCACGGTCTTGGTGAGGCGGACTGGCAGGGACGATGTGAGCCGTCACTTGACCTGCTCTGTCCGAGCGGAGTGACGGTTCACCTTACGTGGGCGTGGGGTTCGCGTCTGAGCCGTCACTTGACCTGCTCTATCCGAGCGGAATGACGGTTCACCTTGGGCAGGCCGGGACGCCGCGAGCGTACCCTCGGCGTCAGGGGGCGTGCACGACGGCGACCCGGCGAGCGTCCGCGAGGCCGCGTGGCTGCACGTCGCGCCAGCCGTCCACGGTGGTGGCGGGGGGCACGGCGTCCGCGTCCAGGAGGATCTCGTCCGGGTGCGCGAGCTCGGCCAGGCGGGCCGCGAGGTTGACCGGCGTCCCGTGCCAGTCGCCCGCGCGGCGGATGACGAAGCCGTGCGCGACCCCGGCGCCGGCGCGCAGCGGCGTGCGCCGGCCCAGCTCCGAGACCGTCTTGCACGCCGCCCGCACCAGCCGGTCCGGATCGGCGGACACGAGCAGCACGCCGTCACCGAGGAACTTGCCGGCGGCGACCTCGTGGCGGCTGGCCACCGCCTGGCCCACGGCGTACAGCTCGTCGCTGAGGGCCTCGATCTCGCCGGGGCTGCCGCCGAGCATGAACGCGGTGGAGCCTCGCAGGTCCACGAACGCCACGGTCAGCGGCGGGCTGGAGTCGTCCGTCCGGTGCGAGGCCTCCAGCCGGCGGCGCACGATCCGGCGCAGGCGGTGGGCGTAGAGGACGCCGAACCCGGCCGTCGTCGTCCGCACCAGGGCCTCGATCCAGGCGTCGACGGCCGCCTCGCGCTCGGTCTCCGGCAGCTCCCGCAGCCGGCGCACCGCCACGTCGGCCCCGGCCGCGGCGACCCGCTCGGCGCCCCGCCCCAACGCCTGGGCGACGCTCAGCAGGTCGGGCTCGTCGAACGGCACCCCGAGCGTGCCGCGCGCCTGGTCCAGCAGGTCCGCCATGACCGGCGTGTCCTCGGCGTCGATCAAGCCCAGGCTGAGGAAGTGCGCGATCAGCGGGTCGGCGGGCTCCGGCATCGCGCGCAAGCATGACGCGCCCGTCGCGGGCACGTCCGGTCGCGGCGTGCCCGCCGCCCGCTACCCTGCAGGGCCCGCCGGGTGCGGCGGGCACGGAGAGATGCCGGAGTGGTTGAACGGGGCGGTCTCGAAAACCGTTGTGCGGTGTAAGCCGTACCCAGGGTTCGAATCCCTGTCTCTCCGCCTCAGACCGTGATATCCCAGCACCAGAGCCGTTTTTCCAACGTCGCGTTGGTGCTGGACGACGAGCCGCAAACACGGCTCAAGACCGGTCAAGACCGCCTGATACGGGCGACGACTGTCCCAAAACTGTCCCGAGCGATAGAGCTTGGGACAGCTCGGGGGCGGGAGAACAGCGGGTCGCACGACAAAGGACCATGGGCGTCCTGCGTCAGGCGATTGAGGAACAACGCGAGCGAGCTGACGTGGCTGCGCTCGGACGTCTGGCGCTTTCCAAGCGCGAGGCGGCCGACGCCCTTGGTGTCAGCGTCGACTTCCTGGAGGAACACGTCATGCATGAGTTGCGCGTGGTCCGTCGTGGGCGTCGACGCCTGATCCCGATCAGCGAGCTCGAGCACTGGCTCGAGGAGAACGCGCAGCGCGCGCTCGACGTCGATCGGCACCAGGGGCGATGAGTCCATTCACGCACCCGGAGGTCATCCGTTGTCCCGCAAGAATCTCGGAATCGAAGTTCGTCACGCTTCGACATGTCCCGTCGCCACGGGCGGCACATGTCGCTGTCGTCCGAAGTACCGGGCCATGGTGTACGACGCTGGCACGAAGCGTCGGCTGAAGAAGACGTTTGACTCGTTGAGCGAGGCAAAGGTCTGGCGGCAGGACGCTCTGGTGGAAGTCCGCAAGGGGACGCTGAGTGCGGTTCGCCTGCCGCGCCTCGGTGAGGCTTCGGCCGCGTGGCTCGATGGCGCTCGAGGCGGCGCGATCCGCACGCGCTCGGGTGACGAGTACAAGCCAAGCGCGATCCGCGGCTACGAGCAGGCGATGCGCTTGCGCGTGGTCCCGGAGCTGGGCCACATCCGGCTGAACGATGTGCGGAGGGGTGACCTGCAGGCGTTCGTGGATCGGTTGCTCGTCGCGGGCCACGACCCCTCGACCATTCGGAACACGCTGCTGCCGGTGCGCGCGATCTTCCGGCGCGCGATCGCCCGCGGGGAAGTCGCGGTCAACCCGACGATCGGGCTTGAGTTGCCGGCGGTCCGCGGTAAGCGCGACCGCATCGCGTCGCCCTCCGAAGCGGCCGCGCTCCTGAACGCGCTGCCATCCGAGCGAGCGCTGTGGGCGACGGCAATGTACGCCGGCCTGCGCCTCGGCGAGTTGCTGGCGCTCGAATGGTCGGCCGTTGACCTCAAGGCCGGGCTCATCATGGTCGAGCGCTCGTGGGACCCGAAAGCCGGCCCCATCCTGCCCAAATCGCGCGCCGGCACCCGGACCGTTCCGGTGCCGCAGGTCCTCAAGACCTATCTCGCCGAGCAGCAGCTGGCCTGCCGTTGGTCCGAAGGGTTGATCTACGGACGGTCGCCCGTGAAGCCGTTCTCGCCCAACACCGCGAACGATCGCGCTCAGCGGGCGTGGAAGGCCGCCGGCATGAAGCCCATCGGGCTGCACGAGTGCCGCCACACGTTTGCGTCACTCATGATCGCTGCGGGCGTGAACGCCAAAGCGCTGTCGGTCTACATGGGCCACTCGAGCGTCACGATCACCTTCGACCGGTACGGGCATCTCATGCCGGGCAACGAGGCGGAGGCTGCTTCGCTCCTCGACGTCTACCTGCAGGCGGCATCGCTGAGCGGCTGACGCGACGCGCTGCGCGTTTCCCGGCAATGGTCAGTGGGCGCACCGCTTCCCGAACGAGGGAGGGGGTGTTCGCCATGCTGGGCGACAGAGCGGTCAGCAGCCCACAAGCTGACGCTGACGTGCGTAGTCACGACCACCCCGAAATCCAAATCTCTAGCGCCGAGCTCGAGCGCGAGTACCTCGACCATCGCGAGGCGGTCTACGCGATGCTGCGATGTGAGTTCCCGCGGTTCGACGACGCTGAGGAGCTGTATCAAGAGGCTTGGGCGGAACTGCTCGCGGTGCGATCACGCGGGCAGCACGTCGACCACACCCGGGCGCTACTGAAGAAGATTGCCTGGCGTCGTGCCGCGGACGCAGTCCGTCGAGACCGGCCGCAGGCGATGGACCCGTCGAGCCTGGTCTTCGAGAACGCGCCCGACGGGTCGTTCGCGGTGGAGGACGATGCTGCCACGCGACTCGACGCCGATGTCCTGTGGATGGTCATCGAGACGCTCGACGAGCGTCAGGCTGCGGTGTTGAAGCTGCGTTTCGATCAGCACCTCTCCGGCCCGGAGATCCGCGAACGACTCGGCCTGAGCCAGAATCGGATGGAGAAAGTCGTGACCGCGGCCTACAAGGCGGTGCTCGACCAGATCCAGCCCGACGGACTGCGCGAGTCACGGTGGCAACGTCACCAACGGAGCCTGCTGCTGGCCTGCGAGATGGGGATTGCCACGGACGCCCAGCGGCAGCGTGCGCAGGAGATGGTGGACAAGGACCCGCAGTGCAGCGCGATGTTGCGAACGATGCGCGAGCACCTGCGCGACGTCGCGGTGCTGCTGCCGGCGCCCCCGGCAACCTTCGAGCTCGAGCGCCGCCGCGGCCCGTTCGGTGCTGTCCTGGACTGGGGCGAGCACGCCGTCGGAGCGGCCCGGCAGGCGCTGTCGGTCGGTGGCGGCCGAGCGCCATCGTCCAGCGGGTTTGTCGAGCACACCAGCACGGGAATCGCTGGAGCGTTCGGCTTCGGGGGCGCGGCCAAGGTTGTCGCGGCGTGTCTCGCGGCGGGTGCGACGGCAGCCGTCTGCATCGAGCGTCCGTTTGGTCGGGCCGGAGACACGCCTTCGGCTCCGGTGAAGACCATCGCCGCTCGACCGGCGACACCAGCGACTCGGTCCGTGCGAGTCCCGGTCATTCTTGGCTCCTCGCCCCAGCGGACCACTGGGGCTCGGACCCGGTCGGCGCGGAGCGCCACCGCCGGTACCGCCAGCGCGAAGGCCGCAGAGGTTGCGGTGAGCTCGCCCAAGGCCACGCCGTCGCCGTCCCCCGCGCCGGCCGGCGCGACAGAATTCGGGCCGGGCGCCGCCGGGAGCGCCGCTGTGGCTCCGGCGCCGGCCGCGGCTTCGACAAATGGGGGAGGGGAGTTCGGCCCGTGACGCGACTAAGGGGCATGAGCGCTCATCCGGCAGGTCTTCACATGGTCCGTCGATCGGTCCAGGTCGTGCTACTGCTCCTGGTCGGTGCGTCACCGCTCGTCGCGGCCAGCGACGCGCACGCCAACGGGTACGACGTCCACGCGTGCGACAGCACCTGGCCGAGCCCGGGGAACGGGTCGTTCCTTCCCGAGGTCAGCAACGGCATGGTCGCGATCACCGACTGCCCGGCGGGAGGCGGGATGACCGTCCGCAACGTCTACGACAACGGCGTGACCGGAGCCTTCGGCGCCGCCTCGTACGTCTTCGATGCCCCACCCGGGACCTCTGTCGAATCGATCACGTTCGACGCGGGGGTCCAGCGTCACAACTGCGCGTTCGGAGCGGCGATCCTCGCGAGCCAGCTCAACGACACCGGCGGTCGGTTGGCCTGGGGCCTGCCGGCCAACGGCGCCTGCGACAGCTTCCAGACTCCCGGGGACACCGCGTTCTTCCCGAACCGGTGGGGCCCGATCGCGATCAACGCACCGCGTGTTCGGCTTGACGTGCGCTGCGGGGCAGCCGCCTGCTCCCGAAACGGCGTCACCGCGCTTCGCCTGCGCAACGCCGTCGTCCACGTCGCCGACGACACCCGCCCCAGTCTCGCGGGAGCGCGCGGCCCGCTGGGGACGTCCGACGGCTGGCTGTCGGGGACGCAAGGCGTCGGGTTCGACGCCGGCGACGGGTCCGGCATCCGCGAGACCGTGATCGCCGTCGACGGCAAGGAGGTCGCTCACCGGACCAACTCGTGCGACTACACGCTGCGCGCTCCGTGCCCGCCGGCGAAAGTCGACGAGCGTTTCGCCACGCAGGGGTTCGGCGGCGACGGGGACCACGCGCTGTCGATGCGGGCAGTCGATGCCGCCGGCAACGTCGCGGAGACGTCGCGCACGGTGCACGTCGACAACACCGCGCCAAGCGCACCAGAGGCCCTCTCGGTCAGCGGCGGTGACGGCTGGCGCAAGAGCAACGCGTTCGACGTCAGCTGGGTCAACCCACGGGCGACGGGAGCTCCCCTGGCCGCCGCTCGCTGGTCGCTGTGCCGCGACGGCTCGTCGGCAGACTGCGTCACCGGCCGTCAAAGCGGAGGCGATCTCACGGCCCTGAGCCATGTTGCGGTTCCCGGGCCGGGGGCGTGGAACCTCAGGGTGTGGCTGGAAGACGCCGCCGGCAACCAGGACGCCCAGCTCGCCGCCGCGCCAGTCACGCTGCGGTGGGACGAGACCAGCCCGGACGTCTCGCTCATCGCGCCCGGCGCCGACGACCCGACCCGGCTGATCGCGCCCGTCGCCGATCAGGGCTCAGGAATCGCGGGCGGCGAGATCGCGATACGCAAGACTGGTAGCGAGGCCTGGCGACCGCTGAAGACGACCCTCGAAGGCGACCACCTCGTCGGGGTCATCGACGACGAGCAGCTATCCGATGGGTCCTACGAGCTCCGGGCGCGGGCGACGGATGTCGCCGGCAACGAGCGGCTTACGACGACGTTCACCTCCGGGGAGCCGGCCGGTATCCAGCTCCCGCTTCGGCTGAAGACGCGGCTGGCCGCGGGCGTGGTGCGGGCGACCCGCGGGCGCGTGAAACTCGTCCGTGCTGCGTATTCGAGCTTCGGCGCGCTCGTCCAGGTGAGGGGGCGGCTGAGCACACCAGAGGGCAACCCCATGCAGGGCGTCGCGGTCCGCGCCTTCTCGCAGGTTCGCGACGGTCGGTCGCTCCCGCGGCTCATCGCCACGGTGACGACGTCGAAGACCGGACGCTTCTCGTTCCTCGTGCGCCGGGGGCCCAGCCGGACGATCCAGATTCGTTACGACGGTGCGGCGCAGGTTCGCGGGGCGAGCAGGCGGGTCGTGCTCTACGTCCGGTCGACGTCGACGATGCGCCCGAACCGCTTGCGCCTGGTCAACGGCGAGACGGTGAGGTTCACCGGACGCGTGGCGACGGGGCGCATCCCAAAGAAGGGCAAGCTCGTCGAGCTCGAGGTCCTGGTCCGCGGCAGGTGGCGGACCTTCGCGACCACGCGCGCGTCCAGCCGCGGGTCGTGGGCGTTCGGTTACCGCTTCGACGGGACGCGAGGCAGGCAGCGATACCTGTTCCGGGCGAAGATCCCCCGTGAGAACGGATACCCGTACGCGGCGGGGCGATCGAAGATCGTGCACGTGACTGTCCAAGGTGTGTGACCGGCGCAGCCGGCGTGAGGAGCGGAGCATGTTGACGAAGGTCAAAGACCGCATGACATACGCGAACGTGACGGCGTCGCTGGCGCTGTTCGTCGCTCTGGGCGGCAGCTCCTATGCGGCGCTGAGTCTGCCGCGTGACAGCGTCGGCGCCAATCAGATCCGGGCAGGAGCCGTGAGGTCGAGCGAGATTCACAACGGCTCGGTGACAACCCTCGATATCAGTAAGCAAGCGAAGGCTGCGCTGCGTGGAGCGACTGGGCCGCAGGGTCCTGCGGGGTCGTCGGGTGCGCCGGCCGCGCGCTTCTTCGCGGCGATGACGGCGGCAGGCGCGCTGGTGCGTGGAAACGCCGCGAGCGGCGGGCGGTCTGGTTCTCCGGGGACGTACGTCGTCGGGTTCGCCTCGTCCGCGCGTGCCTGCGTCGCGACCGCCACGCTCGGCTCGACCGACGGCTCGGTCGTCGCGCCAGGGCGCATCACGATAAGCGACAGCAACGGCCAAGTTGCGGTCCAAACGTACGACGCGTCGGGGGCTCCGGCTGACTCGCCGTTCCAGCTCATCGTTGCCTGCTGAATTTTGTTTCGCGGGCGCTGTACCGGACCGAACGCCACGCGCTCGTGGCCCGCAGGCCTGACCGCCCGCAGCTCGCACCGACGAGGTCGCAATGCGCTTCTTGCCGCTTGGGACACCGCGCTCGCCCCGAGTAGGTCCGCGAACACCCGCTCATGTTCCCGCGCCTCGGCCGCCCGACCGCGACGGCGACTAGCCCCGCGCGGCCGCCGTCCCGCGCCGACGGCGGCCGTATTTCCTCCGAGGCGCTACGGAAGATTGTCGCGCCGGTCATGCGGACCGCCGACGTCCCCGACAAGCTCTGCCACCGGCAGACATTCGCCGCGCTTGACATGCAACGCCGCGCTGCGCGGCTCGAGGACCTGCAGCAGCTCATCGGCCACGCGTCGATCGACACCACCAGCCAGTATCTCCATACCGCCGCCGACGAGCTCGAGGCCGATGTCGATGTCGACACTGGTGTTCGCCGGAGTGTCCGCTGGAGCGTGATCGGCGCCGGCGCCGAGCCGGAGCCACCTGACCTTCACAGCTCACGTACTTGTGCGTCTTGCGCTAGACGGACGCTCCGGTGCCTCAGCGAATACGGACCCGCGGCCGCGGCTGAATGGTGGCTCGGAGCGGAGCGTGCAAGTCGGCGGCAGGATCACTGTGCTTGAGAGAGGCGACGACCGCGTAGCGCTGTGCGCTGAGCTCAGGGGGAGCCCACTTGCGTAGACAGCTGACGGCAAGAATCAGTGGTCCGCTGTCGTAGGTCCAGGAGGCGTTGCCGACGTACTTAAGGCCGCGCTGGAGCGTTCCCTTCCCACGGAGGTTGCTACCTGGGTCGAAGTCAACCTTCTGGCTCGCTGGAATGGCTCCGAGCGCGGTTTCGAGCTGTTGCTCGGCGACACCTGCTGGAGCGGCCGTCCAGTCTCGGAGAGCGCCGGCGGCCGTCGAGGCATCGACGTTGCGGAACAGATGGAACTGCATGGTCAATCCGAGGTAAGAGTCACCACGGGTCTGCCTGGTGGGCGGGTCGAATGCGAGGCTTACGCTGATGCAGCGTTGTCCTTTACGCCTCAGGAAGTCCGGGGGGAGCAAGGGGATTTCGAATAGCTGGAAGCTGTCGAGTGCGATCGACGACTCGGTGACAAGAAGCACGTCGTTCGAGGTTGAAGCCAAGGCGCGCTCGGCATTCGGTCGCCCGTAGCCGTATGTCCGCAGAACGTTCACGTCGTCGTGAGCGGCGTCGAGCGGGGCCGGCCGCTCGGATGGCAGCTGGGCGCTATCCGCGAGCAGCGCACGGATGAGATTCGGGCTCGCGTCGGGGTAGCGATTGAAGAGCAGCGCGGCGGCGTGAGCGACTGCCGGCGCGGCATAGCTGGTTCCGATGACGGAGCGAAGCAACTGCCCGCGGGGCGGTGCGAAATCGCGGCTGGTCGTGGGTAGCCCTAGGCCAAGGTCGTTGCTGACCTTGATGGGCGCGGCGGGGTCGTACACCAGGTCCCCGGCAAGCTCGACGAATTCGGGCTTGAGCATCTGGCCGACGCCGGGACCAGTGCGAGTGAACGGCGAAGGGTGGCCTGCGGTCTCGCCGATCGCCCTCCGGCCGGGCGCCTGGCCGCTTCTGGCCGGATGGCCACCGGCGGACAGTCCGCCGACGGTTAGCGCGAGCGCGCTGGTGGCGGGCTCGATGAGACCGGCCGGGGGCTCGAGCAGATAGCTCGGGTATTCCGCTGTGTGGTCGGCCGGGTCGACCGGATCGTGAAAGTAGTTGCCGCTGCTGATGACAAACAACACGTTGCGGGCCTGGAGCTCGTGGGCGAGCTCGTCGATCCGCGCGGCAAGACGGGTCTGTCTGTTGCCCGGAGCGAAGACGATCCGCGGGTCGCCAAGTGAGAGGTTGATGACACGGCACTGCGGATAATTGTCCAGGAAGTAGCGCACCGCGATCTCAAGCTGGTGCTCGAGCAACTGGTCAGGGTCGTACTCACCGTTTTGGTCCAAGATCCGGGCGGAGAACAGCGTTACCGGCGCTTGCATCGGCGCCGCAGCGATCGCCTGGTGAGGGCTTCCCCAGGCGGCGAAGCCCGCCACGCCGGTGCCATGGCCATCGGGGTTGCCGTCGGCAGCGCCGAACCCATCACGAGCTCCGAGCTCTTCAGGGAATACCTGCGCGTCTCCGAGGGCAGGCGCTAGGAGCGGATGATTTGCGGTGATGCCGCTATCGAGGATCAACACACCGGTGGAGTCCTCTGGAGCTTCGAGGATCTCGGGGAGATCGTTGGCTCTCACACCCAGGGCATGCAGACGCTCGGTCGCCGGGGCCGGGATGCGATCCACCTCGCGGACGATGTCCAGGTCAAGCAGGATGTCGAGCAAAGGCCGGTCGATGCGACAGCGGGCGAGCAGCAGGTCGGTGCCGATGTGGTGGTCGGTCTGGCGGCCGCCCGCATCTTCGACGATCGCCTTGAGTTCCTCTAGCCGTGCGTAGGGGCCGGTCCCGGGATGCCACAGTTCGACGTCGACAGCTACGTCGGACAAGTCCGGCAGAATCGGGTCCATGACGAGGCGCCGTCCGGTGCGGTCTTGTGGCGTGATCGGGTCCAGGCCATCGATGTTGCCGACCTCACCGTAGGCGAACCCTGCCGGAGCTCCGTATGTCGCAACCCTTTCACGGAAAAGGCGCAAGTCGGCCCGCGAGGAAAAGACAACGAGGGTCTTGTCCTCATCGCGTGCGACCAACGTCAGGCCGAAGCGCTCCAGCGCGTCTTCATCGAGGTTGCTCTTCGGGGCGAGCCGGAGCTTGAAGATCAACGCTGGAGTAGCAGCGACGGGTCGAGTGCGACCCTGAACCCTGACGATCGCGTCGGCCTCGGCAATCAACTGGCCCGCGTGAACAGCCGGATCAGCGCGCCTAACGTTACTGCCACCGCCGTGCTTCTTGCGCGCAATGGGCGCCTGGACCTGCGGAAGAGGCAGGTGCGGCAGGTCTCGCGCCACGGTCAGTCGGCGCTGCCCGTAGCCATAGCCATACGCTGACGCTGGCGCCGCAGAGACGCGAGCAAATCATCGAGGTCGAGCTCGCGACGACCGCCGAGGATGGCTTGTTTGACAGCCTCGACTGTCACGCGTTCCAGGTCGCTGCCGGTGAGGCCGTCGGTGTCACCGGCCAGACGTCGCAGGTCCGACTCGTGATGCCCGAAGCCACCGAGAAACTTGCGTAGCTGCGCCAGACGTTGGTGCTGGTCAGGGGTGTCGAAACGCGCGATCTCGTCAAATCGTCGCCAGAGGGCAGGGTCAAGCATGTGCTCGTGGTTCGTCGCGGCGATCATGAGGCTCGGACCGGTCATGCCATCCATGAGCTGCAGCAGGCTGCTGATAACGCGCTTGAGCTCGCCGTGCTCGGAGGGGTCGTCACGACTCTTGCCGACCGCGTCGAACTCGTCGAGTAGAACCACCCACGGCCTGGCGGCGGCGAAATCGAAGAGCCGCCGCAGGTTCGCGGCGGTCTCGCCGAGGTAGGAGCTGATCAGCGTGTCGAAGCGGACGTACAGCAGTGGCACTCCGAGTTCGCCAGCAAGCGCGCGGGCGGTAACGGTCTTGCCGCAACCAGGAGGCCCGAAAAACAACACCTTTCGCTTTGGTGGCAGACCCCAGGCGGCGAATTCCTCCCGCGCACGAACATCCTCGACGAGCAGACGAAGCGTCTCGCGAACGGCGTCGGGAAGGACTACGGTCTCGAGGCCACCCTCCGGCATCTCAACGCTGGCGAGCGGCAGGCCGCGCTCTTCATCAACCGGGACCTCAGGGATCTGGATCGGCCGCTGTAGCGTCGAGACGCGGCTGTTGCCGCCGTCCAGGAGGCGCCGCAGATCGCGCGCAAGGAGACGGTGGCCCTTGCGGGCTTCGTCGTCGACGAGGCCTTGAGCCGCCTCACGGAACCCGAGGTCGTCACGAGTCAGGTGCGCCTGCAGCAATGCTTTGATGTGATCGGCCTGAGTCATGACAACACGTCCTGGGAGTCTACGAGCGCCGGCGGCAGCTTGCGGGAGTCTCGTTTCACGTTCGATGGCGCGCCGATGCCCGCAGCCGGTTGAATCCCCCGTCGCCCTTCGCGTCGTTGCGGTGATGCGAGCGACCTGTTCCCACGGGCCGGTCCTCGCCGCAACAATCCACACGTGAACGCGACGAGTGATTGGTCGGTCCGGGTGCGACCTCGGCGCTCATCCCAGCCCGGGGATTCTTGAGCTCGATCCCCAGCGACCTGCCTTCCATCTCTACGAGGAGGTCAAGATTGATCGACGGGCTGACGACAACGCGTTTCTCGAGGCGAATACTGGGGCTCCGGCCCTCGATGTAGGTGGCCCGAGACGCGTTTGGGTGCTTGAGCGGGGGGTTTGCACGGTGAAGCGGTGATCAGGTGACGCGCACGGGCCGCGACCTAGGCTGCGGGGTGTTCTAGGTCCTGCAATCCGGAGG
>JBBSUL010000033.1:0-27355 GCA_038234375.1 Solirubrobacterales bacterium | reverse complement strand
GTGTGCGGTCATCACCAGGGTGACCTGGGCGCGGGCGAGGAGGCGATCCAGGGCCGCCGGGTCCACGCCGTCGGCCGCCAGGCGGGTGATCGCGTGGCGCAGCGACCCGGGACGGGGGGACGGCGCAGCGGCCTGCTCGGTCGCCCGCAGCCGGCGGATCCGCTCGTTGTCCTCGGCGAGGTTGAGCAGCTGGAACCAGCGCGTGAGCGAGCGCACCAGGACCTGCAGCGCGTCGGCCGAGAGCGCACGCACGAGACCCTCTAGGGCGTCGGCCGCCGCGGGGTCGCCGGCCCGCAGGCTCTCCCCGAGCGTGATGGCCCGGCCGTGCAGGGCTAGGGCCTCCTCGCCCTCGGCGTCGCGGACGACATCCTCGAGCACCGTGCGCAGGAGCGCCTCATCCGCGTCCAACGCCCGGCCCCAGGCGCCGGGGGTCGAGTCGGCTGTGGGCGTGTCGGTGTCCGTGCTGGCCACCGGAGGAGCGTACGCAACGCGGAGGGCGGCGCCGGGGCCAGACGCACCCCGACGTCGCCCGCGGCTTGTACCGCCGGTCCCTGGACAACGTGAGCGCCGTCTGTCTGCGATCGGCGGCAGCGGTTCTCCCGGCCGACCGCCCGGGTGTGATTGAGTGAGTCCATGGAGCGCTTCGACGTCGGCGGCAAAGTGGCGATGGTGACCGGGGGCGCCCGCGGCATCGGCCTGGGGACCGCCCAGGCGCTGGCCAAAAGGGGCGCGACGGTGGTCGTCGTCGACCTCGACCAAGCGGCCGCCGACAGCGCCGCGGCCCAACTGCCCTCGGGCGCGCTGGGGATGGCAGCGGACGTCACCGACCGCGGGGCCATGCAGCGCGTCGTCGCCCAGGTCGTCGAGCAGCGCGGCGGGCTGGACCTCGTCGTCGCCAACGCGGGCATCGCCTCGCGCGGCGCCACGGTGCGCGCCATGAACGGCGAGGCCTTCGACCGGGTCCTCGAGGTCAACCTCGGCGGGGTCTACAACACCGTCGTCACCGCGATCCCGGAGATCGCGCTGAGGCGCGGCCACATCGTCGTCACCTCTTCGGTCTACGCGTTCCTCAACGGTCTCGGGGCCGCGCCGTACGCGATGGCCAAGGCCGGGGTCGAGCAGCTCGGCCGGGCCCTGCGCGTCGAGCTGGCGCCCCACGGCGCGAGCGCGAGCGTGGCCTACTTCGGCTTCATCGACACCGAGATGGTCCACCGGGCCATCGACGCCGACCCGATCGTCGAGAAGATGCAGCACACGCTGCCCAAGGTCCTGCAGAAGCGGTTGACGCCGGCGCAGGCGGGCGAGGCGGTGGCGCGCGGGGTCGAGAAGCGGGCCGCGCGGATCATCGCGCCCAAGCGCTGGGCGGCGTTCAGCGTGCTGCGCGGCGTGCTCAACCCGCTGCTGGACGAGTACATGCGCAAGGACGCCGAGACCCAGGCGATGGTCGCCGACCTGGACGCCCGTGGCGACCAGGAGCAGCCGCTGACCGCCTGAGCCGTGAGCGGCGCCGGTCCGTCAGACGACCTTGCGCCAGACCGTCACGACCTCGCGCACGGTGCCGGTGCGCTGGGTGATGCCGCGCTGCAGCGGGTCGAAGGTGAGGTCGAAGCGCCCTGAGTCACCCTGGTCGACGCTGCGGATGATCGCATGGAAGCGGCGGCCCTTCTTGTCGACCTCGACGATGTCGCCGGGGGCGATGCCCTTGGAGGACAGCCGCCGGACGCGCACCTCGCCGGTGGGCTCCTGCGGGCCGTCGACGAGACGCTGCGGGTCTTCGAGAGCCATGAGAGCGCCGACGCTACCGGCCGCACCGGCGGATCCCGGTGGCCGGCGCCGCCGTCGGCGTCCCTACTGCCGGCCGGACAGCGCGGACAGCACGGCATCGCTTACCCGGTGATGCAGGCGCACGTTGGCGGCGCGGTCGGAGCGCACCTCGACGAGCGTGACCCCGTCGTCGGCCAGGCCGTGGTCCAGGGCGGCGCGGAAGGCGGTGATGTCGCGGACGTGGTGGTGGTCCAGGCCGAACAGCTGCGCCACGCGGGCGGGGTCCAGGCCGGTGGGGGTGGCGACGTGCTCCTCGAAGGCGTCACGCTGACCGGCGACCGGGAGGAAGTCGAAGATGCCGCCGCCGCCGTTGTCGATCAGCACGATCGTCAGCGCCAAGCGCAGGCGGTGGGCGGCCAGCAGCCCGCCGAGGTCGTGGGCGAGCGTCACGTCCCCGAGCAGCAGGACGACGGGCCCGGCGCTGCCCGCGGCCACGCCGAACGCGGTGGACACGGTGCCGTCGATGCCGTTCGCGCCCCGGTTGGACAGGACGCGGGGCCCGTCCTCGCGCACCGGGAAGAAGGTCTCCACGTCGCGGACCGGCATCGAGGAGGCCACGACGAGGGTCGCGGACGGGGGCAGCGCGGAGCCGAGCTCGGCGGCGACGCGGATCTCGGTGAGGTCGTCGCCGGTCGCGCGGGCGATCGCGTCGCGGGCCCGGGCGTCGGCGGTGCGCCAGCCGTCCAGCCATGCCGGAGGGGCGGACGGCAGCCCAGCCTGCGCGGCGGCCGCCAGGGCCGGTCCGGCGGACAGCGGCAGGCGCAGGTCGGTGCTGGCGGCCGGGTCCTGCCAGGCATCCTCGGGGTCCAGGACCACCTGCACGCCGACGTCCTCACGGGCCAGCCAGGCGCGGAGCGGCTTGGAGGTCGGCAGGTCCCCGGCGAGCAGCACGACGTCCGGGACGGTGGTGGCGGCGAAGGCCTCGTGGCGCAGCAGCAGGTCCCAGTGGGCGACGGCGGCCGGGCCGCGGCGGGCGCCGGAGAGCGGGTCGGCGAGCAGCGGCCAGCCGACGGCCTGCGCGAACGCTGCGATGGCGGGGCCGGTGCGGTGGCCGCGCTCGTCGCGCCCGGCGACGATGACGCCGCGCTGGGCGGCGGACACGATCGGCCGGAGGGTGTCGGCGGCGGTCGCCGACCCGTCGGGGCGTGGGCCGCGGGCGACCCACGGCCGGCCGTCCGGGCGTCCGCCGCCGCCGGGTTCCTCGTCGGGGAGGTCGGCGTCCAGGGTCAGGGGCTCGCGCAGCGGCAGGTTCAGGTGCACGGGGCCGGGGCGGCCGTCGAGCGCGGTGGCCATGGCCCGGCAGGCCAGGGCGCGGATCCAGCGCAGGCGGTCTGGTGTCGCCGGGTGGGTGCCGACCTCCACGAACCACTTGACCGCGTCCCCGTAGAGCTTGATCTGGTCGATCGTCTGACCGGCGCCGACGTCGCGCAGCTCCGGCGGCCGGTCGGTGGTCAGCAGGATCATCGGGAGGCGCGCCTCGCGCGCCTCGATGATCGCCGGCAGGTAGTTGGCCGCGGCCGTGCCGGAGGTGCAGGCGATCGCCGCGGGCCGCCCGGTGGCCTTGGCGACGCCGAGGGCGAAGAACGCAGCGCAGCGCTCGTCGACGTGCGACCAGGTCGGCAGGGTCTGGTGACGGGCCAGCGTGAGCACGAGCGGGGTCGACCGCGAGCCGGGCGACGTGCACGCGCCGGCCAGGCCGCAGCGCGCGAGCTCGTCGACGAGGGCGCGTAGCAGCAGGTACTGGTCGGCGGCGTCGCTCACGCCGGGCAACCTATACGCCGCACGCGAATGCCACCGAGCGCTGCCCGGGACGCCGTGTCGTGCGCGCTGACAGCTGACGCAGGTATTCGCCGCATGAGGTGTCATCGAGGGCGGAGGTGTCGTGCTCGATGACAGCTGAGGCAGGTATTCGCCGCATGAGGTGTCATCGAGGGCAGCAGCGCCGCGCTCGCTGAGCGCTGGCCCGGTCACATAGGCGCGATGATGGCGCGCGTGGCCCCGCCCGTCCCGATCGTCCTGCTGCACGGGTTCGCCGGGACCGGCCGGCTGTGGGACCCGGTCCGGGTGGCTCTGGGGGACGGGGTCGACGTGCGCACGCCCGACCTGCGCGGGCACGGCGAGCGGGTGGCCGCGCGGCCCGTGAGCTTCGCCGGCTGCGTCGAGGACATCCTGGAGGCCGCGCCGTCGCGGTTCGTGCTCGGCGGATACTCGCTCGGCGGACGCGTGGCGCTGCACGTCGCGCTGGCCGCGCCCGACCGCGTGGCTGCCCTCGTGCTGGTGGCGACGACGGCGGGCATCATCGGTGCGGACGAGCGTGTCGAACGGGCGGCGGCCGACCGGGCGCTGGCCGACCGCATCGAGGCCGACGGGCTCCACGCGTTCGCCGAGCGCTGGACGACCCAGTCGCTGTTCGCCGACGACCCGCCCGCCGCGCGCGCCGCCCAGCGGGCTGATATCGCTCGCAGCACGCCCGCGGGCCTGGCCGCCGCGCTGCGCGGGGTCGGGACGGGGGAGATGACGCCGCTGTGGGACCGCCTGGGCGAGCTCACGATGCCCGTCCGGGTGGTCGTGGGGAAGCGCGACGCCAAGTTCCGCGCGCTCGGGGCCGACCTCGTGGCCGCGCTGTCCGTCGCGACGCTGATGACCGTCCCCGGGGCCGGACACGGCCTGCCGCGAGAGGCACCGGACGCCGTGGCGCGATCGATCCAGGCGGCGGCCGAGTTGATGACCGTCCCGCCGGCCGGCCGCGATCGTGTCCAGCCGATCGACCCGGCTTAGGGTCGTCGGCCGGCAAGGCAACGCCCGGGTCCACGGCTCCGCGGGGGGCGGGCTGAGCGGTGCAGCGCCCAGCGCGTGTCGGGTGCGTGGAGTCTCGTTGTCGTAGTACGTACGTGAGGTTCCACGCAGCCCTGCGGAGCGGACCCTCGCTGCTGTCGCGCGCACGTGAGGTTCCACCCACGCGCGCTGGCTGCGCTCGCGTCTTCAGGGTCCAGCCGCCGGGAACGCGCGGCTGGATGCGGCCGTCAGTCGGGGGTCACGCCGAGGCCCGGGCCGGTCGGCAGGGTGATGTGGCCGTCGCCCACGGCCAGTGCCGCGGGGATGTCGACGTCCAGGTGCTGCAGGGTCGCCAGTCCGCAGGCGGCACCGACCCGCAGCGCCGCGGCGACGTGGACGCCCGCGGCGATGCCCAGCGGCCCGTCGAACGTCGAGGCGACGTACACCTCCGCGCCCCCGGCGAGCACGAGCGCGGCCTGGGCCAGCAGCCCGGAGATCCCGCCGCAGCGCGAGATCTTCAGGCACACCGCGTCCGCGCCGCCGGCGATGAGCGCCCCGAAGTCCTCCGCGGTCTCGTCCATCGCCACGCGGACCGCGACGCGCTCGCGCACCTCGCGGATGCCCTCGATGCCGTGGACGGGCTCCTCGACGAGCTCCAGGCCCGCCGGCGACAGCGCGCCGATGGCGCTCACCGCCTGCTCGACGTCCCACGCGCCGTTGGCGTCCAGGCGCAGCAGCATCTCCGGGCCGGCCGCCGCCCGCACCGCCGCCACGCGGCCGGCGTCGTCCCCGAGGCCGACCTTCAGCTTGATGCAGCCGTAGCCGGCCTCCCGCGCCGCCGACGCGGCGCGTGCGGCTCCGGCCCGGTCGGCGGCCCCGATCGTCGCGTTCACCGGGACCTGCTCCAGGGGGTCGTCGGTCAGCAGGGCCGCGACCGACAGGCCGGACCGGCGTCCGGCGCGGTCCCACAGGGCGAGGTCCACGGCGGCGAGCGCGACGGGGATGTCCGCCGCCTCGCGGCAGGCGTCCAGCATCACGGTGCCGGGCGCATCGTCGTCGCAGGCGCGCAGGATCTGGGCGTACACCGCCAGCGCCTCGGCGGCCACCTCGACCGGGACGCCGTCGTACGGGGTCAGCGGGGCGCACTCCCCGTGCCCGGTGACCCCGTCGGCCCCGGTCAGCGAGAAGATCAGCAGATCGCGTTCGCGCAGCTCGCCGAACGCGGTCGCCAGCGGCTCGCGCAGCGCGAGCACCTCGTGCCGGAGGGCGACGTCAGGCACGCGGCCACGCCCCCGCCCACACGACGTCCGCTAGGTGAACAGGATCCCCCCGGACAGCAGGACGCAGAAGGCCAGCTGGAGCTGGCCGGTCGCGGCCAGGGCGCCGTTGAGCGTCGGCCCGTCGGTGTGGGTGCGCACGGTCTGCACGAGCTTGACGGCGAGCGGCAGAGCGAGCAGAGACACCGCGGTCCAGGCGCTCAGCGGACCGGCCAGCCAGGGGATCAGCGCGGTGGCGAACGCCCCGTAGACCATGACCGCGAACAGGATCCGGGTGCGCTCGCGGCCCATCCGCACCGCCAGGGTCCGCTTGCCGACGCGCCGGTCGGTGTCCATGTCCCGCACGTTGTTGACCACGAGGATGGCTGAGGCCAGCAGCCCGACCGGCACCGCGTAGGCCAGCGCCTCCCACGGCCAGCGCTCGATCTGGGTGAACGTCGATCCGGCCACCGCCGCCACGCCGAAGAACAGGAAGACGAAGACCTCGCCGAGGCCCTCGTACCCGTAGGGCCGCGGGCCGCCGGTGTACAGGACACCCGCGGCGATCGACAGCACGCCGACGATGAGCAGCTCGAAACCGGCGACGGCGACGAGGTAGAGGCCGCAGAGCACGGCCAGGCCAAAGGTGATGTACGTGGCGAGCAGGACGCGCTTGGGCGGCACCAGGCCGCCCGCGGTCACCCGCACGGGGCCGAGCCGGTCCTCGGTGTCCGCGCCGCGCCGCGCGTCGGAGTAGTCGTTGGACAGGTTCGTGCCGACCTGGATGAACAGCGCGCCGAACAGGGCGGCGAGGAAGCGCAGGACGCCGAACTCATCGTCCAGGGCCTGGGCCAGTGCCGTCCCGACGAGGACGGGCGCGACCGCGGCGGGCAGCGTCCGCACGCGGGCGGCCATGAGCCAGATCTTCACCATGCTCTGCGCACCCTACGCGCGCCGCGGGAAGCGGCCGAAGTCCGGGGTGCGCTTCTCCCGGTAGGCGTTGCGTCCCTCCTGCGCCTCCTCGTTGCCGTAGAACAGGAGGTTGGCGTCGTGGGCGAGCTGCTGGATGCCGGCGTAGCCGTCCTCGTGGGCGTGGAAGCTCGACTTCACCAGGCGCAGCGCGAAGGGGGAGAGGGCGAGCATCTCGCGGCACCACGCCACCGTCTCGGCCTCCAACTCGTCGAGCGGGACGACGCGGTTGATCAGGCCCATGCGCTCGGCCTCGACCGCGTCGTACTGGCGGCAGAGCATCCAGATCTCCTTGGCCTTCTTCGTGCCGACGAGATCGGCGAGCAGCGAGGCGCCGAAGCCGCCGTCCCACGACCCGACCCGCGGCCCGGTCTGCCCGAAGCGGGCGTTGTCGGCGGCGATCGTCAGGTCGCAGCACAGGTGCAGCACGTGCCCGCCGCCGACCGCGTAGCCGGCGACCATCGCGACGATCGGCTTGGGCAGCCGCCGCATCTGGACCTGCAGGTCGGTGACGTGGAAGCGTCCGACCGCCGCGCGGCCGCTCGCGGTGGGGTCGGTCATGTACCCGGTGTCGCCGCGAACGTTCTGGTCGCCGCCCGAGCAGAAGGCCAGCGGCCCCTCGCCGGTGAAGATGATGACGCCGACGTCGGGGTCCTCGCGCGCCGCCTCGAAGGCGTGGGAGACCTCGATCAGCGTCTGCGGCCGGAACGCGTTACGGACCTGGGGACGGTTGATCGTCACCTTGGCGATCCCGTCCTCGGACTTCTCGTAGCGGATGTCCTCGTACTCGCCGGCCGGCGTCCAGGTCACAGACATGCGCGTCAGGCTACTTTGCCGATGATGCGCGTCGACGCCTGGCTTCCCCGCGCCGCCCGCGCCCACCCTGACCGCCCCGCGGTCAACGCCGTGACCTACGCGCAGCTGCACGACCGGGTCCGGCGCACCGCCGCCGGTCTGGACGGGGTGGCCGCCGGCGACCGGGTGGCCATCGCGCTGGAGCCGGGGGAGGACTTCGCTGTCGCCCTGCACGCGGTCTGGCTGCGCGGGGCGGTGGCCGTGCCTCACGACCTCCGTCTGCCGGCGGCCGAGCGGCCGGCCACCGACCACGTGGTGTCCGGCGCGCTGCCGGACGCCGACCCCGCCGGACTGGCTGTCGTCACCCACCACGACCTCGACGCGCCCGCCGCCGTCGTCCAGACCTCGGGCACCACCGGCGCGCCGACCCCGGTGACCCTGACCTTCGGCAACTGGCTGTGGAGCGTCCTGGGCGCCGCCACTGCGCTGCGCGCCCCGGCCCACGAGCGCTGGCTGTGCGCGCTGCCGCTCAGCCACGTCGGGGGCCTGAGCATCCTCGTCCGGGCCGCGATCACCGGTGGCACCGCGCTCGTCCACGAGGCGTGGGACACCGGACGGGTGGTCCGGACGCTGACCGCGGGCGACGCCACGGTGATCTCGGTCGTCCCCACGACGCTGGCGCGCCTGCTGGACGCCGGGCTGGTGCGCCCGCCGTCGCTGCGCGGCGCGCTGGTGGGGGGAGGCCCGGTGGCGCCGGACCTACTGCGGCACGCCGACGCGGCGGGCGTCCCCGTCGCCCAGACCTACGGGCTCACCCAGACGTGCTCGCTGGTCACGACGCAGCGGCCGGGGGAGGGGACGGCGGGTGCGGGCCGGCCGCTGTTCTGCACGCGGGTCCGGGTGGCCGCCGACGGCGAGATCCACGTGCGCGGCCTCACCGTCGCGGGGACCGACCCGCACGCCGAGCTGGCCACGGGCGATCTCGGCCGCCTGGACGACGCCGGCCGCCTGACCGTGATCGGCCGCAAGGCCGACACGATCATCACCGGTGGCGAGAACGTCGCGCCCACCCAGGTCGAGGCGGTCCTCGCCGAGCACCCCGCCGTCGCCGACGCCGCGGTGCTCGGGGTCCCCGACGCCGAGTGGGGGGAGGCCGTCCACGCCCGCCTCGTCCTCCGCGACGGGCACACCACCGACCCGGACGCGCTACGAGCCCACTGTGCCGGCCGCCTGGCCCGCTTCCAGGTCCCGAAGGTCATCACGATCGTCGACGAGCTGCCGCGCACCGGCTCGGGCAAGCTGCGCCGCGCCGACCTGCGCTGAAGCCCGCGTCCGCCAAGCGGCGGGGCACTGTCGTACTGTGGCCGCATGGGCCTAGAAGAGGACGTCGCCGCCTTCCGGACCTCCAGCCGTGAGCGCTGGGAGCAGGGCGCCGCGGGCTGGAGCGCCCGCCGGCGCGCCTTCCAGGACGCCGCCCTGCCGGTGTCGCGGTGGATGGTCGACGCGATCGACCCCCAGCCCGGCCAGACGGTGCTCGAGCTCGCCGCCGGGCCTGGCGACACGGGCTTCATCGCTGCCGAGCGCCTCAAGCCCGGCGGGAAGCTGATCAGCACCGACGGTGCGGAGGCGATGGTCGCCGTCGCCCGCGAGCGCGCCGGCGAGCTCGGCCTCATGGACATGGTCGACGCCAAGCCCCTGGAGGCCGAGTGGATCGACCTGGAGACCGCCACCGTCGACGCCGTCCTGTGCCGCTGGGGCTACATGTTGCTCGCCGACCCCGAGACCGCGCTGCGCGAGACCCGCCGCGTCCTGCGCGCCGAGGGCCGGGTGGCCTTCGCGGTCTGGGACACCCGGGAGGTCAACCCGCTGCTGTCCTCGCCCAGTGCGGTCGTCGTCGAGCTCGGGCTCGTGGAGCCCGCCGATCCCGGCCAGCCCGGCCCGTTCGCCCTCTGCGACCGCGAGCAGCTCGCCGACCTGACCGCCACCGCCGGCTTTCAGGACATCGTCGTGGACGCAGTCGACATGACCTTCGCCTTTGCGTCCCTCGACGAGGTGTGGGAGCACCAGCGCGACCTGTCCCCGACGCTGAACACGGCCACCGCCGGGATGTCGCCCGCCGACCACTACCGCCTGCGCGACGCCTTCGACGCCCGGCTGGCCGACTACGTGGACGCCGACGGCGCCGTCGCCGTCCCCGGCCGCACGCTCGTCGTGTCCGCCGTGGCCTGAGCATCGCCCGGCGTCGCGGCCCGGGTCGCCGGTATCGTCTCGCGATCTATGTACTACGACGACGACGCAGACCTCTCCCTCCTCGACGGCAAGACCGTCGCGATCATCGGCTTCGGGTCCCAGGGCCACGCCCACGCCCAGAACCTCAAGGACTCCGGCGTCAGCGTCGTCGTCGGCCTGCGCGAGGGCTCCTCGTCGGTCCAGAAGGCCAAGGACGCGGGCCTGGAGGTCCTGTCGATCGCCGACGCCGCCTCCAAGGGCGACATCGTGATGATGCTCGTCCCCGACGAGCTGCACCGCCAGGTGTGGGAGGAGGAGGTCAAGGACGGCGTCGCCGAGGGCAACCTGCTGCTCTTCGGTCACGGCTTCAGCGTCCTGTACGGGGAGGTCGACGCGCCCGCCGGCGTCGACGTCGCGCTCGCCGCCCCCAAGGGCCCCGGCCACCTCGTGCGCCGCCAGTACCTGGAGGGCTCCGGCGTCCCCGGCCTGATCGCCGTGGACCAGGACGCCACCGGCAACGCGAAGGCGCTGACGCTCGCCTACGCGCGCGGCATCGGCTGCACCCGCGGCGGCGTGTTCGACACGACGTTCAAGGACGAGACCGAGACCGACCTGTTCGGCGAGCAGGCCGTGCTGTGCGGCGGCGCCTCCGAGCTCGTCCAGGCCGGCTTCGACACGCTGGTCGAGGCGGGCTACGACCCGCAGATGGCGTACTTCGAATGCCTTCACGAGCTGAAGCTCATCGTCGACCTGATGTACGAGAAGGGCCTGGCCGGCATGCGCTACTCGATCTCCAACACGGCCGAGTACGGCGACTACAGCCGCGGCAAACGCGTCATCACCGACGATACCCGCCAGGAGATGAAGAAGATCCTCAAGGAGATCCAGGACGGCGACTTCGCCCGCGAGTGGATCGCGGAGAACCACGCCGGCCAAGAGAACTTCAAGCGCATGCGGGCCGAGCAGGCCGCGATGCCGATCGAGACGACCGGCAAGGACCTGCGCAAGATGATGGACTGGATCGACGACTCGGGCTTCGCGCAGGGCTGACCCCCGGACGAGATCACCGAGCGCGCTTCTGTGACCACCCTTCGGATGCAGAAGCGCACTCGCTGGCGATCCGGGCGACCGCGGCCACAGACCGGCCGGGATCTCGATCGACGAGGACCACCCCGAACCGCGCCACGCGGAGGCCGCGCTCGCGCAGGTCGGCGTCGCGCAGGCGGTCCTTCGCCCGCTGCCAGGGCATCTCGTGCTGTGGGCCGTCGATCTCCACGTTCAGGCGCAGCCGCCGGAAGTACAGGTCCAGCTCGTGCCCGTGTCCCGAGGCGGTCGCAAACCACGCGTTGACCTCCGGTCGCTCGATGCCGCCGCTGACCCTTCGCTATCCTGAGCCGCGCCGTTGCGACTGGCGTTGTCAGGTGGGTCACCACCGGGGAGCGACGGCGTCTCACCTCTCTGCCGCACGCCTGGGCACCACCCTGTCCCCACCTCCGGGAGGCCCTCCGTGGCGCCGAGCACCGAAACTCTGAAGATCCCCGCCGCCCTGCTGCCCGCCGACGGCCGCTTCGGCTGCGGCCCGTCGAAGGTCCGCGGCGACCAGATGCAGGCGCTCGTCGAGCGCGGCGGCGACGTCATGGGCACCTCGCACCGCCAGAAGCCGGTCAGGGACCTCGTCGGCTCCGTGCGTGACGGCCTGGCCGGTCTCTTCCAGCTCCCCGACGGCTACACCGTCGCCCTGGGCAACGGCGGCGCGACAGCGTTCTGGGACGCCGCCACTTTCGGCCTCGTGGAGCAGCGCGCCCTGCACCTGACCTACGGCGAGTTCTCCAAGAAGTTCTCCACCTGCACGAAGAACGCGCCGTTCCTGGAGGACCCCGTCGTCGTCGAGGCCGACCCCGGCGACGCGCCGACCCCCGCCGCGCACCCGGACTGCGACATCCTCGCCTGGGCCCACAACGAGACCTCGACCGGCGTGATGGTCCCCGTCACCCGGCCCACGGACGCCACCGACGGGCAGCTCGTGGTCATCGATGCGACCTCCGGCGCGGGCGGCCTGCCGCTGGACGCCGCGCAGGCCGACGTCTACTACTTCGCCCCCCAGAAGTGCTTCGCCTCCGACGGCGGTCTGTGGCTGGCGCTGCTCAGCCCCGCCGCCCAGGAGCGCATCGAGCGCCTGGCCGCGACCGACCGCTGGATCCCGGACTTCCTGTCGCTGGCCACCGCCCTGGACAACTCGCGCAAGAACCAGACGTACAACACGCCCGCGCTGGCCACCCTCGTCCTCTTGGACGAGCAGCTGCGCTGGATGAACGAGAACGGCGGCCTGGAGTTCACCGTCAAGCGCACCACCGCCTCGTCGGACCACCTATACGGCTGGGCGCAGGACAGCGACTACGCCGCGCCGTTCGTCGTCGACCCGGCCAAGCGCTCGCTCGTCGTGGGGACCATCGACCTCGACGACTCGATCGACGCGGCCGCCGTGGCCGCCACCCTGCGCGCCAACGGCATCCTGGACACCGAGCCCTACCGCAAGCTCGGTCGCAACCAGCTGCGCATCGCCATGTTCCCCGCGGTGGACCCCGACGACGTGCAGGCCCTGACCGCCTGCATCGATCACGTCGTGCAGGAGCTCTCCGGCGCCCCCACGACCCCCGAGGTAACCGCATGACAGCGAAAAGCCTCGCCACGAGGGCTCGTTTTCCGTTCACGTCGTTTGAGATCTGTGAGGTGGTGTCATGACACGTGTCCTCGTGGCCGAGAAGATCGGCGACTCCGGCATCGACCTGCTCAAGCGCCACTTCGCGGTCGACGTCAAGACCGACTGGGCCGACGGCGAGCTCGCCGGCCAGATCGGCGACTACGACGGCATCCTCATCCGCAGCGCCACGAAGCTGACCGCCGACCTCATCGCGCAGGGCACGAACCTGAAGGCCATCGGCCGCGCCGGCGTCGGCGTGGACAACGTCGACGTGCCCGCCGCCACCAAGCGCGGCATCATCGTCGCCAACGCGCCGCAGTCCAACGTCGTCACCGCCGCTGAGCACACGGTCGCCCTGCTGCTCGCCCTCGCGCGCAACATCCCGCAGGCCCACGCCAGCCTCGTCGCCGGCCGCTGGGATCGCTCGAAGTACTCGGGCGTCGAGGTCATGGACAAGACCCTGGGCGTCGTCGGCTTCGGCCGCATCGGCCAGCTCGTGGCCACCCGCGCGCTGTCCTTCGGTATGAAGGTCATCGCCTTCGACCCGTTCGTCGGAGCCGAGCGCTACAAGGAGATGGGCGTCGAGAAGGCCGAGTCCTCCGACGACATCTACGCGGTCGCGGACTTCATCACCATCCATCTGCCCAAGACGCCGGAGACCGAGGGCTGGCTCAACGCGGAGGCCTTCGCGAAGTGCAAGGACGGGGTGCGGATCCTCAACGTCGCGCGCGGCCCGCTGATCGTCGAGGACGACCTCGTCGCCGCGCTGGAGTCCGGCAAGGTCGGTGGTGCCGCACTGGACGTGTTCAAGTCCGAGCCGATGACCGAGTCGCCGCTGTTCGGCCGCGAGAACGTCGTCGTCACCCCCCACCTGGGAGCGTCGACGGCCGAGGCGACCGACCGCGCCGGCTTCCAGGCGGCCGAGCAGGTCGTCGCTGCTCTCACCGGTGGCAGCGTCACGAGCGCCGTCAACGTCCCTGCCGTCGCCGCCGAGGACCTCGAGATCCTCGGGCCGTTCCTGCCGCTGACGCGTCAGCTCGGCAAGCTCGCGATGGCCCTCGTGGAGGGCACGTCGCTGGATCGCGTCGAGGTCGAGGAGTTCGGTCGCATCGCCGAGCGCGACACCCGGCCGCTGGGCGTGCAGGCCCTGCTCGGCGTGCTGGACGGCAAGACCGAGGACCAGCTCAACGAGGTCAACGTCCTGAGCGCCGCCGAGGAGCGCGGCATCGAGCTCGTGGAGTCCAAGCGCACGAGCGCCCGCGACTTCGCCGACCTCGTCCGTGTCAGCGTCGGCAGCGGGGACCAGCGCGTGCGCGTGGTGGGGACCGTCGTCGGCCGCAAGGCCCGTCCACATCTGCTCGAGGCGTGGGGCCAGCGCTTCAACCTCCAGCTCACCGAACACATCGCCCTGTTCCGCTACCGCGATCAGCCCGGCATGATCGGCCGGGTAGGACAGGCCTTCGGCGAGCACGGGGTGAACATCGACTCGTGCGCCGTCGGCCACGTGGAGGGTGAGCAGGGCGACGCCGGCGGCAAGGTCGCGGTCATGGTCATCACCACCGACGGACCGGTCCCTCAGAGCGTCATCGACGAGCTCGTCGGCAGCGACGCCTTCGACGCCGGGCGCGCCGTCTCTCTCTAGTGGCCGGCGGGCCCGTCGTCTACCAGGTCTACCCGCGCTCCTTCGCCGACTCCGACGCCGACGGGGTCGGGGACCTGGCCGGGATCACCGCGCACCTCGACCACCTCGCCTGGCTGGGTGTCGACGCGCTCTGGCTCTCGCCGATCCATCCCTCACCGATGGCCGACGGCGGCTACGACGTGGCCGACTACCGCGCCGTCGACCCCGCCTTCGGAACCGTCGAGGACGTCGAGCGGCTCGCCGACGCGGCGCGCGAGCACGGGATCGGCCTGCTGCTCGACGTGGTCCCGTGCCACACCTCGATCGAGCACCCGTGGTTCCGTGAGCGCCCGGAGCTTTACATCTGGTCCCCGGTCGACGGGCCACCGAACAACTGGCGGGCGAGCTTCGGCGGCCCGGCCTGGAGCGAGGACCCCCACGGGCGCGGCTGGTACCTGCACTCCTTCTACCCCGAGCAGCCCGACCTCGACTGGCGCAGCCCGCAGGTCGCCGAGGAGCTCGCGGCGGTGCTGGCCTTCTGGCGCAGCAAGGGGGTGGCGGGCTTTCGCCTCGACGCCCTGCAGCAACTGCTCAAGGACGAGCGGCTGCGCGACGACCCTCCCGCCCGCAGACGGCGGCTGCTGGCCGGCGCAACCGACTACGAGAGCCTCGAGCACGTCCACTCCTCCGACCAGGACGATGTCGGCGCCGCCGTCGCCGCACTGCGGGCGGGCGCGGGCGACGACGCGTTCCTCGTGGGGGAGGTCGGCCTGCCCACTCCGCGTCACCGCCACTACGGCGAGCACCTGGATGCCACGTTCTGCTTCGAGCTGTTCTTCGCCGCCTGGGAGGCCGAGGCGCTCGCGTCGGCGATCCGGGCCGGGCTGGCCGGGGGGAAGCCCGCGTGGGTGCTGTCCAACCACGACTTCCCGCGGCTGGCCGACCGCATCGGCCCCGAGAATGTCGCCGCCGCCGCGCTGCTGCTGACGACCCTGCCCGGCCCTGTCTTCGTCTTCCAGGGGGACGAGCTCGCCCTGGAGAATGGACCGGGCCGACCGGACGGTGTCGAGGCGGCGCCGCCTTACGACCGGGCCGGCCGTGACCCGTTCCGCCACCCGATGCCGTGGACCGAAGCCGGTCCCGCGCACGGCTTCACGGCCGGTACGCCGTGGTTGGCGGTCACCAACGCCCCCGCCGGATCGGTCGAGCGCCAGCGCGCGGACGCCGGTTCCCCCGCCCACCGGCTGCGCGAGCTCATCGCCCTGCGACGCAAGTTCACCGGCCCGGTCAAGGAGCTCACCGCGCGCGACGGTGTGCTCGCCTTCCGCCGCGGCCGGCACGCCGTCGCGGTGAACACCACCGCGCGCGAGCAGCCGGCGCCGTGGCGCGGCCGTCTGCTGCATGCCACCAAGGGACGGTCCGGGGATCGCCTCCTGGGTAGATCGGCAACGTTGGTTGACACGGTGTGAGAGGCTCGCGCCATGGGGAGATGCTCGTGGCGTACGCGCAGGGTCATCACACCGGCACTTCTGCTCTACGCCGCACTCGTCCTGGCCGCCTGCGGCGGCTCGGGCCAGTCCGCCGGTGGTCCGGTCAAGCTGCAGTTCTGGGCCTACAACGAGCCATCCGGCGCCTTCCGGAGCGCGGCCGAGCAGTGCACGAAGGACTCGGGCGGGAAGTACCGCATCTCCTTCCAGCCGCTGGCCAACGACGCCGACACCCAGCGCCAGTCGCTCGTCCGGCGCCTGGCCGCCAGGGACTCCTCGATCGACATCATGTCGATGGACGTCGTGTGGACCGCGGAGTTCGCCGAGGCCGGGTGGGTCGCGCAGTTCCCCGACGCGATCGCCAAGCAGATCAAGGACGAGTCCCTGGCCGGCCCGTACGACACCGCGACCTACCAGCACAAGCTCTTCGCGGCCCCCGCGAACTCGAACACGCAGCTGCTCTGGTACCGCAAGTCGCTCGTGAAGGGCGCGCCGCCGAAGACGTGGGACGAGCTCATCGACACGGCGAGCAAGATGAAGAAGGCCGGCCGGATCGAGATCCAGGGCGCGGCGTACGAGGGCATGACCGTCTGGTTCAACGCGCTCGTGGCCTCCGCCGGCGGGCAGATCCTCAAGGGACCGCAAAAGGCCGACCCCGGACCCGCTTGGACGAAGGCCGCGAACATCATCGCCAAGCTCGCGAACTCCCAGGCCGCGGACCCATCGCTCTCCTCCCAGAAGGAAGACCAGAACCGCATCGCCTTTGAGTCCGGCGACGCCGCGTTCCAGATCAACTACCCCTTCATCTACCCCTCCGGCGCCGACGTCTCCAAGAAGTTCCAGGACGACATCGGCTGGGCGCCGTATCCGGCGGTCGAGAAGGGCAAACCGGTCGAGCCCCCGATCGGCGGCTTCAACTTCGGCGTCGGCGCCTACTCCAAGCACAAGGACGAGGCCTTCGCCGCCGCCCAGTGCCTGCGCAACGAGAAGAACCAGAAGGTCGCCGCCTCCGACGGCGGCCTGCCGCCCACCATCGCCAAGGTCTACGAGGACCAGAAGTTCCGCAAGGACTACCCCTTCGCGGATCTGATCAAGAAGCAGATCGAGCAAGGCGGCGTCCGGCCCGAGACCCCGGCCTACGCCGACCTCTCGCTGGCGATCGCCACGACGCTCTCGCCGCCGGGCCGCGTCAAGGGGCAGGAGGCCCTTCAGGAGCTCAAGAACAAGATCTCGAAGGCGCTCAAGTCGGAGGGACTGCTGTGAGCCGCGCCGAGAAGAAGCCGCTCTCCGAGCGGGCGAAGGCGGAGCGCAAGCTGGGCTGGATGCTCTGCGCACCTGCCGCCATCGTGATGCTGCTGGTCACCGCGTACCCGATCGGCAACGCGATCTGGCTCTCGCTCCAGAAGAGCGACCTGCGCTTCCCCGATCAGTCCGAGTTCATCGGGCTCTCCAACTACGTCACGGTGCTGAGCTCGCACCTGTGGTGGAGGGATGTCCTCAACACGGTGATCCTCACGCTGGCCTCAGTGAGCATCGAGCTGGTGCTCGGGATGCTGCTCGCCCTGGCCATGCACCGGGCGATCTTCGGTCGCGGTCTGATCCGGACCTCGGCCCTCATCCCGTACGGCATCGTCACCGTGGTCGCCGCGTTCGCCTGGCGCCTGGCCTTCGCGAAGGCCGAGGGCGGCTTCATGCCGGGCCTGCTGAGCTCGCTGGGCATCATCGGCGACCAGACCGATCCGCTCGCGCAGACCTCGACCGTCTCGACGTTCATCGTCGCGATCCTGGCCGAGGTGTGGAAGACCACGCCGTTCATGGCGCTTCTGCTCCTGGCCGGGCTCTCGCTCGTCTCCGACGAGCTGCACGAGGCCGCCAAGATCGACGGCGCGACCGCCTGGCAGCGCTTCTGGCGGATCACGATCCCGCTGATGAAACCGGCCATCCTGGTCGCGCTGCTGTTCCGCACGCTCGACGCGTTCCGGATCTTCGACACCGTCTACATCCTCTCCAACAGCGGCGGCAACCGGTCGATCGAGACGGTCTCGGTGCTCGGCTACAACACGCTGCTGAGCCGGCTGAACCTCGGCCTGGGCTCTGCGGTCTCCGTCCTGATCTTTTTCAGTGTGGTGCTCATCGCCGCGGGGTTCGTGAAGCTCCTCGGCACCAACCTCGATCAGCAGACGGGGAGCTCCTGACATGACCGATCGCTCCCCCGACAAGATCTTCGGCTGGTTCAGCGTGAACCTCGTGGTGGTGGTCGCCGCCCTGTTCCCGGTCGGCTGGATCCTCTCGCTCTCGCTGAAGAGCTCGGACACGGTCACCGACGGCCGCCTGATCCCGGCGAAGTGGTCGCTGGACAACTACAAGGGCATCTTCACCGGCAGCGGCGGCGACGTCTTCACCAAAGCGCTGTTCAACTCGCTCGGCATCGCGGTCATCTCCACGATGATCGCGGTGGCGCTCGCCGCGGCGGCCGCCTACGCGATCGCCCGCCTCGAGTTCCCGGGCAAGCGGCTCATCCTCACCGCCGCGCTGGCGATCGCGATGTTCCCGCCGATCTCGGTGGTCGGCCCGCTCTACAACCTGTGGCGCACACTCGGCCTCTTCGACACCTGGCAGGGGCTGATCATCCCGTACATGACCTTCACGCTCCCGCTGGCGATCTACACGCTGAGCGCGTTCTTCCGGGAGATCCCTTGGGAGCTCGAGCAGGCCGCCCAGGTCGATGGCGCCACGCCGTTCCAAGCGTTCCGCAAGATCATCGTCCCGCTCGCCGCCCCCGGGGTGTTCACCACGGCGATCCTCGTGTTCATCTTCGCCTGGAACGACTTCGTCTTCGCGATCTCGCTCACGTCCACCGACAAGTCCCAGACGGTCCCGGCCGCCATCTCGAGCTTCACTGGTGCATCGCAGTTCTCGGCGCCGACCGGCTCGATCGCGGCGGCCGCCATCATCGTCACCATCCCGATCGTGATCATGGTCCTCATCTTCCAACGCCGCATCGTTGCGGGCCTCACGGCCGGCGCCGTGAAGGGATAAAGGAGCTCCGCGTGTCATCCATCAGGCTCGACAACGTCACCAAGCGCTACCCCGACGGCTTCGAGGCCGTCAAGGGGATCGACCTCGACGTCGCCGACGGCGAGTTCGTGATCCTCGTCGGCCCCTCTGGCTGCGGGAAGTCCACCGCCCTGCGGATGATCGCGGGCCTCGAGGACATCTCCGACGGCGAGCTTTCGATCGGCGACGAGGTGGTCAACGACAAGGCTCCGAAGGATCGCGACATCGCGATGGTCTTCCAGAACTACGCGCTCTACCCGCACATGAGCGTGCGGGAGAACATGGGCTTCGCCCTCAAGCTCAAGAAGGTCGACAAGGCGGAGATCGACAAGAAGGTCGAGGAGGCCGCGACGATCCTCGACCTCACCGACCACCTCGACCGCAAGCCCGCGAACCTCTCAGGCGGCCAGCGCCAGCGTGTGGCGATGGGCCGGGCGATCGTGCGCGACCCCAAGGTCTTCCTGATGGACGAGCCGCTCTCCAACCTCGACGCGAAGCTCCGCGTTCAGACCCGCACCGAGGTCGCGCGGATCCAGCAGCGGCTCGGGACCACGATGGTCTACGTGACCCACGACCAGACCGAGGCCATGACGCTCGGCGACCGGGTCGCGGTCATGCGCGCCGGCACGATCCAGCAGGTCGACACGCCGAAGGAGCTCTACGAGCACCCACGCAACTTGTTCGTTGCGGGCTTCATCGGCTCGCCGTCGATGAACTTCTTCCCCGCCGAGCACACCGGCGACAAGATCAAGCTCCCGTTCGGCGAGATCTCGCTGCCCGCGCACCTGCGCGACGTCAAGGCCGAGAACGTCATCGCCGGCGTGCGCCCGGAGTCCTTCGAGGCGGCGGCCCTGGCCCCGGAGCACCACGAGGGCGAGTCCTTCGTCTTCGAGATTGAGGTCGACCTCGTCGAATCGATGGGTTCCGAGCTGTACGCCTACTTCGACTACGAGGGCGAGGGGGCGAGCTCCGACGAGCTCGCCGAGATCGCCGCCGACGCAGGCCTGGCCGACGTCCCCGGCGGCGGTGGGCGCGTCGTGGCCCGTCTATCCCCGGACGCGGAGGTCAAGGCAGGTGAGCGGGCCGAGCTGTGGCTCGACGTCGAGCGCCTGCACCTCTTCGACGCCCACGACGGCCGCCGGCTGACCGCCGACGGGCAGGCGGACGTCAGCGCGGGCACAGCGGAGTGACCGCGGCGACGTCGAGCCCGCGCCGGCGCTTGACGTCGCCGGCGGCCGGGTCGTGGCCGTCGGCGCCTCCCCGGTCGTCTCCGGCGACAAGCGGCCACTGCTGACGGCGACGCCAGGCCCTGCGCATGGTCCGGGGCTTCAACCTCGGGGTCGTGCTTGTGCCCTGACACCGTGTCCGGCATGCGCTACATTGGCTGGCGCATGTCGCCTGCGTTGTCCCTTCGCCTGCTTCTCCTTCCCCGCTAGGGGAATCAATCCGCGCGTGGCGGCCGCCTGAAGCCGCGAACCACTGGAGAAGACACCGACGGACAACCGCCAGAAAGGCACCGGGACGACATGAGCACCACCAGCAGCGACCAGGTCATCATCTTCGACACGACGCTCCGCGACGGGGAGCAGTCGCCGGGCATCTCGCTGAACACGGCCGAGAAGCTGGAGATCGCCCAGCAGCTCGCGCGGCTGCAGGTCGACGTCATCGAGGCGGGCTTCCCGATCGCCTCGCCCGGCGACTTCGAGGCCGTCGAGGCGATAGCCCGGCAGGTCCACGGACCGGTCATCGCCGGCTTGGCCCGCGCCAACGCGACCGACATCGATCGGGCATGGGAGGCCGTGCGCGACAGTGAGCGACCTCGGATCCACACGTTCCTGTCGACGTCGGACATCCACATCCAGCACCAGCTCATGTCCACCCGGGAGGACGTGAAGGGCCTGGCCCGCGCGTCCGTGGCGCAGGCCAAGGCCCTGTGCGCCGACGTGGAGTTCTCCCCGATGGACGCCACCCGCGCCGACGTGGAGTTCACCGCCGAGGTCGTGGCCATCGCCCTGGAAGAAGGAGCCACGACGATCAACATCCCCGACACCGTCGGCTACACGATGCCCGTCGAGTACGCGGCCTTCCTGACGCGGCTGTACGAGCTCGTCCCCGACCTGCGCGACGCCGTGCTGTCGGTGCACTGCCACAACGACCTGGGCCTGGCCGTGGCCAACTCGTTCGCCGGGGTTCTGGCCGGTGCCCGTCAGGTGGAGACGGCCATCAACGGCATCGGCGAGCGGGCCGGGAACGCGGCGCTGGAGGAGATGGTCATGCTGCTGCACACCCGGGGTGAGGCCGTCGGCCTGCACACGGACGTGGTCACCACCGAGATCGCGCGCACGAGCCGCCTGGTCAGCCGCCTGACCGGCTACGCGGTGCAGCCCAACAAGGCGATCGTCGGGCGCAACGCGTTCGCGCACGAGTCCGGCATCCATCAGGACGGGGTCCTCAAGCACCGCGCGACCTACGAGATCATGGACGCCACGACCGTCGGGCTGGACGCCAACTCGATCGTGCTGGGCAAGCATTCGGGCCGCGCGGCGCTGAAGTCCGCGCTGCAGGACCTGGGCTTCACCGTCGACGGTGCGACGCTGAACGCGGCGTTCAAGCGCTTCAAGGACATCGCGGACAAGAAGAAGCAGGTGACCGCGATGGACCTGGAGGCGCTGGTCACCGACGAGCTGCGCGACGAGGTGGCCGGCTACACGCTGGAGTGGTTTGACGTGGAGGCCTCCTCGCGCCGGCCGCCGGAGGCCAGGGTTGCGGTGCGGATGCCCGACGACACGGTGGTCGAGGGCCGCTTCACGGGGGACGGGCCGATCGACGCGATCTTCCAGGCCGTGAACGCGGCGACCGGGGTGGACGCGCGGCTGCGGGAGTTCCGGGTGGATGCGGTGACCGGCGGGCAGGACGCGCTGGGGGAGGCGTCGGTGGTCGTCGAGCTCGGTGATCCGGCGGCGGCGATCAAGGCCGACTTCGCCGGGGTGCTCGCCGGTGAGCGCGTGACCGGGGCCGGGCAGGCGGTGGCGACGGACATCATCGCCGCGGCCGGGGCGGCGTATGCGCGGGCGTTGACCAGTGCGGTGCACAAGGCGCAGGCGGCGGTGGAGACCGGGGACGCGGACAAGCGCGCGGCGCTGCTGTCGACGCCCTGACCGCTCGGAACGACGCGGGCACGGGCGCCGGTAGGCGGATGGGCGCCCGTCCGGTCGTGCCCCTCCGCTTTCCGCCGCGTGCTGCTCGCCGGTGGATGGATGGCCGCGGTGCGGCCATGGCGCTGCGGGGCACGACCGGCTCCGCGCGCCCACCGCAGGACGCTGAGGTGCTTACCCCCAGTCCACAGGGCGACATCGTCGCGTCACTACGTCGACGGTCAGAGTCGGTTGCTCACGGTCAGCAGCTCACTCGCCGCCAGCGCAGGGTTGTTGTCGGGTGCCGCGATGCGGATCAACGGCCTGCTGATTCTCAGCGAGGTCCCGATGTTCGAGGCAATCACCGTTTGGCCGAACGCGCCCCTTGCTTGAGCGCGCCGGCCACGCGAGCGGGCTCGCCTCCGGGGGACCCTGACCCAGCACGGTGCACAAGGACCACGCGGTGACGACGCACACCGGTGCGCGGCGCCGATGACCGTGAGTTCGTCAGTGTCCGGTCCTGGGCCCGAACGTCATCTACGCTCGGTTTGACAGCCTGCGAGTGCGCGCCCGCGCCTTGGCATCCGGCGCCCGGGGGTGCGCGCGTCAGCGACGCAGCAACTCGACGCCCTCGCCTGCGAGGGCGGCCAGGCCGGTGTCGAACGTCACGAGCGGGACGCCGGCGCGGCGCGCGACCACGAGCAGCACCACGTCGGTCACCTGCCGGTGACCGAGGATCCGCGGCAGGTCGGGGTCGGTCATCGACACGTCGTTGCCGAGGAAGCGATGCTCGCCGACGGCGCGCAGATCGCGCAGGACGCTGCGGACCTGGTCGACGCCCAGCGCACCGGCGACGACCTTGGGGTTGGACGAGATTCGCACGAAGCCTGCTTCGGAGATCGGGCACGTCGCCCACGGACCGGCTCGCCGATCGAACCAGGCCGAGACGGTCTCGTGATGGACGTGGGCGTCCCACGCGAGCGCGACGAGCGCGTTGACGTCGAGGAGGGCCATTCGATCAGTCTTCGTCGAGCGCCCGGCGTACCATCTCGGGCGTGATCGGGAGCGCCCCTGCGGGCGCGCGGATGACGGGCCGACCGTGTTGACGCTCGACACGCGCCGGCATCAGTCCACGGCGCGCGAGGTCGGAAACGACAGCGCCGATCGAGGTCCCCTCGTCCCGTGCGAGCTCTCGAGCGGCGGCGATGACATCGTCATCGATATCGAGCGTCGTGCGCACCGCCACGATGCTAACGCATCAACGCATCATTCGTGACGAGCGGATCTTCGACGCGACAGCGGTTCGAAGCCATGGTTCGATGCGCCGGACGCTCCGTCGGGATGCTGCCCGGTCAACGCGTCACGTGCGAGATCCGAAAGGACCTGGCCGGGGGAGCGCTTCTCCCGCCTCGCCCGTTCCTGAACGGCGACCAGCACATCCTCGTCGAGGTCGATCGTGATGCGCACGCATGAGATGCTGACGTATGAACCCGGTCGGCACGAGCCCGTCTAGTATCGGTCGCATAACGCCGTCACCAGGAGCCGCATGAGAGTCGCCGCCGTTCAACTTGAGCCCGCCGTCGCCGACGTCGCTGAGAACCTCCACCGCTGCCGCGCGCTCGGCGACGAGGCGGGGGACGCCGGGGCGCAGTGGATCGTCCTCCCGGAGTTCTTCACCACGGGGATGGGGTTCGTCGACGCGATGGCGGAGGCCGTACTCCCGCCCGACGGTGCTGGGCTGCAGCTGATGCAGGAGCTCGCCCAGCGCCACGACGCGACGGTCGGCGGCTCGTTCATCTGCCGTCACGAGGATGGGGAGAACCGCAACAGCTGGTTTCTCGTCGGCCCCGACGGCGGGGTCCTCGGGCGCCACGACAAGGACCTGCCGACGATGTGGGAGAGCGCGTTCTACGTGGGCGGCGACGACGACGGCATCATCGACTCCGACGGCCTCGCGGTCGGGGCGGCGATGTGCTGGGAGCTCATGCGCACGCAGACCGTCCGCCGCCTCCGCGGACGGGTGGACATGATCGTCGGCGGGTCGGCCTGGTGGTCGATCCCGCCGTGGCCGCCCGCGTCGGTGACCCGGCGCCTGGAGGCCGCTAACTCCCGGACCGCGGCCGGCATCGCGCCGGCGATGGCCCGGGCGGTCGGCGTCCCCGTCGTGCACGCGGCGATGTGCGGGCCCGTGACCTGCGGATTGCCCTGGCTGCCCGGAGTCCCCTACCGCGGGCAGTATCAGGGCGGGGCGTGCATCACCGATGCGCGTGGCGGCGTGGTGGCCTGGCGCGGGCGTGACGCCGGCCCGGGCGTCGTGGTCGGGGAGATCGAGCCCGGCCGCGTCGCCGCGACCCTCGAGGTCCCCGACGAGGGCTTCTGGCTGCACCCGCGCGGCGCCGCGGCGGCAGGACTGTGGGCGGTGCAGAATGCCCACGGACGCCGTTGGTATCCGCGGCACGCACGCGGGCGCCCCGTGGTGACCCGGTCGCTGGCACAGCTCGCACCGGCGCCGGCCGCCGGCCCCGCCCGCGCGCCCCGGTAGCAGTCACGTCCGGGACCGTGATCTGCCGGGCGCAGCGGGCCTGCGCATTGACGGCCGCGATACTCACGCCATGGCGACGAAGCCCGAGCAGGCCATCGACGCGGCGCTGGACGCGCTGGACCCGGACGCGCTCGTCTCATCCCTTCACGCGCTCGTGTCCACCCCCAGCGTCACCGGCGAGGAGGGGCGGGTCATGCGCCTGGCCGCGGTGCAGGCCGCGCACGCCGGCCTGCGCGGCGCGGACACGGTCAGCTACGACCTGAAGGCCCTGCGCGCCGACCCCGACCACCCGGGCGAGGAGACCGACCGCACCGAGCTGATCAACGTCCGCGCCCGCCTGGACGGCGCCACGCCCGACGCGCCCGTCCTCGCCCTCTGCGCCCACCTCGACGTCACCGGACCGGGCACCGTCCCGTGGCGTCACGGCTCGGCCTGGTCGGGCACCGTCGAGCATGGCTGCGTCCACGGGCGCGGCAGCGTCGACATGAAAGCCGGGTTCTCCGCCGCCCTGTCCGCACTCAAGGCCATCCGGGAGGCCGGCGTGCCGGCCCGCTGCGCGGTGGAGCTGCTGGCGGTCTCCTCCCAGCAGGACGGCGGCCTGGGCGCCTTCGCCGCGCTGCGCGAGGACGCCGGCTACGCCGCCTGCGTCATCCCGGAGCCCACGGAATTTGACGTCGTCTGCGCCCAGGCGGGGGCGGTCACGTTCACGGGTGTCGTGCACGGGGAAGCCGCCCACGCCGCCAGGAGGCGGTCCGGCGCCAGCGCTATCGACCGCTATCTCCCCGTCCACCAGGCGCTCCAGCGCCTCGAGGCCCAGGTCAACACCGACGTCGACGACCCGTTGATGGCGGCGTTGGACCTGCCCTACCCGGTGAGTGTCGGGCGCATCGAGGGCGGCGACTGGGCCTCGTCGGTCCCCGACCGCCTGCAGTTCGAGGGCCGGGCCCCGGTCCGGATCGGGCAGACACGGGAGCAGGCCCGGGCGCTGGTGGAGCGGGCGGTCGCTGCGGTCGGGGACGGGCACGTCGACATCCGCTGGACCGGGGGCCAGTTCGCCGCGGCGAGCACGCCGGCCGACGGCCCGCTCGTGAGCCTGGTCGGGCAGGCGGCGACGGTCGCAACCGGCCAGCGGGTCGACGCCATCGCCGCCACCGAGGGCACCGACATGCGCCACTTCGTGGCCTGGGGGATCCCGACGGTGATGTGCGGGACCCCCGGGGCCGAGCGCGCGCACGCCGTGGACGAGCACGTCGTCGTGGACGATGTCCTCACGCTCACGGAAACCCTCATCCGGGTCGTCCACGCCTTCGGGGAGTGACGGAAGCCGGGCCGGCTACTCCTATGCGCCAACTTCGTCGCCGGCTGCGTACGTAGGCCGTCTCGTCGCCAGGGAACGTGCGGCGCCGGTCAGCACCCCTCGCGCTTGAGGCGAGCCTGCTCCTCGAGCAGATCGACGAGCCCGCCCGCCTCACGGTGGTAGGCGGCGAAGCGGGTCGGGGGTACGAGCTCGTCGCCGTGGACGTAGGCGTCCAGGTGCTCGCTGAGGACGAGGCCCTCCTCCACGAGCCGGTCGGCTTGGCGGCGCAGGACGTCGAGCTTCCTGTTGGCGTGCTCGACCTCCAAGCGCGGGATGACGACGGTCCGCAGGCCGTCGAGGTCCTTGGCGACCTTCGCCGCCTGCTTGTTCGCCCGTCGCCGCCGCCGCGGGATCTGCTGACCACAGCCACAGAAGCACTCCATGCGCCGACCCTAGCCGAGCGCCCCGCGACGCAACCGGCGAGGTTCCGCGTTCCGACACCCGCAACCCTCCTAACGATCGTACGTGATAACGTACATAGGGTATGGCGACCGTCCTCGAGCCCGACGCGCAGGTCCACATCGGACCCCGCGTGCGCGCGCTGCGTGAGGCGATGGACCTCAGCCTCCGCGACCTCGCCGAGCGCTCCGGCGTCAGCGCCCCCATGCTCAGCCAGGTCGAGCGGAACCAGACGAGCCCGACCCTCGCGATTGCCGGGCGCATCGCGCGCGGGCTGGACCTCACGCTCAGCCAGCTGCTGCGCTTGGACGAGACCGGCACGGTGTCGGTCGTCCGGGCCGGCGAGCGCCGCCGGGGCGGTTCGGGCCGCCATCGTTTCGAGGTCCTCACCCCGCCGCTGCCCGGCCAGCGCGCCGAGCTCAGCCGCCACGTCCTGGCCCCCGGCGGGGTGACCGGCGGCGCGGGGGATCCGCCGATGCACAAGCCCGGCAGCCGCGAGGTGACCCTCGTGCAGTACGGAGACGCCGTGCTCATCATCGACGGCGAGCGGCACGAGCTGCACGCGGGGGACTGCGTCACCTTCGACGCCGACCTGCCCCACCACTTCGAGAACCCGACCCAAGAGGAGACCGCCCTGCTGGCCGTTCTGTCAGCGGGGCTGCGCCGATCATGACCACGCCGAAAGCCTCGCCCAGAGGGCTCGCTTTCGGTTCACCTCCCACCCGATGCAAAAGGTAAGAATGAGTTCACCGAAGACGCTGTTCGACAAGATCTGGGACGCCCACGAGGTCAAGCCCGGGCTTATCTACATCGACCTGCACCTCGTGCACGAGGTCACGTCCCCGCAGGCCTTCGACGGCCTGCGCCTGGCCGGGCGCACCGTCCGCCGGCCCGACAGGACGCTGGCCACCGCCGACCACAACACCCCGACCGACGGCACGCCGACGGCCCAGCACATCAAGGACGTCCTCAGCCGCAAGCAGGTCCAGGCGCTGGAGGACAACTGCGCGGAGTTCGGCGTGCCGATCTACTCGCTGGGCTCGGACCGCCAGGGCATCGTCCACGTCATCGGCCCCGAGCTCGGCGTCACGCAGCCGGGCATGACCATCGTCTGCGGCGACTCGCACACCGCCACGCACGGCGCCTTCGGGGCGCTGGCCTTCGGCATCGGCACCTCCGAGGTCGAGCACGTCCTGGCCACCCAGACCC
>JBBSUL010000032.1:0-27642 GCA_038234375.1 Solirubrobacterales bacterium | reverse complement strand
TACCCTTGATTGGCGCACGTCGCATCCAGCTCCCCTCGATTCCGGTCGTCAAGAAGCCAGAACCGTAGGCGCCATGCGGCGTGCGCACCTCAAACGGCGTTCACCTCAACCCACGGGAACAGCAGGAGCGCCACAAAAGCGCGCTCGGCGCCGAGGAGCCCGTCCAGGTCAGCACGTACGCTCACCGGATGCCCGGACCCGCTCTTGCGTCGGTCGAGCTCGCCGTGGTCCCGGACGACTGGACCGGCCTGGGGTTCAACGTGGACGCCGACGGCGCCTCCCGGATCGGAGCGACGGTCGTGCGCGTGGCCGGGCCAGCGGCGGATGGTGCGCCGCTGCTGCCCACCTGGGAGCTGCGCGGCACCCCGCCGCCGGACACCGCGGCGCCCGCATCCATCGACGGGCTGCCGACCACGTGGACGCAGGCCCCGCCGCCGCCCGCCGATGTCCACCCGAACACGGCCACCGCCGTCGATCACGTCGTCGTGCGCACCCCCGACACGGGCCGCACGTTCGCCGCCCTGGAGGCGATCGGCATGCGCATGCGCCATGAGCGCATCGCGGGGACCGGTTCCCGCGGGCTGCGCCAGGTCTTCTTCCGCCACGGCGAGGCGATCGTCGAGGTCGTCGGCCCGCTGCAGCGTTCCGGCGACGAGCCGTCCGCGCTGTGGGGGCTCACCGTCACCGTGGAGGATCTGGAAGTGGCCGTCGCCTGCCTGGGCGCCCACGCCGGCGCGGTGCGCGACGCGGTGCAGGACGGACGCCGGATCGTCACGGTCCGCGCCGAGGCGTGCGGCGGCCTGCCGCTGGCCCTCATGGACGTCTGATCGCCGTCAGGTGACGGGGGCGTTGGCGGACGGCACGATCACGTCCTCGGCGCGCCGGTCGGTCGCCTCGGGCTCCATGACCGCGGCGAGGCGCTGCCCCTCCCGGTAGACGAGGTACTCGCGGACGCCGATCTGCACCGACGCAGCCACGGGGATCGCCAGCAGCGCCCCGGTGATCCCGAACAGCGACGAGCCGAACAGCACCGACACGAGCACGACGAACGGGTGCACGTCCACCGCGCGGCTCTGGATGCGCGGCTGGATGACGTAGTTCTCGAACTGCTGGTAGGCCACGGCGAAGACCGCCCAGACGATCGTCGCAGCGGGGACGTCGACGAACAGGGTGATGACGAGGATGATGACCGAGGCGATCGTGGCTCCGACGAGCGGGATCGCGTCCAGCAGGGCCATGAGCAGCGCCAGGGGCGCGGCGAACGGCACGCCGAGCAGCTCGAGCACGATGAACGTCGTGACGCCCGCGATCGTCATCTGGACGATCACCCCGGCCACGTAACGCCCGACCGCGTCTCCGGAGGTCTCCAGCGCGCGCTGCACGCGCTGGCGCCGGTCCTCGTCCCGGATGCGGTCCAGGGCGGCCAGGACCCAGCCGCGGCCGGAGGCGACCATGAAGATGCTCAGCACCATGATCGTGAAGCCCGCGAACACCGAGTTGACCACGCCGAGGCCGATGTCGCGCAGCACGCCGGCGGCGTCACCGGCCTTCTCCGGGAGCCTGAGCGCCTGCTGCTGGAGGCTCTCGGTGATGCCGTACTGGTTGTCGAGCTTGCGCAGCTTCCTGTTCTTGGAGATCGATCGCTGCAGGTCGTTGACGTAGCTCGGCGCCTCCTGGGCCAGCTGGTTGGCGCCGTCGACGATCGTGGGGATGATGAGCGCCGCGATCGTCGCCGGGACGAGGAACAGCGTCAGGTAGCTGACGAGGATCGCCCGGCCGCGCGGAATGTGGCGGGCCAGGCGGTTGATCGGACGCGACATGGCCACCGCGACGAACAGCGCGAGCACGAGCCAGCCCAGCGGGGTGCGCACCCGCCACAGCAGGTACAGGCCCGCGGCGACGAGCAGCGCGACGACAATGACGCGCAGCGCGATGCGGGTGACGTCCTTGGAGCTCATGGGGGCGATCCCGACGCGGATCCTGGACGTATGCTCGGACGGATGCCGGGGCAACCATCGAGCCAGGACCTGTCGGCGATGCGCCAATCGTACGAGCTGGGCGGCCTCTCGGCCGGCGACCTGCACGCAGACTGGCTCACGCAGCTGCAGCGGTGGCTGGCGGACGCCGCCGTCGGCGGGGTCACCGAGCCCAACGCCATGGTCCTCGCGACCGCGTCACCCGAGGGGGTCCCCAGCGCGCGGACCGTGCTGCTGAAGGCCGTGGACGTGCGTGGCCTGGCGTTCTTCACCAACCTGCGCTCCCGCAAGGGCCGGGAGGCGGACGCCAACCCGTTCGCGTCGCTCGTGTTCCCATGGATCGACCTCCAGCGCCAGGTCGTCGTCTGCGGACGGGTACAGGCCGTCGACGAGGCCGAGTCCGACGCCTACTTCGCCGGTCGCCCGCGCGGGGCGCAGCTCGGCGCGCTGGCCAGTCCACAGTCGGAGGTCATCGACGGCCGCGAGGCGCTGGAGACGGCGCGCGAGGCGCTGAAGGCCGCTCACCCGCCGGGCACCCCCGTCACCCGCCCGGCGCACTGGGGCGGCCTGCGGCTGATCCCGGAGACGGTGGAGTTCTGGCAGGGGCGCCCCGACCGCCTGCACGACCGCCTGCGCTACCGGCGTACCGGCGACGCCTGGCTCGTCGAGCGCCTGGCGCCGTAGCCGCCGGGCGCCGCGTCCTCACCCGCTCATGAGGCCGTCTCGTCGGAGGTCGCCGCCGGCCGGTCGCCGGCGCGCTCGATGATGCCCAGCAGCTCACCGACCCGGCACACGAGCAGCCGCTCCTCGGCCACCTCCACCCACGCGCCCGCCGACGCCGGGAAGACGACGTGGTCGCCCGGGCTCACCGGCATCTGGACGCCCGCGCTCTGCCACCAGTCGATGCCCGGGCCGACCGCGAGCACGATGCCGTGCTGCGGGGGCGGCTCGTTCGTGCCGGCGGGCACCACCAGCCCGGACTGGCGCATCCGCTCGGGCTCGAGCTCCTTGATGACGATGCGGTCGAAGAGGGGGCGCAGCTGATCGGGCATTGGCGCCCACCCTACGCGCCGGGCGGACGGGTCCGCCCCGGGCGTCGCCGGTACGGGTCCCGTCAGCAGCCGTCGCGCCCGGCCTCCAGCGTCAACGCGATCCAGTCCTCGGTGGCCCCGAGCCGCGCGAGCGTCGCCACCAGCGTGCCGAGCATGCGCAGCGCCCACAGGTCCTGCGGATCCAGGGTCACCTTCAGCGCCAGGGCGAAGCCGTCCCGGGCGTGGGCGTCGATGCGACCGCTGAGGGCGATCAGGGCGTCGGCGTCCAGGCGCGCGCGCCCGGTCAGCAGCTCCCCGCCGACCGTCCGCAACAGCGCCAGGGCCTGCGCGGCGCTGTCGGCGTCGGGGAGGACACCCAGCCCCAGCACGGCGTCGCCGAAGGCCGGGGCGTCGTCGTCCCGCAGTGCCTGCAGGGCGCCGAGGGCGAGGTCCATGCGCGCCGCGTCCACGCGAGCGCTGGCCCCGAAGTCCACCAGCGTGATCGTGCCGGAGCCGGTGAGGATGACGTTCGCGGGGGACATGTCAGCGTGGACGAGGCCCGCCGTCCGGGGCAGGCCGATCGCCGCGCGCAGCACCGTCCGGGCGACGGCCGCGGAGTCCTCGCCGGCGGGGACGCCGTCCGCGAGGGTCGGCCCGTCGACGTGCGCGGCGACGAGCACCCGCTCGTGGCACAGGTCGGTGACCGGCGACGGCGTGCTCAGCTGGGCGTGGCGGCGCAGCGCGCGCGAAGCGGTGCGCAGGACCGACGCCTCGTGCTCGAGGTCCAGCTCGTCCAGCACGCGCTCGCGGACCTCCCGCAGCGCCGCGCCCGCGTCCAGGCGGGGGAAGGCGACGCCGGCGGGGCCGACGAGGGTCTCCAGCAGGGCGAGGTCCGAGCGGATCGACTCGCTGACCCCGGGCCGCAGGAGCTTGACGATGACCGGGTCGCCGTCCAGCGTGGCGCGGTGGACCTGCGCTCCGGGCGTCACCGCGAGCGGGGCGTCGAGGTCCAGGTCGTCGACGACCTTGTGCGGGTCCTGTCCCCAGGCGTCCTTGAGCGCCTTCGCCGCGGCCTTGGCGTCCAGCGGCGTGACGGTGGCGGCCGCGGCGTCCAGCTCGTCGGTGATCGCCCTCCGGATGCGCTCGGGCAGCGCGGCGGGGTCGACCACCGCGTGGGCGTGGGCGAAGGCCACCCGCCCCGACGTCGTGCTGCGGGCGAGCTTGACGGCCGCGGCCGCCAGCGAGCGGACGGCGGGGGGCACGGCTTCGGAAGACATGGCGCAGGTTCTATCGCGTCTTGTCGCTTCCGGCCCGCGGACGGCCGCCGGCCCCGGTTGTTTCTGCCGATCGACTGGACACCCGAGCGCCCAGGCGGCAGGGTAGGCGCCATGCCCGCCTTCACCGGCTGGCCGCCGGGGGCGCTGGCGTTTCTCGCCGACCTGGAGGCCAACAACGATCGCGACTGGTTCAAGGCCAACCGGGAGCGCTACGACGAGGCATGCGTGGGCCCGGCGCTCGCGCTCGGTTCCGACCTCGCCGACCTGGGCACGCCGAAGCTGTTCCGTCCCTGGAACGACACGCGCTTCCGGCCCGGACCGCCCCTGAAGGAGCACGTCGGGCTGGCGGTCGGGTACGAAGGCTCGGGCGGCTGGTACGTCCAGCTCGGCCTCGACGGGGTGCTCGTCGCGGCCGGGCTCCACGCCCCGAAGGCCGACCAGGTGCAGCGGCTGCGCGCCGCGATCGACGACGGGCGCAAGGCCGCGGCGCTGACCCGCGCGCTGGCGGTGGCGCGGGCCGCCGGGCTGTCCGTCAACGAGCCCGACCTCGTGCGAACGCCGCGGGGCTACGACGCCGACCATCCGCGGGCCGACCTGCTCCGGCGCCGCAGCCTGACGGTGTCGCGGACGGATGTGCCTGACGGCTGGCTGCACGAGCCCGCCGCCTACGACCGGATCCGTGAGCTTCTCGACGCGGCCGCACCGACGGTGCGCTGGCTGCGCCGGCACGTCGGCCCGTCCCAGCCGGCCGTACGCGGCTGAGCCGGCCGGTCAGGGGAGCAGCGCGAGCGCCCCGTAGCGGGTGGTCGGGCTCAGCAGGAAGACGACGCCGAGGACGGCCATGGAGTAGAGCACGGCACGGAGCGGGCGCTGCGCACTGGAGCGCTGGCGGTGGATCGCGAAGGCCACGAGCACGAGACCGAGGATCGGGAAGGCGAGGACCACGATCCCGACGACGAGAGTCGTAGCCACCTCCTCGGGGATCGCCGATGGCCCCGGGAGCCGGGGGAGGGTGGGACGTGGACGCCGACGCCGCTGGGCCTGGCGGTCGGCCTCCAGGTCCGCGCCGCAGACCGCGCAGCCCGCCGCGAACTGACTGACCGACTCCTTGCATTGCGGACAGCGCGCCACGTCCGTCGAGTCTAGGCCCGGCGAGCGCGGGTACCGTGGACCGGTGCCACCGCTCGGACCGCATCGACCGTGACGCCGCATGGGGAGGCGGGGGCGGGGCTGGCCGACGCGATCGGCGACGCCCTGGGTGCCGGGGTGACCGGTCTGGCCCGGATCGCGGGTGAGGACCTCAACGACGCGTACGTGGCCGACCTGAGCGGCGACCGCCGGGTCTTTGTCAAGACCCACGCCGACGTGCTGCCCGGCACCTACCGCGCCGAGGCCGACGACCTGCGCTGGCTGGCGCAGCCGCAGTCGCTGAGGGTGCCCCAGGTCCTCGCTGTCGTGGACCCGGAGGACGGCGAGGCCCCGGGACCGCGGCTCCTGGTTCTGGAGCTGATCGCCCAGGGGACCCTCGACGCCGCGGGCGAGGCCGAGCTGGGGGCTGGGCTCGCCGAAGTCCACCGCGCTGGTGCCAAGACGTTCGGGGCCAACCATCCCATCCGCTTCGGGCCGCTGACGATCCCCAACGACCCGTGCGAGAACTGGGCGTCGTTCTACGTGCGTCGCCGCCTGGAGCCGGTCGCCCGGATCGCCTACGACCGCGGGGCGCTGGAGGCGCTAGCGCTGGACCTGCTCGAGCGGGTCGGCGCGCGGATGCCGGAGCTCGCCGGGCCGCCGGAGCCTCCTGCCCGCCTGCACGGCGACCTGTGGGCGGGCAACGTCCTGGCCGACGCCCGCGGGCTCCCGCACCTCATCGACCCCGCGGCGTACGGCGGGCACCGCGAGGTCGACCTGGCCATGTTGGCGCTGTTCGGCGGGCCTTCGTCGCGCTGCTTCGACGCATACGCGGAGGCCTTCCCGCTCGCCGACGGGTACGCCGAGCGCGTCGGCCTGTGGCAGCTGTTCCCGCTGCTCGTGCACGCCGCGCTGTTCGGTGGCGCCTACGGTGAGCGCGTGGCCCGGACCGCGCGACCGTACGCGTGAGCGCCCGAGAGCCGCCGCTCAGGCCCGCTCGGACCGCCACAGCGTCACGGCGGCGGCGCCGTCCGCGACGGTGATGCCGACCAGCGCCTTGGCGAGGACGCCGACCCGCGGGGCGCCGCCGGCGTTCCGGCGCCGCCCGTACCCGGCGATCAGGAGGTTCAGGCCGCCGCGCGCCGCCATCCACGGCCAGCGCGGCCGGCCCGCCAGCAGGCCGGGGACGAGGGCCAGGTCGGCCAGGCCGATGGCCCGCGCGCCCTGCGCATCCAGGCCGACCGGTCCGCCGACCGCCTTCGGGGCGCCCACGAGCGCGCCACCGATCACCAGCGTCGCCACGCCGACGGTCACCGCCGCTCAGCGCGTACGATGACAACGCCGCTGCTGCCGGACGACTACCTCAGCCTGCTGAACCCGGCGTGGTCGGCCAGCGAGCTGACGGGGACGATCGAGCGCCTCAACGCGACGTCCGATCACGAAGTGTTGGTCGGTAGCAACAACGTCGACGAATGATCTCGTGAGTCGCTGCCAGGTCAGCTCCGGCTGGGCGCGGTGCTGGTGACTGGGTTCGAGCGGCCGGGCTGGCCAGCTGCGGCGACGCCAGCACGAGCGCGGACGGCGATCGAGCAGACTCCCAGGAGCGCCGCGCTGGCGACCCTGTGCTGGCGCAATGTGTTCGCGGTCGCGAAACGCGTGTGACCGATCCAGATGGTGACGCTGAAGTTCGACGCATCCGCGACCTGGGTGGCAGACCCGTTCGTCCGCCGCCCGGAACCGTGCGACCGACACCAAGCTCCAAGCCGTATGGAGAGCATGGACGCGGGACGCGGCGAGCAGCTTGCTTACGCGATCATCGACTGCGCTCCCGAAGCACAGTGGATCACTTATCCCCAAGGCCGACGCGTGGGCGACCCGCCGTTCACTGCGGGCAACATCATCCGCTGCCAGTAGCCCAGGTCGGTTCGTGGGGGCCGGGTCCTTGACGCCGCGATCCGCGAGCGCGATTTGGTGTCGCACCATGATGCTCACGGTGGTACACTAGCCTCATGCCAACGACGCGTCCGCGCTACACGGTGACGGACACCGGCCACACCGCGCGCCTGCTCGACCTCGCCCAGCAGGCTTGGCCAGACGTCACCGACCGACGTCAACTGCTGCTCCGGCTGACCGAGGCCGGCGGCCGCGCGGTGCAGGATGAGCTCGCCGACCGCGAGGCGCGCCGCGAGCGCCAGCGGGCCGGTCTGGAACGGGCGGCGTAGCTCCTCGACGTCCCCGAGCTGCTCGGCGACGCCGCGTGGCGTTGATCCTGCTCGACAAGTCCGCGTGGGTTCGCGGGGGCGCAGCGCTGCTTGAGCACGGCGAGCTGTGCATGTGCGCGGTGACGCGGATGGAGATCCTCTACAGCGCCAGGTCGCGCGCGGATTTCGCGACGTTGCAACACGACCTGGAGGCGTATCGGGACCTGCGCATCGACCATGCGACGGTCGTCGCCGCCGAATCCGCGCAGCGCGACCTGGCCCAGCGCAGCCAGCACCGGGTCTCGCTGCCGGACCTGCTGATCGGTGCATGTGCGCAGCAGCATGCGGCGGACGTTCTCCACGTCGATCGCCACTTCGACCGCCTCGCCGAGGTCTTCGGATTCCGCAGCATCCGACTCGCGTAGTCCGCGCCCCATTGTGCGTGAACCGGTAGACGCGCGCCCCCCAACGCCGCTTCTGAACCTCTGGGTTACATAACGGTCATTATCGCGCATTCACAGAGGCTGGCCACCGGCTTCGACCGCCTCGCGCGGCGAGGACGTGCGTTCAGGTTGTCGCCTTCTCGTGCTCAGGCCTCCCGCCCGACCGCGACCGTCGCGGCGAGGACGAAGGCCGGGTCGTCCAGGCGGTCGCCGTAGGCCTCGCGCAGCTGAGCCATGCGGTAGCGGACCGTCTGCGGGTGGATGAACAGCGCGGCGGCGACGTCCTCGCGCCGCCCCTGATGCAGCAGCCACGCTAGCAGGGTCTCCGTGAGCTTCGTGGCGGTCGACGGCCTCGCGTCGGCCAGCGGAGCGAGCACCTGGGCGCGAAGGTCGGCCAGCGCTTCGGGGTCGGCCCCGAGAAGGATCTCCGTGAGGTGCTCGTCGGTGTCGACGGCGTGCACCGACATCGGTGCGAGCTGGAGGCGGACGACCTGGAGCGTGCGCGCGTAGGAGGCGTGGACGTCCGTCCACGGTCGTGTGGGCCCGACGACCGCCTGTCGGCCAGAGAGCGCGTGCTTGAGCTGACCCCGCGCCGCGACGTCGCGGCCCCCCGGCACGAGGAGCGCGACAAGGTCCTCGTCGGTATCGGTCCCCGGAAGGTCCTCAGCGAACTGCAGTGATCGCGCGTCGATCGCCGGCCGGATGCCGCGCGCGGAGGCGCTGGGCACCAGGACGGCGCAGAGTGTGGCAGGTGGTGTCCAGCGCGCGCGATCGGCAGCGGCCTGCAGCACGTCGGCTGGTGCCCCGGTGAGCAGGTGCCGGGTGAGGCGCTCCAGCGCGCGCTGGTGGTCACGGTCGCTGGTGGCGACCTCCTCGGCGTGCCCGAGGACGCTTGCGGCCGACAGCTCGTCGATGTACGCGAAGACGAGCTCGGCGAACTGGGCCAGCGGCTCGGCCGGGAGCCCGGCGGCCACGGCAACGCGCGCCTGCTCGCGCCAGGCCACGCGCGCGCCGACCCGATAGGCGGCCAGCAGCGCGTCCATGGTGCGCCCCTCCCGCGCTTCGCCGCGGCCGAGCTCGTGGGCGGCGTCGAGGACCGGCTTGAGGGGCGCGCTCGGGGCGGAGCCTCGGGGCCCGGACGCCGTGTTGAGAAAACCCCGGAGCGCCATCTCCACCGCATCGTCGATCGGCGCCCCGAGCAGCGTTCCGAGGGCGCGATAGCCCGGTACCTCGCGCAGCACCGCAGCCCCGGTCTCGGCGGCGACCTCGGGCAATGCCGCGCGGAGGGCGGCGACGACTGGCGCGGAGAGCTGAAGCGTTTCCATCTACCCGCCACCCTAGCGTCTTTCATTTTTTGCGAACAAAGACTTGGGAGACATTCACGTCAGAGAGGCAAGAAACTAGCCCCGACAACAGTCATTCTCGTTGCATGACGCCGATCGCCCTCCTTACCGGCCCTCCCCCTTCGCGGTCACCGGCCACGGCGCTGCGCGACGGCGCGTTCCGCCTGGCCGAGCACCTCGCGACACCGCTGGTCCCGGCCGACTATCTGGACCTGATGAGTCCGCTGCGGTCGAGCACCGACCTGCGCGGACGGATCGAGGCGATCGTCCCGCAGACGCGCGACGCCGCCACGATCCGCATCCGCCCGGGCCGCGGGTGGCAGGGTCACACGCCCGGCCAGTACATCCGGGTCGGCGTCGACATCGACGGGGTGCGGCAGTGGCGCGCATACTCGCTGACGTCGCCAGCCACGCGACGCGACGGCTGCATCTCGATCACCGTCAAGGCCATTCCGGACGGAGTCGTGAGCAACCACCTCGTCCGCCGCGCGCAGCCCGGCACGATCGTCCAGCTCGACCAGGCCGCCGGCGACTTCACGCTCTCAGCGACGCCGCCGGCCAAGGCGCTGTTCGTCACCGCCGGCAGCGGCATCACGCCGGTGATGGGGATGCTCCGCAGCCGCGGGGCCGAGCTCGGCGACGTCGTGGTCGTCCACTCCGCCCCGACGCCCGACGACGTGATCTTCGGCGCGGAGTTGCGCGTGCTGCACGCCGACGGGCGCGTCCGGCTCGTCGAGCTGCACACCGACATCGACGGCATGCTCGACGCCGACCGGCTCGCGACACTCGTCCCCGACCTCGCCGAGCGCGAGACCTGGGCCTGCGGACCGGCCGGGATGCTCGACGCGCTCGAGCAGCAGTTCACCGACATCGGGGCTCCCGAACGGCTTCACACTGAGCGCTTCCGGGCGAGCGTCGTGGAGCCCGGTGACGGCGGGCGCGTGACGTTCTCCCACACCGGCATGGAGGTCGAGGCCGACGGCGCACTCCCGCTGCTCGATGTCGGCGAGGCCGCCGGCGTGCTCATGCCCTCCGGCTGCCGGATGGGCATCTGCTTCGGCTGCGTGGTCCCGCTGCGCGAGGGCGCGGTCCGCGACCTGCGAACCGGCGACATCACCACCGCCGCCGCGGGCGACGACGTCCACATCCAGACCTGCATCTCAGGCGCCGCCGGCACCTGCGACATCGACCTCTAGAGGGGAAGCACCATGACCGTCATCCAGAACAAGTCCGACAACCCGATCGCGGACCTCACCGCGCAGGACATCGAGGACATCGGCGCCGAGCTCGACGCGATTCGCGCGACCGTCCTGGCCAGCCGGGGCGAAGAGGACGCCGCCTACATCCGCCGCGTCATCGACGCCCAGCGCAAGCTCGAGCTGGCCAGCCGCGCCACCCTGCTGCTCTCGCTCTTCCCGCTGGCGTTCCTCGCGGGGACCGCCGGCCTGTCGGTGGCCAAGGTCCTGGAGAACATGGAGATCGGCCACAACGTCATGCACGGCCAGTGGGACTGGATGCGCGACCCGAAGATCCACTCCAGCAGCTGGGAGTGGGACCACGCATCCCCCGCCGAGCTGTGGAAGCACTCCCACAACGAGCTGCACCACACCTACACGAACGTCGTGGGCAAGGACAACGACCTCGGCTACGGCATCATGCGCGTCGACGAGGACCAGCGCTGGCTGCCGTTCTACCTCGGCCAGCCCCTGTGGAACCTGGTCAACGCGTGCCTGTTCGAGTACGGCATCGCGGCCTACGACCTCGAGCTCGCCAAGAACTGGTCTCAGCGACACGAGGACCCCGAGTTCCAGCGCCAGGTGGCCGAGGTGCTGAGCAAGATCCGGGCCCAGGCGACGAAGGACTACGTGGTCCACCCGCTGCTCTCCGGGCCGTCGGCTCCGACCACGCTGGCCGCGAACCTCCTCGCGAACCTCGCCCGCAACCTTTGGACGCACTCGGTGATCATGTGCGGCCACTTCCCCGAGGGCGTCGAGACCTTCGAGAAGGCGTCGATCGAGGGCGAGACCCGCGGCGACTGGTACCTGCGCCAGATGCTCGGTGCCGCCAACATCACCGGCACCCCGTTCCTGCACCTGATGACCGGGAACCTGTCCTTCCAGATCGAACACCACCTCTTCCCCGACCTGCCCAGCAACCGCTACGCCGAGATCGCGCCGCAGGTCGAGGCCATCTTCGAGCGCTACGGCCTGCGCTACGCGAAAGGGTCGCTGCCGAACCAGGTCGCGTCCGCATGGAAGAAGGTCGTCCGCCTGTCGCTGCCGAACGAGTTCCTGAAGCGGGCGACCGCGGCGCGCACTCCGGCCGACGCCGTCGCCACGGTCACCGAGCTGTTCGCGCCGGCCCCCCGGGATGCGCCCGGCCGGGAGCAGCAAGCCGCCTAGCGTCGCCCGGGCGTCAGCGGGTCACACGAGCGCAGGCCGGCATCGGCCCAGCGAGCGAAGTCGCGGTCGCGGCTGCACAGCTGAAGACCGTGCTCGATCGCGATCGCGGCCAGGTGCGCGTCGGTCACGAGCCGCGCGGACGCCTGCGGGCGCAGCAGCGCTACAAGCACGTCGAGGTGGCGGGGACCAGGTTCGGGCACCCACGCGCACGGACGCGCGAGCCAGGAGCGGACGATGTCCAGCGCCCCGTCGGTGGCCAGCGGTCGCTCCCAGGCCCGTGGCTGACCGACGACGCGCACGAAACCGGTGATCGACGCCCACGGCAGGGCGACCCTCGCGGTCCCGGACAACTGCGCCTGCAGCCAGTCGCGTGCGGCCGCGTGCTCGCGCGCCACGGTCATCGTGGCGTCCACCAGCAGGTTCACGTCGATGAGGATCACGCGCGGTGCGCCAGTGCGCGGGCGTCATCCTCGTCGTCCAGCAGCGCCTTGAGCGCGCGCGGGTCATCGATCAGCGCCCGGCCCGGGTCGAACGTGGGAAGCGCATACGGAACGTTCGCCCCCTGGTCATCCTGGCGACCGGCGGCAGCGAGGCCCACCCTCAGCAGCGCGTTGACCTCCGTTCGCAGACCGGTGCCACGACTGACGCGGCGCCGCTCCAGCGCGGCAGCGACATCGTCGTCGAGGGTCAGCGTGGTACGCATCCTACGAGGGTAGCATCACAACATCTGCCAGGTGATGCTATGACATCAAGGACGGTGCACGTTGTGGGTGACGACGGTCAGCCCCCAGACGACCTCGCCGGGATCGGCGTCGCCGTCGAGCTTCGGGTCGTAGACGAAGACGGGCTCGGACATGGGCGCCAGTCTCCTCCCAACTGCTGCGGGCCCTGCGCGGACCCTCGCCCACACCTGTCAGGCGTCCAGGCTCCGCGCGTGTCCCGGTCGCCTGTGCGCGGAACCTGAGGACGCGTCAGATCTCCGACAGCACCTCGCGGGCGGCACGCTGACCCGAGCGCACGGCGCCGTCCATGTAGCCGTTCCAGTAGTCGGACGACTCGGTGCCGGCCCAGTGGATCGAGCCGACCACGTCGCGCAGCGCCGAGCCGCAACTCGTCAGCAGGCCAGGACCGGCCACGCCGACCGGGCAGCCACGGCTCCATTGCTCGGTGGCCCACTGGGTGTCGAAGAACAGACGCGGCTTCAACGCCTGCGGCCCGAAGAACCCGGCAAGCTCGCCGAGGACCCGCGAGCGCTTCTCCTCCTCGCTGAGCCGCACGTACTGTCGCGCCATGTCTCCGCCCACGAACCCGAAGATCACCCCGGGGTCACCCGAGGGCGGTGAGTCGTCGAACGTCGCGCTGATCAGTCCCGACGTCGAGAGGATCTGCCCGGTCAGCCCCTGGTCGCGCCAGAACGGACGGTCGTAGACGGCGGCGACCTTCGTGAGGTTGCCCTGGTGCAGGCGCTGGGTCACCTGGTCGCGCTCGACGGGCATGAGCGGCTCGTAGTCGATGCGGCCGGCCAGCGCCGGAGGCGTGGCGACGATGACGCGCCGGCCGATGTAGTGGTGGCGATCGGTGATCACCGTGGTGCGGCGCCCTGATTGCACGATGCGTCGCACTGGGGCGCGGAGGACGACCCGGGCGCCAAGGCTTTTGGCGACAACCTGCGGGATGCGCTGCGACCCGCCGACGAAGCGCGACATCCGGCCGCCGCCGCGCGTGTTGAAGTTGCGCTCGAAGGTGGCTAGGGCAGCCAGCGGTCGCCGGCGGGCGTGATCTGCAGCTCGTGCGTCATGGCCCGCTCGGTCTGCGAGGCCAGGTAGGCGACGGCAGCGGCCACGTCGGCCTGCTCGACCAGCGCCTCAGGCGGCTGGTCCTTCGTGAGCTCCGCGGTCTTCGGGGAGGCGATGGTCCCGTCGATCATGAGCAGGCACACGTGGACGCCGGCCTCGCGCGACTCCAGCGCGGCAGCCTGGGTCAGGGCGCGAACGCCGAAGGCGCCCGCGGTCCACAGCCCACGACCGGGGTTCGCGCGCCGGGCGGAGCCACCCGTGCACTGGACGACCGTGGATCCCGTGGGCATGACCCGCCCGCACGCCGACAGGAACGCGAAGGCCCCGCGGGCCGGCGCCACGGCCCAGCCCTCAAAGCCCTCGAGGTCGGCCTCGGCGATCGGCCCGCCGCCGAACGTGCCCGTGCCGCCGTAGGTCGACGCGGCGTTGACGGCGAGGTCGACGCGATCCACCGAGCACAGGACCCGCTCGACCTGCGCGGGGTCGGACACGTCGGCGGCGACCGCCTGCGCCCCACGGGCCCGCACGGCCTCCAAGGTGTCGTCGCTGCGCGCGACGCCCGTGGCCGTCCAGCCGTCGGCGAGCAGCCGGTCGAGGATCGCGCCGCCGAGGTTACGGGCGCCGAAGACGATGGCGTGGGGCATGCCGTTCAGCGTACGAGGTCAGCCGAGCAGCTCGGTGACCGCGACCGGCGGCGCGTCCGGGACCAGCGACTCGATGGTCTCGCCGTCGGCGTGGACGGTGATCTCCTGGTAGGTGCCGGCCAGCGGGCTGCGGTGCACGGTGACCCGCCGCGCGGGCAGGTCCACGATCCAGTAGTCGGGGACGTCGGCGGCGGCGTAGTCGCGGGCCTTGTCACGGTCACGGGCCTGAGAGGTCTGGGCGACCTCGACGACGAGCAGCGCGGTGCTCGGCTGCACGCTGCGCGGCAGCGGCTCCACGAGGATCAGGTCGGGTACCACGTAGCCGCCCGCGACGAGCAGCGTGCACTGCACGCGGACGCGCCAGTGCGGGCTGCCGACCTGGCTGAAGTGCTGACCCAGCCACCCCACCGCCCCATCGTGCTCGGCGCCGATCGGGACCATGTCAACCAGGACTCCGTGCACGAGCTCGATGCGGTCGTCCTCATCGAGCACCCCGGACGCGACCATGCGGTGCACGTCGTCGACGGACAGGCGATGCACCGGGGCCGTTGCGGGAACCACGCCCCGAGGATACCGGGCCCGTCCGCTCTCCCCGCGGTCGGGCCCCACGCCACGGCGTCAGCCTGCCGGCGGGGTGTCCCCCACCCAGTACCGGGGGCCGGGTCCCTGTCGGGCGGCCCGGTCGTCGCGGTTGGCCAGGCGGCAGCGCTCCAGCGACAGGCAACCGCATCCGATGCACCCGGTGAGCCCGTCCTTCAGCCGCTCCAGCTCAGCGATGCGCGCGTCGATGCGCGAGGTCCAGGTCCGTGACAGGCGCGACCAGTCCGGTTCGGGGCACGGTCGGGCGGCAGGCGGTCCAGCTCCACGCGGATCTCCTCGGGCGTGAGACCGACCCGCTGGGCGAAGACGATGAACGCGATCCGCCGCAGGACGGTGCGTGGGAAGCGACGGTGGCCGGACCCGGCGCGCTCGGACCGGATGAGGCCGCGCTCCTCGTAGAACCGCAGCGCGGACGCCGCGACGCCGCTGCGCTTGGCGACCTCGCCGATGGTCAGAAGCGTCGACATGACACAAGCTCATCACACCCCCGGGCAGAACCCAAGCTCAGGTGAGCTTGATAATCGTTCACCGGTGCCAGCGCCCGTCGATCCGTGGCGCATGCGGGCCGACCGCCTGTCGACTATGCCGTGGCGAAGCGGCTGAGCGTGCGCTCGGGGTTCACGCCGACCAGGTGCTTGCGGAAGATGCGGTAGTAGGCCAGCTCCTCACGGGTGCGCAAAGGCGGGGTGACGAGCCCCCGCTCGTTCTCGAAGTCCGCGACGGCGACCTCGGCCTCGATCGCCGCGGTCAGCACGTCCGCCGCGCCGGATCCGTCGCCGAACTCCGCCTTGTCGCGCCACAGCAGCGCATCCGGCAGCCAGCCGTCGAAGGCCTCGCGCAGCAGCCGCTTCTCGGGCTGGCCGGGACCGGCCAGCTTGAAGCCGGCGGGCAGGCGCAGGGCCCATTCGATGACCTCACGGTCCAGGAACGGCACGCGGGCCTCCAGCCCGTGGGCCATGGTCACGCGGTCGCAGCGCTGCAGGTTCAGGTTGTGCAGGCTCTCCACGGTGCGCACGAGCTCGTCGTGGAGGAGGTCCGCGTCGGTGAAGTCGCGCAGGTACTCGTACCCGGCGAACAGCTCGTCCGCCCCCTCCCCCGTGAGCACGACCTTGACGTGCTGCGCGGTGAACTGCGACAGCAGGAAGTTGGGGACGGCGCTGCGCACGAGCGCGGGGTCGAAGGACTCGATCGCGCGCACGGCGATGGGCATGACCGCCAGCGCGTCGGCCGCCGTGTACAGCGTCTCGTGATGGTCCGTGTCCAGGTGCTCGGCGACCAGGCGCGCGGCGGCGAGGTCGGGCGAGTCCTCGGTGCCGACGGCGAAGGTCTGCAGGCGCTCGCCGCGCTCGGCCAGCACCCGGGCGGCGATCGCGGCCACAAGGCTGGAGTCCAGCCCGCCGGAGAGGAAGACGCCGACGGGGACGTCCCCCATGAGCTGGCGGCGGACGGCGGAGGTCAGCGCGTCGCGCGTGCCCTCGAGGATCTCGGGCGGAGCGGCGGCACCGGGCTCGGTGGGGCCGGCGAAGACCTCCAGGTCGTCGGGAACGGCGTGCGCGAAGCGGATGATGCCGCCCTCGGGCGTCCACGCGCACCCGGGCGGGAAAGGCTCGACGAACGGCTGCCAGGTCTCGTCGAACGCCGCCATCTCCGAGGCGAAGCGCGTGCGGCCGTCGTGCTGGGCCCAGTAGAGGGGCTTGATGCCGACCGGGTCGCGGGCGGCGACGAAGCGGCCGTCGTCGGCGGCCATGACGACGGCGAACATGCCGTTCAGCTCGGCCAGGCCCATCGGGCCGTGCTCGACGAGGACGTGCAGCGCCACCTCGTTGTCGGAGTCGGTGACGAACAGGTGCTCGGGGTCCAGGCCCGCCCGCACCTCCTCGTGGTTGTAGATCTCGCCGTTGCCGACCAGCCACATGTTCTCGCCGTCGTTGACCAGCGGCTGGCGTCCGCCACCGAGATCGACGATCGACAGCCGGCGATGGCCGAGCCAGCTGATGCCCACCCCCACCCAGCCGCAGTCGTCCGGACCGCGGTGCTCGAGGCGGCTGAGCATGAGCTCAAGACCGGCGGGGTCGGTAGTGCCGTGTTCGGCGACGATTCCACACATGTAGGTTTCCTTACCCTGGAAGGCCCGATTTGTTACCTGGCCGTAACTACGGTGGACGCTGCGTCCAGCGGCGGCAGGTAGGCGCTCGGGCGGCGGTCGCCGAGGTGGTCGATGCGTGTCCGGGCCTCCCCGACGGCCTCCGACACGCTCACCCGGGCGACCGCCGTGCCGCCCCGGCTGCCCGTGGAGGCGAGCACCACCCCGTTCGGCGCCACGACCTTCGCGTTGCCCAGGAAGCGCAGCGGCCCGAAGGTACCGGTCTGGTTGGATGACACCCAGACCACCTGATTCTCAAGTGCGCGTGCCTCGTCGGTGAGGTTGAACTGGTGGGTCTGGCGGTCCTGGGAGATGCGCTTGGCCGGACCCTGGCGGCAGACCGACCACGCCGCCATCGAGGCGACGATGTCCGCACCGTCCACGGCGAGCGCGCGGGCGGCCTCCGGGAAGATCTTGTCGTAGCAGACGAGCATGCCCATCCGGCCGACCGGGGTGTCGAACGCCGCGAAGCGGTCTCCGGCGGTCAGGGCGAAGCGCTCGGCCGGCGGCAGGTGCACCTTGCGGTGGCGGCCCAGGACGCCGTCCCCGCTGACGCACACCGCGGAGCTGTAGGGCCGCCCGTCCGGCCCGCTCTCCGTGTACCCGACGCAGACGACCGTGTCCCGCGCCATCTCCACGAGCGCGGCGATCTCGGGTCCGTCCGGATCCAGCGCCGGCGGGACCTGGGGTGCCTGTGCCCCGGGCATCGGCTCACGGAGGTAGCCGCCGAGCGCGCACTCGGGGAACACGACGAGCTTCGCCCCTTCGTCGCGCGCGGCCTCCAGCCGCCGTCTGACCGCCTGCAGGCCCCTCCCGATGTCACGTCCGAAGGGGGCCGCGACGGCGGCGATGGCGGTAGGCGCGGCGGGCATGGTCCCAGTCTGCGCGGAGCGGTGTCCGGGGGCTATGCACGCTGGTCCAAGATTCCTGGGGCGGACCCTGACACACGGTCGAGGCGCCGAGACCGGCCGCTACCAGGTGCCCGCGCTGCCGCAGCCCCCGTTCCCCGGATCGGTGCATGTGCGCGTGTAGTCGCCGCTCTGACCGCGGGCGATCTTGAACGACGTACCGCTGGCCGAGCTGACCTTGAGCCGGTAGGTCGTCTTGGTCGCCGCGTAGCTCTTGACGTCCGCCACGCCGCGGCACTGCTGGTAGTCCTGCTTGTCGGCCTCGCATTCCTCGACCGCGGTGACCGCGGTCGCGATCGCGTCCTTGGCCTTGAGGTCCTGCGCCCTGGCGCCGTCGCCGCCGGCGACCCCGAAGTCGTAGCCTCCGCGCTCCAGCGTGAGCGTCGCCTGTTCGGTGCGCTCGGCCACCGCCGGCGAGAGCGTCGCCTTGCCGAGGCGCTCCGCCTCGGCGGTGTTTTTGGCCTTGACAGCTTTGACGATCGGCTCGACGAGCTTGAGCTTGGCCTCCAGGCCGTCGACGTAGGCCTCGTGCGCGGCGGCGATCTCCTCGGGCGGCGTCAGGTCGCGCAGCTTCTTGATCGCCTCCCGGGTCGACGACGCCGCCGCCTTCAGCGCGTCCGTCCCCTTGGTCTTGTCCGCCTTGCTCCGCGCTTCGGTGAGGATCGTTCGCACCTGCTTCTCGTACTCCATCTTGCTCAGCGGCTTGTCCGAGCCCCCGCACCCGGCGACCAGCGCGACGAGCAGGCCGAGAACAGTGACGAGACGACAGCGAGACCACACAGGGCCTTCATATCCGATCCACTGCTGATCGTGCGGCGCTCCACAATCCGGCCGCGATGTAGGGTCGCGGGCATGTCCCGTCTCGGTGCCCTTGCTGCCGTCGCCACCGCCGCGGTGCTGGCCCTCCCCTCGGCCGCTTCGGCGGCCCGCTACGACGTCACCGTCGCGCGAACGAGCTTCGGCATCCCGCACATCAAGGCCAAGGACTTCCCGTCGCTCGGCTACGGCTACGGGTACGCGCTGGCCCAGGACAACCTGTGCACCGTCGCGGAGTCCTACGTCACGAGCAACGGCGAGCGCTCGCGCTTCTTCGGGGCCGGCGCGACGTACGAGATCCGGGGCAACGGGTCGAAGGCCACGAACCTTGACAGCGACTTCTTCTACCAGCGCGAGAAGGACCGCGGCACCGTCCCGCGGCTGGTGGCGCAGCCGCCGCCGCTGGGTCCCAAGCCGGAGATCAAGCAGGCCCTGGTCGGGTACGTCGCCGGCTACAACGCCTACCTGCGCGACGTCGGCGGGACCGACAAGATCCCAGACCCTCGGTGCCGCGGCAAGGCGTGGGTGCGCAAGATCACGGTCGACGACGTGTACCGACGCTTCTTCTCCCTGGCCATCCTCGCCTCCCAGGGGGTGGCGCTGGACGGGATCGGCTCCGCCCAGCCGCCGACGCCTTCGCTCACCCCCGCGCGTCCGGGCACCGCGGACGCCGAGGCCGCCGCCCGCGCGGTGGCTCCCGGCGAGGTCGACCGCCGCCTGGGCGGCCTGGGCTCCAACGCCTACGCGATCGGCCGGGACGGCTCGCGCGACGGGCACGGCCTGCTGTACGGCAACCCGCACTTCCCGTGGCAGGGGCCCGAGCGCTTCTACCAGACCCACCTGACGATCCCCGGGAAGCTGGACGTCACCGGCGGCTCGCTGCTCGGCGTGCCGATCGTCCTCATCGGCACCACGCGCGGCATGGCGTGGAGCCACACCGTGTCCACCGCGCGGCGCTTCGTCCCCTACCAACTGACGCTCGTCCCCGGCTCCCCCACCTCCTACGTTGAGGACGGGCAGGTCAAGCGGATGACCGCCGACAAGGTGACCGTGCAGACCCTGGCCGCCGGCGGGTCGCTGCAACCGCGCACGCGAACCCTCTACTCCTCCGAGCACGGCCCGATCTTCACCTCGATCCTCGGCCTGCCGCTGTTTCCGTGGACGCCGGCCACCGCGTACGCCATGTACGACGCCAACGCCGAGAACTTCGGGCGTCTGCTCAACCACTTCTTCGACATGAACTCCGCGCAGTCCACCGAGGACGTCGAGCGCATCCTCAAGAAGTACCAGGGCATCCCGTGGGTCAACACGATCGCCGCCGACACCGCCGGGAACGCCTACTACGCCGACATCGGCTCGGTTCCGAACGTCACCCAGGCCAAGTACGACGCGTGCCAGACGCCGCTGGGCCTGGTCGTCGACGCCGCCCAGCGCGTCCCCGTGCTCGACGGGGCGCGCGGCGCCTGTGCCCCCGGCCGCGACACGGACGCCGTGGCCCCAGGGATCCTGGGCAACGACAAGCTGCCCAGCCTGCGGCGCACCGACCACGTGTCGAACATGAACGACTCCTACTGGCTGACCAACCCGCTCGCGCCGCTGGAGGGCTTCAGCCGCCTCATCGGCGACGAGCGCACGGCCCGGTCCCTGCGCACCCGGCTGGGGGTCAAGCAGCTGCAGCAGCGCTTGGCCGGCACCGACGGCCTGCCGGGCAAGGGCTTTGACGTGGACAACCTCATGACCGTCGGCATGGGCGACCGCGTCTACAGCGGCGAGATCTGGCGCGACGACCTCGTCGCCGGGTGCACGAGCGCGGCGTGCGACGTGCTGCGCGCCTGGGACCTGCACAACAACCTGGACTCCAAGGGCGCGATCCTGTGGCAGCGCTTCGTCACCCGCCTGACCGGGGTGGCTCCCATTCCGCTGCCAGGTCCCGCTGGGCCGTTCTCCGGCACCTTCGACCCGGACGACGCCGTCAACACCCCCGCCGGCCTCAACGTCCTGAACCCCACCGTGACCCTCGCGCTGTCCCAGGCGGTGACCGACATGCAGGGGGCCGGCCTGCCGCTGGACGCCGCGCCCCGTCAGGGCCAGACCGTCACCCGCCGCGGCGAGAGCATCCCCATCCACGGCGGCCCGGGCGGCAGCGGCATCTTCAACGTCGTCACCCCGGTGTGGAACCCGAAGTCCGGCTACAGGCAGGTCGTGCACGGGTCCTCGTTCGTCCAGGCCGTGCGCCTGAAGCCCGGCTGCCCGGACGTGCGCACGATCCTCACCTATGGCGAGTCCGAGAACCCGGCGTCCGTGCACTCCAGCGATCAGACCAAGGAGTTCAGCGCCAAGCGCTGGGTCAAGGTGCCGTTCTGCACGAAGGACCTGGAGCGTGACCGCAGCGCCGTCCGTACCCACACCGTGGATCAGCGCACGACCGTCGTCACCGTCCGTGAGGCCCGTGGGTCCAAGCGGCCGCGGATCGTGCTCGAGCGGCCGTCCGGCAAGCCGGCCACGATCACCATCCGCCTGCGCCGCGGCAGCAAGCGGCGGGTGTTCCGGACCATCCGGCGCCGCGGCTCCCGGGTGGCCGTCTCGCCCACGGTGCCGCGCGGCAGCTACCGGGTTGACCTGTCGTTCGGGACCCGAACCGTACGGGTCACCGCCAAGCAGCGCTGAGATGGCGCGGTGCCCGTCCGTCTGCCCCCGTGGCGGACGGCTCGACCTTCCGTCCAGTGAGCGGTTAGACCGCGGCGGGGCACGGGTAAGCCGATACCTCAGGTCGCGTAGTCGCGTGGCCGCCCCTCCCCAAGGAGAGCCATGACCGTCGGATCCTCGATCTTCCTCATCGCCGTGGGCGCCATCCTGCGCTTCGCCGTCACCGCCACCGTCGGCGGCTTCGACATCGCCACCGCCGGCACCATCCTGATGGTGGTGGGTGTGGTGGGCCTGATCGTCGGCCTGTTCCTGCTGTTCAACGCCCAGAACCGGCGTGACGACGTCGTCACCCATCGCGAGGTCACGCGCGATCGCGACGTGTTGTGAACGGTGAATGAACGGCAGCTGACGGTGACGACGCGACGGCCATCCGGTCCACGCCCGTGTGTCATCGTCCCGTGGCGATGACCGACCAGCTGCCCGCAAGCGACGCCGAATGGCGTCAGCGCCTGACCCCGGAGCAGTACCGCGTGCTGCGCAAGGCGGGCACGGAGCCGGCGCACACCGGGTTCTACACCGACTGCAAGGAGCCGGGCACGTACCGCTGTGCGGCGTGCGCTGCACAGCTGTTCACCGCGGACGACAAGTTCGACTCGGGCACCGGCTGGCCGAGCTTCGTTGCCCCGGCGGGCGATGGGAGCGTGTCGCTGCGCAAGCAGGGGATCATCCTCCGCCGGACCGAGGTCCGCTGCGCGACCTGCGACTCGCATCTCGGACACGTCTTCGGCGACGGCCCGCGCGACCGCGGTGGTCAGCGCTACTGCATCAACAGCGTCGCGCTGGACCTCGAGCGCGACGCCTGAGCCGCCGGGCTGCCGGCCGGGGCCCTCCCCCGCGTCGCCGCCGCCGGCGCCAGGACGAGCAGCGTGGCGTGGGCCTCCGCGACACCGAGCGCGCCGTCGTGGACTGTTAGACACGGCCGTCGGCCGCCCGCTGTCCAGCCCGTCGGCCGTGTCGGCCGGGACCCCGCGGCGGGGTCAGCCCTCGTCCTGGGCGTCGGGGCCGCTGACCGGCTCGCACTGGGGCTTGTCGGGGAAGCCGCGCCCGGTGCCCGGCTTGCAGTCGGGGTCCTGCTTGGGGGTCGCAGGCGTCGTGGTCGTCGTCGGGGCCGCCCCACCTCCGCTCGGCGCCGGTTGGACCGGAGGGGGAGCGACGGCGCCGCCGCTCGTCGTCGACGTGCGAGGGGCCGCTGTCGCGGCCGGGGGCGGGGCCGTCGTGGTGGCGTCGCCGGGGGCGGTGCCGACCGTGTCGGTGCTCACCGTCTGCTCGGTGCCCACCGACGGGACCGTCGGGGCGGTGGATTCGTCGGAGCCGCCGCAGCCGACGGCGGTGGCGGAGGCGACGCCCAGGGTCAGCGCGACGACCGAGGCCGCCAGGCGCCGCCGGAGGACGGCTGGATGCGTGCGAAGGAGAGCGGACACCCGCACATCGTCTCAGGCGTCGGCCGCCACCGGGGTCGCCGTCGCGCCGGCCGCGGCGTCTTCGAGCTCCTTCAGCGCATGGCGCAGGCCGTCGAGGAGCACGGGCAGGTCAGGCATCTGGCTGCGGTCGGCGATGATGCCGAAGTCCAGGTGGTCGCGGTAGCTGAGGACGGTGACGTTCAGGCCCGCGCCGTCGGTGATGACCGACACGGGGAAGTTGTGCACGAGCTGCGCGCCGGCCAGGTAGATCGGGATCGGCGGGCCCGGAACGTTGGAGATGACCATGTTGTACAGCGGACGCATCCCCGGACGGGTGCCCATCTGCACGACGGCGCGGGCCGCCCGTGCGTTGATGGCCGGCGGGATGAACGTGGTGATGTCCTGCAGGGCCTGGGCGGGCAGGGCGCGGTGGCGGTCCTTGGCCGCGCGCATCGCCTCGCTGGTGCGGCGCAGGCGCCGGACCGGGTCGGCCTCGTCGGTGGCCAGCGGCGCGATCATGATGCTGATCTTGTTGCCGTAGGTGCCGCGCTCGGAGTCGGTGCGGACCGACACCGGGACCTGTGCGAGCAGCGGCTCGTCGGGCAGCTCGTCGTGGGCGATGAGCCACTCGCGCACGGCGCCGGTGGCCAGCGCGACGACGACGTCGTTGACCGTCACCCCGAAGTGGTTCTTGACCGCCTTGACCGCCGGGAGGGACAGGGACCCGAAGGTGAAGCGCCGGTGCGCGGAGATCTTGCCGCTGAACGTCGTCTTCGGCGCGCGCATCTTCGGCCGCTCGAGGATCTCGCCGTCCCGGGTGCCGTTGGCGACGTTGCGGGCCCGCGAGAGCGCGCGGCTGATCGTCTGCGCGCCCGGGAGGCCGAGGACCGACGGTGCGACGTCCAGGTGCGGCAGCACGCCGGGGGCGGCGCGCAGCATCCGCAGCGGCTGCAGGGGCAGCGCGGCGACGCCGCGGCCGAGCATCGACATCTGGCCGGGCGCCGGATCCACGCGCCCGCCGCCGGCCGGCGCGTCGGGAATCTCGCGGCCGCCGGGCTCGATGTCGAACATGATCCCCATGATTTCCGCGCCCGACATGCCGTCGATCATCGCGTGGTGCATCTTTGTGAGCACCGCGACGTGGCCGTCCGGCAGGCCGTGGATGACGTAGAGCTCCCACAACGGACGCGACCGGTCCAGGCGGCGGGAGCTGATGCGCGCCACCTGCTCGGCGAGCTGCTCGTCGTCTCCGGGCGGCGCGAGCGCCAGCTCGCGGACGTGGAACTCCAGTTCGAAGTCCGGGTCCTCGATCCAGTACGGGCGGTCCAGCCCGAGCGGCACCTCCACCAGGCGCCAGCGCAGCGGCGGCAGCAGGTGCAGGCGCTCGCGCAGCATCTGCATGACATCGTCGATGGTGACCGCCCCGCCGGGTGCGGTGGACGGGTCAAAGACCGCCAGGCCACCGACGTGTCCGGTCGTCGTCGCGCTCTCAATCGCGAGGAACTGCGCATCCAGGCTGGTCAGCTGCCGCATCCGTCTGTCTCCCTCGTTCCGGCGATCACACGGGCCGGAGCTCCCGGTCACGCTGCACAGGTTCTATCCGCTCCCGGCAGGCGCTGCAACGCGGCATCCCGTTCCTCCGGCTACCGGGCGCCGAGCGGCAGCCCGGCAGGGCATCCGCGTCAGTGACGCACGAGCGTGGTCTTCCACGCGCTCGCGTCCCCGGAGCGGGCGACGGGGGTGAAACCGGCCTCGCGCAGACGCCCGAGGGACTCCAGCACGCGCTCCAGCGGCGCGGGCTGCGACCACCGCACGCACAGCGCACGCACGTCGACCGGAGCGCGCAGGATGTGGTCCAGGAGGCGGTACTCGGCGCCGTCGACCCCGAGACAGAGCAGGTCGACGTGGTCGTGGCCCTCTTCGGCCATGGCGGCGGACAGCGCCTGAGCCGGCGCCGAGAAGCTCTCGTGCGAGCCGAGCGCCTCGGCCGGCCGATGGGCCTGGTAGCCGCCCAGGCGCGGGGCGTGGACGGTGACGGTCGCCGCGCTGTCCCACAGGGCGACGGGCTGGAAGGCCACCCGCGGCTCGCGCGCGGCCACGCGGGCCACGTGCTCGGCGGCACGAGGATCGGCGTCATACAGGTGCACGACGCAGCCGTAGCGGGCGACGATGCCCGGCGCCACGCCCCCGTCCGGGGCGGCCCCGGCGACGTAGACGATGCTGCCGGGACCCAGTTCGCCGCCGGGCACCTCGAACCCGCTCGCGCGCAGGTCGCCGATGACGACGAGCCCGGAGTGCGCCGACGTGACCACGGCACGACGGAAGGCTGCAGCCTGTTGGCGGTCGCGCAGCACCCCGGCCGCCCGCCGCAGGGCTCCTTGGGCTCCACCGCTCATGCGCGGCACCCTACCCCGGGTCAGGGACCGGGGACCAGGTGAGGCCCTCCTCGCCGATCGGTGGGATCGCCAGGGGCCCGCGTCCCGGCGTCGCAGCTCAGCGGTCGCGGACGAACAGGGTCTGCTCGGACTGCCCGATCGGGCCCCGCTCGTCGTACAGGCGGGAGACGGCCCACCCGATGCCGGACGGGTCGATATGCGTGTGGGCGTCCATCAGGACCCACGGTCCGACGGGCTCGCGGAGCAGCGTGACGGTGAGGTCGGTGTTGACGAACACGTGCGTGTCGAAGCCGACGACGTGGCTGATGCCGTTGCCGAAGTCGGCCGCCGCGCAGACGCGGGCGGCCGGGCACGGGGCCTCGGCGTCGACGAGGTCGCGGACCAGGCGCAGCCAGGCCAGCGCCGGGCCGTCCTCGTTGATCGAACCCGTCAGGTAGCGCAGCTCCATGCCGGTGCGGTGCATGCCCTCGCGCTCCCCCCCGGGAGCGGCCGGGAACGGGCTGACGACGCCCTCCTCCGGGGGGAAGATGGTGACCGTCATCGGCGGCAGGCCCGCCGAGCGGTCCAGGCCGGTGACCTGACCCGAGGCCAGGGCGACGGCGCGCGCGAGCACGAGACGGCGGCCGGTGGTGTCACTGATCGTCCCCTCCAGCAGCTGGAAGTTCCGGCCCGGCTTGACGACCTCGGTGCTGATGGTCACCGGCGCGATGGGCACCGGGCCGAGGAACTCGAACGTCATGCGGGCCAGCCGCCGCTCGCCGGCCAGCGCCTGCAGGTGCTGGGCCAGCAGCGCACTCGGTGCGCCGCCGTGCATCGCGCCCGGGTCCCACGGTCCGCGGGTGTGGGCGGTGGGGACGAAGACCTCGCGCTCGCGCCGGAACAGCGGCGCGTCGTGTGTGGTCTCGGGGCCCGCCGGGCCGTCCGCGGTCACCAGTCCGCCTCCGCCACCACGTCCGCGATGTGCTTGGACAGGCGGCCGCCCTGCCAGGCCAGCGGGGAGTCACCCTCGTGCTCGACGAGCAGACGCGCGTTCGGGATCACGTCGGCGTAGGCCTCCCCCACCCACAGCGGGTGGCCGGGGTCGGCGCCGTCGCGGTCGGCGACGATCAGCGACGGGACGTCCGGCAGTGCGGCCAGGTCGGCGACGCGCGCGAACGGCTCTGACCGTGGGACCTGCTCCAACGCGTCGGCGACCGCCTCCGGATGCTCGTGCCCGGCCAGGCGCTGACGGAGCACCTTGGCGATCGTCTGCGCCCACGGGCCGGTCGGCTCGCCGTACGCGCCGACGAAGCCCTCCGTCCCCCCCGTGCGCAGCCCGTCGGCCAGCGCGTCCCAGCGCTCCAGGTCGGTGGTGGCGTCCTCGTGGTGGGCCGGGGTGACGACCACAAGCCCGGCGACCCGGTCCGGGTCCTGGAGGGCCAGGCGCAGCAGCGTGTGGGCCCCCATCGACGAGCCGACGAGGACGGCGCGCTCGAGCTCGCGGTCGTCGAGCACCCAGCGCAGGTCGTCGGTCAGCGCCGGGTAGGTGTACGTGTCGCCCGGCCCGCTGGCGCCGTGGCCGCGGGCGTCGTAGGCCACGACCCGGTGGCCGGCGCGCTCCAGCGAGCGCGACCCCATCACCACGTACCGGTGCGTCGCCGTCAGGCCGTGGAGGAGGACGACGGGCGGGCCGGACCCCACGTCGGTGACGAACAGCTCTGCGGTGCCCACGCCCCCGTACCCTAGTGACCATGACCGTCATCGACGCGACCGACGCCGACTTCGCCACCGAGGTGATCGAGCGCTCCCACACCACCCCGGTCGTCGTCGACTTCTGGGCTCCGTGGTGCGCGCCGTGCCGGCAGCTGACCCCGGTCCTGGAAGAGGTGGCCGCCGGGCACGAGGGCGCCGTCGTGCTGGCCAAGGTCAACACGGAGGACCATCCCGCCCTCGGGCAGGCCCACGGGGTCCAGTCCATCCCCGCCGTCAAGGCGTTCGTGGACGGCAAGGTCGTCGACGAGTTCGTCGGCGGCCAGCCGCCGGCCTTCGTGAAGCGCTTCTTCGCCAAGCTCGTCCCCAGCGAGGCCGACGGCCTGGTCTCCGCCGGGGACGAGGGCGAGCTGCGCCGGGCTCTGGAGCTTGAGCCCGGGCACGCCGACGCGTCGCTCAAGCTCGCCGCCCTGCTGCACGAGCGTGGAGAGATCGCCGAGTCCCTGACCGTTCTGGAGCAGGTCCACGGCAGCTTCCGCGCCGACGGGATGGCCGCGTCCATCCGCCTGGCCGACGATCCGGACCTGGACCTCGACGAGGCGTTCACGGCGCTGGGTGACGGACAGGTCGGCGAGGGCCTGCAAACGCTGCTGGACCGCGTGCGCCGCTTCCCCGACCGCCGCGACGACCTGCGGGCGATGATCGTCGGGATCCTCGACGAGCTTGGGCCCGAGCACCCGGTC
>JBBSUL010000031.1:0-27910 GCA_038234375.1 Solirubrobacterales bacterium | reverse complement strand
GGATCCTCGTGACCGCGTGGCACTCGATCCTGAAGAGCTACGAGCGGTTCGGCCCCGGCCCGCTCTCCGTAGAGGAGGAGCGGCAGTACTGGAGCGACTGCGCGGTCGCCGCGCAGTGCCAGACCATCGACCCGGACCACGTCCCGCGGAGCCGCGAGGAGGTGCGCGCCTACTTCGAGGCCTGGCGCCCGAAGCTCGTGGGCTCCGAGGCGGCGCAGGAGGCGACGGCCCACCTGCTGCGGGCCGAGGTCATGCTGCCCCCGCATCCGCGGGTGCTGCGGCCCCTGCTGAAGCTCTCCGCGGCGGTGCTGCGGGCCGGGACGATCTCGACGCTGCCCCACTGGATGCGGCGCATGGGGGGGACGCCGCAGTCCCGGGTCGTCGACGTACTCGTCCGTCCCCTGCTCAAGGGGTCGATGTGGGCGGCGCAGCTCCATCCGCAGCTCGAACTCGCGCTGCTCCAGAACCTCTCGCCGTCGACCGTGAAGGTGGTCGCCCCGGCGCTGCTCGGGATCCCGGCGACCGACCCCACCACGATGACGCCGTACGAGGCGCAGGACCGGTACGGCTTCGCGCGACCGGCGGAAGCGCACCTCGAGCTGCGCGCCCGTCAGACCCGACGAGCCATGGAGCAGGGCCTGCTCCCCACCGACGAGGGGCTCGTCGCCTCCGAGGAAGCGCTTGGGCGCATCCAGCGGCCGGCGCAGCCGGTGGCGGAGCGGCCCGGACGTACGCCCGCCCAGTCCGCCGCGTGAGATCGCTCCGTCGTGGCTAGCCCTCCGCGCCATGAGCGACGGCCCCGACGCCCCGCAGACCCCCGTCCGCGACGAGCCCGACAACCTGGACTCAGCACCACCGAGAAGGTCGGTGAGGGGGATACCCCGAGAGGGCAGCCCGGGTCGTGGTCGGGGCGCGGGTGAGGACTTCATCAACGCGTCGACGGCCTTGACTTCGGCGAGAGTTCGCGGTCGGCACGACGCTGGTTCAGCGTGGCTTGTCGTCAGGAAGCCGCCGCGTCATTTCACGGGGTCGTGGCGAAGTGCTGCTCCTGCTCGTCAGCCACCGGGGGCAGCTCGTCGGGCAGGTCGCCGGCCGGGAACTGCTGCCACTCGTGCTTGCCGCGCAGCTTGCGCAGCTTGTAGTCCAGGCGGCCGTGGTTGTTCATCACGTGCCAGGCGGCCACGTGGGTGGACATCGTCATGACCGGGATCCAGAAGCGGTCGGTCAACGGGTCGATCGGCGCAACGGATCCAGGCGTGACGTCGGCGGCGATGTGCCCCTCGCCGTCCTCCAGCGTCAGGCGGGCAAGGACCGAGCCGTCGGCCGCGCAGATCTGCGTCTCCCCCAGCATCTGCGTCTTCCACGCCACCACCGGGGCGGCGGGGAACTCGGCGTCCACCGGCCCGACGTGGGAGGCGTGCACGACCGGCGCGCCGACCAGGCGAGCGACCTGGGCGGGCAGCTCGCGGGCCTGGCGACGCCAGATCGCGTGCTCGCGGCGGACCCACAGGTTCAGGGGCGGCACCGTCCAGTTCAGGGGGAACGACGGCCAGCACATGCCGCCGAGGACGAGGTCGACCCCGCGCAGGCGGGCGGAGGTCCGGTAGCGCGCCCACTCCCATCCCGAGGCCAGTCCGACGTCGAGGGCCAGCTCGCTGCAGTGCACGCGGCCGTCGTCGTCCCCGCCGGTGTAGTAGTGATGCTCCCACGCGGTGGGGATGTCCTTGTCGTGCAGGTGGGCGCGCCCGTCGGGTTCGGCCAGCACGTAGGTGCCGTAGGCGTCGTTGCCGCGGCGGGCCAGGAAGCCGCCGGCGACGACGACGTCCAGCTCGCGGGCCAGGCGCGTGAGCAGCTGGAACGGCGCGCCGTCGATCGGGCGGGTGACGCCGCGCATGTCGCGGTGAAAGACGTTGGGGGACGAGCAGGCCTCGGGGACGACGATGACCGCGGGGTTGTGTTCGCGGTGCGCGTCGCGGATGAGGTCCTCCAGGTGCGCGAGGTTCTCCTCGACCGCGGCCCGCTTGAGGTGGGGCTGGACAGCGGCGACCTTGATCGCCTTGCGGGCGCTCATCAGGCCACCTCCGCCAGCGCGGGGGCGGCGGCAGACTCGGCGCCGACCGCGTCGCTCACGGCCTCGGCGGGCGCCGCCGCCGGGCGCTTGGGCGCGGCCGGCCACGTCCAGCCCGGATGCTCGGAGCCGGTCACGCGGCGCGTCGAGCGGAAGCGGTGCGCGCGCGCCTCGGCCCGGATCTGCAGGTCGGTCCACAGGTCCCCCAGGCCGCCCTTGAGCGTGTCCGGCAGCGCCCGCGGCTGGTGGCGCGCGTCGTGGGCCAGCGCGGCGGCGAACCCGCCGGCCAAGCGCGTCAGCGGCAGCACCTGCTGCTGGTCGCGTACGCGCTGGAAGATGTCGCCCAGATCGTGGTCCCGGCCGGAGCCGCCAGCCGCTTTCCGGGCCAGCGCCTTGAGCACCGGGGACTGCGGCTGGATGCGGGTCTCGGAGTTGGCGAAATGGTAGGCCGACAGGCACTCGTCGTCGCGGGCCTGCTCCCAGCGACGCAGCGCGGCGTCCAGGGCGGCGGGATCGCCGACGACTCCGGCGACGGCCGCCCCCAGGGAGCGGCCCATCCACATCGCGTCGCGCTGGCCGTTGCCGATCACCGGGTCCTTGAAGTGGCCGGCGTCCCCGGCCAGCGCCCAGCCCGGCCCGCTGGACGGGCGGAAGTAGGCGGGCACGTCCGCGGTGGAGCGCAGCTTGGAGAGGTTCGTCGCGCCGGCGATGCGCTCGGCGAAGCCGGGGTGCCGGCGCAGGAACTCGTCCCACACCCCGTCGGGGTCCTTGCGGGCGCGGGCCACGTCGGCGGCCGGCCCCATGACCAGCGCGATCGTGCGGGGCTTGGGCGCGCTCGGGAAGACCATGCAGAACGAGTCGCCGTCACGCCACTGCGACAGCGTCTCGTTCAGCGGCGTGTCGACGAGCGGGTCGTCGATGTAGCGGAAGACCAGGCCGCGGCCGTTCTTGGAGGCGCGGTAGGGCTCCCACGCCCCGACCCGCGCGGCCACCGTCGAGCGGCGGCCGTCCGCGCCGACGACGAGCTTGGCCTCCAGGTCCCCGATGGCGCCGTCGGCGTCCTTGTAGCGCACGCCGGCCACCCGTCCCCCGCGCCAGAGCACGTCCAGGAACTCGCAGCCCTCGCGCACGTCGGCGCCGTGCTCGCGGGCGGTCTGCGCGAGGATCTCGTCCTGCAGCGGGCGCGGGATGCACATGACGTAGTCGGTCTCGCCGCACGCGCCCCAGCGCTCGTGCACGGTGATCCCGTTGTCGAACGTGATCTCCAGCTCGCGCATGAACGAGGGGTCATGGGCCAGGATCTTCTCGAAGGCCCCCATGTGCTTGAGCTCGTCGATCCCGCCACCGAACAGGACCTGGGTGGAGAGGGTGTCGGCGGGGAAGGTCGCGCGGTCCAGGACGACCACGTCCAGACCCTGCCGGGCGAGCTCGGCCGCGGCGGTCGCGCCTGCGCAGCGCGACCCGATGATGACGACGTCGTGAGAGGACATGGGTCGAGCCTATCCGGAGCGCGGGTATACTTGCAAGTGCGTTCAACTATGAAGCCGACTCCAACTGAATCAGCGGGACTCGCTGCCCCGGCACGTGGCGCCCGGCGGGCCGCCCGCACGCGCGCCGCGATCCTCGATGCCGCCGAGGGCGCCTTCCGCGTGGACGGCTACCGCGGCACCCGCATGGAGGACGTCGCCGACCGCGCCGACGTCGCCGTCGGCTCGATCTACAACCACTTCGGCGACAAGGACGGCCTCTACCACGCGCTGGCCGAGCGCTCGGTCGACCTCTTCGGCCGCTACATGGCCGCCGCCTACGCCGCCGGCGACACACCGCTGGAGCAGGTGATGGCCGCCGGCGAGGCCTACCTGCGCTTCCACCTCGAGCACCCGGGTGCCTTCCGCTTCATCGCCTTAGACGGCGTCGAGGCCGGGCGCGTCATCGCCGACGACGAACTGGCCGAGCGCATCACGAGCACCCTGGAGGCGATCATCGACGGCTTCCGGGCCAAGATCCAGCAAGCCATCGACGGTGGCGAGGTCCGCTCGTCGTTCAGCGCTCACCAGCTGTCGCGCTTTTTGTGGGGCGGCTGGAACGGCGTCGTGGCGCTCGGCCTGCGCAACGACCGCCTCGCGCTCACCGAGGACGAGATCGACGCCGTCATCCAGACCGGCCGCCGACTGGTCGTCGAGGGCCTGGTGGCGCCGGCGGCCCGCGACGAGGACGGCGACGCCCGCGCCCGCCTGGTGCCGATCGTCTCCCCGGACGATCCGAGCTCGAGTCCCGGCTGAGGCTCGGCGGCGTCGGCCGGGCCGCCTACCCCGTCGTGCCCGGCGGACGGGGCCGCCGCGCCTCCTGCGGGATGGAGCCGCCGGCCCCGGCGAGAGCCGGCGGCGGGAAGGGCTGCTGGGAGACGTCGTGGCCGCGGTCGACGTTGATGACCGACCCGGAGATCGCCGCCCCGCCCGCGGAGACGACGAAGGCGATCGTCTGCGCGAGATCCTCGGGCGTGGTCAGCTCGCCGGCCAGGGTGTTGGCCACGTAGTACTCGCGGAAGGCCTCCGGGTACTTGGTGAGGAACGTGTCGGTCTCCACGATGCCCGCAGCGACGGCGACGCAGTTGATCTTGAAGCGGGCCCACTCGATGGCCAGCACCTGCATCAGGCTCTCCACGCCCGCGCGCGAGGCGCTGGAGTGCGCCATGCCCGCCAGACCCGTGTGCGGCGTCAGCGTGACGCTGACGACGCGGCCGCCGCGACCGCTGGGGATGAACGCCTTCGTCGCCACTGCGTGGGTCATGAGCCACGTGCCCTCCAGGTTCAGGCGCACCACGGTGCGAAAGCCCTTGGGCGTGATGTCCTCGGCCGGGCACAGGAACTGGCCGCCGGCGTTGTTGACGAGGATGTCGATGCGACCGTGGCGCTCCAGGGCGCCGTCCACGAGCGCGTCGACGGCGTCCTCCTCGCGGATGTCGCAGGCCACAGCGTCGACGCGACCGGGCGCCGCCAGCGCGGCCGTCTCCTGAAGAGGCTCGATCCGGCGCCCGCAGGCCACGACGGTCGCTCCCAGGCGCGCGAGCTCCAGGACGGTGGTCCGCCCGATGCCCGACCCGCCACCGCTGACGATCGCCACCTGGCCGTCGAGGATCCCTTCGGCGAGCACGCCGGCGCTGCTGGCGCTCATGATCCGGACACTGGCAGGCCGAGGGAGGGCATGGGCGCAACCGTATCGCCGAATAACCGCTGATTGCGCGCGAGACCGTGACCGACGGACGACGACGGCCACGGTTCCGGCCTCCGGAGGCCCGGATGCTATCTGTTGATATCATGCCCTCATGCCTGACCTGCTCATCCGGAACGTCCCGCCCGAGGATCTCGCCCGCATCGACGCTCACGCTGCCCGTGTCGGCCTATCGCGCACCGAGTACCTGCGTCGCCGACTGCACCAGGACGCCAGTCGCCCGGGCTCACCGGTGACTCCCGCGGACCTCAGGAGTTTCGCCGACCGCTTCAGCGATCTCGACGACCCGGACGTGATGCGCCAGGCCTGGGCGTGAGCGCCGAGGACGCCGAGTGGCTCATCGACAAGTCAGCCCTCACGCGCCTGGGCTCCAGCGCCGAGGCCGGCGCCTGGGCGCAGCGCATCGAGCGCGGCACCGTCCGCATCTCGACCGTCACCCTGCTCGAGGTCGGGTACTCGGCCCGCAACGCCGACGACCTGAACGCCGGCCTGGGCCGGCCTCCGATCTCCGCGATGCCCGTCGAGTACGCCACCCCTCACGCCGAGGACCGGGCCGTCGAGGTGCTCCGCCTCCTCGCGGACCGCGGCCACCACCGCGCCCCGTCGGTTCCGGACCTGCTGATCGCCGCCACCGCCGAGAGCGCCGGACTCGTCGTCCTGCACGACGACAAGGACTTCGACCTCATCGCCCAGATCACCGGCCAGTCCGTCCAACGGCTCACCTGACCGGGCGCGCGGAGCCAGGCACCTGGGGCGATGTCAGGCCCACCGCCTTCGCCCGGTAGCAGAAGTGCTACCTTCCCATCTATGGGGATCATCCCGCAGAAGGAGTTGCGCAACAACGTCGGCGCGGTCCTGCGGCGCGCGGAGGCCGGCGAGCAGATCACGATCACCGTGTCCGGCCGGCCGGTCGCCCAGCTCGGTCCCGCGCGTGACCGGCAGTGGGTGCCGGCCGCGCAGCTGGAGGATCTGTGGCGGCTACCGGTCGACGACACGCTCGCGGGCGACCTCGAGCGGTTCGAAGCTGGGCTGCGCGATCCCTGGGCGTGACTCATGGAGCGCGCGATCCTCGACACCTCGATCCTGATCGCGTCGGACCGGCTGCCGCCCGACCTGAGCACGGCGATCAGCGCCGTGTCGATCGCCGAACTGCACTACGGACTGCTCGTCGCCCGCGACGCGCAGTCACGCGCGACACGGGCGACACGGCTGGGCCTGATCGAGGCGCGCTACCCCGACCCGCTGCCGATCGACGACCGGGTCGCTCGTGAGTGGGGGCGTCTGCAGGCCACCCTGGTCAGCCGCGGCGCGAAGTCCAGACGGCGGAGCGCCGACCTCGCGATCGCGGCCACGGCGATCGTGCACGACGCCACGCTGGTCACGCACAACCTCAAGGACTTCAAGATCATCGACGACCTCGTGCCGGTCGTCGCCCCCATCGGGCTCTGAGTCAGGCGCCGGTACCCGTCGATGCCTCCCGAAAAGCCGTGAGCATCGCCTCCGCCATCGCCTTCGGGTCCAGTCGCCGGACGATCGCCGCCAGATGTTCGTGATCGGTCACGACAAACACGCCTTCGGTTCGGAAGCGGTCCCCTTCACTTCTGGGCCGATCCCCACGACAATGCCCAGCCGGACGATGACCGTCAAGGAGAGGCACCGCATGTTCCCCGGACCCAGGCACGGCCGCAGAGCCGCGCTGCTCGCCCTCGCGCTCGCCCTGAGCGCGACGGCGGACACGCCCGCACCGGCGACGGCCGCCGCCAAGAACGGCGCACGACACGCCCCGCACCGGCACTCGTCCGGCCACCACGCGCCGAAGACCAAGGCGAAGGGCAAGCGCCCGCGCCCCGCCCGCCTGGCCACGCCCTACCGGGCCGGTGCGGCGTCCCGCTCCATCAATCCCGACCCCGACGGGACCTGGCACGGGCAGCGCGTGTTCCTCGGCGGCTACGGCATCGGGGGCGGCACGCCGCTCCTCGCCGGCCGGCCGGCGACCGGGGTGCTCGGCGACGGGATCAGCGTCCGGGCCTTCGCCGTGACCGGCGGCGGGGGCGCTATGGCCGTCGCCGACATCGAGACCCAGGGCATGTTCGCCGGCGACAGGGACGGCCCCTACGGCCTGGACGACATCCGGCGGGCGGTCGCCCGGCGCACCGGCGGTGCCCTGCCGGCCGGAGCGGTCGTCGTGCAGGCCGACCACAGCCACTCGGGCCCGGACACGATGGGCGTGTGGGGCGGCGTGCCCGCCGACTACCGCCGGCACATCGCCGAGCAGGCCGTCGAAGCCATCGTCGACGCCTACGAGCACCGGCGGCCCGCCGCGCTGCGCTACGGGACCGCCGACGGCACCGACCTGCTGTCCAACCAGTTCGGCTACGACGCCGCCCACGGCAACGACGTCCTGGACGGGGACGTGCGGGTCCTGCAGGCGGTTGACCGGCGCGCCAAGCCGTTCGCGACGCTCCTGAACTTCTCCGCGCACCCCACGGTCCTGGGCGCCGGGAACACGAAGGCGTCCGGCGACTGGGTGCAGGAGGCCGGGCGCCTGGGCCCGAAGAAGCTCGGCGGGGGGCCCGTCGTGACGATGGTCGGCACGCTCGGGCGCACCCAGCCCGCCGACCGCGACTGCCCGGACGCGTCGCTGAAGGACGACGCTGAGGCGCTGTGCAGGCTGGACGCCTACGCCGGCCGGGTCCTTGACCGGGCGGCCAAGGCGCTCAAGGCAGCCGAGCCCGTGCACGGGCCGACGCTCGTGCGCGCCCGGACGTACACGATCCACGACGTGTCGACGAGCGCGCTGATCCTCGGCCTCAACTACCTCGGGGCCCCGCTCGGCTTCCCCTTCGTACGGCCGACGACACCCCCGTACCTGACCGGGACGACGATCGCCACGACGACCGCCAGCGCCCGCATCGGGGACGTGCTGCTGTCCGCCGGCCCCGGGGAGATGTACCCGCAGATCCCGCTGAAGGTCCGGTCGATCGCGAGCGCCGCGCAGGGGTACATGACCGCGGGCCTGGCCGGCGACCAGCTCGGCTACCTCATCGCCCCCTACCGCGCCTACCCCGAGCCGATCCGGCGCTCGCTGTTCAACCAGCGCGGCGACGAGATCTCCCCGCTGGACAACGACAACTACTTCTTCAACGTGTCGCTCACCATGGGCACGCGCGTCATGTGCTCGCTGCTGCGCGGGGCCGGCGAGGTCCTCGGCCGCGGAAGCAGCTACCGCGACGCCGACCACGCCTGTACGGCCTTTGACGACGACCTGGCCCAGGCGGGCACCGGTGCGTCGCGGTAGCCGCCGCCGGGAAGGCGGGCTGGCTTTCGTGATCGCTGTCACCGCCGGCCTGGCGGCGGTGTCCGTCACGACCGCCCCCGCGAACGCGCGCACCGCCACGCGGCCGAGCGTCCTCCTCTCGAACGGGGCCACGACGGCCGCCGCGCTCCTGCACAGCGACGGCGTCCGCGTGCGCCTGGCCTCGCGGCACACTGCCCGGCTGCGCCTGACCGCGACCTTCACCGGCGCCGGCCCCGACGGGCCCGTGTCGATCGCCGAGCCGCGCTCCGCCGCCCTGCGCCCGCGGCGGGCGCGCACCGTGCGCGTCGTGCTCAACCGGGCCGGCCGCCGCGCCCTGGGCGCCTGCCGGACCGGGACGCTGACCGTCACCGTGCTGCAGGATCGCGGCACCCGTCGGGGCCCGCGGCGCCTGGCCGTGCGCACCCGCCGCCTGACCGCCGGCGCCACCTGCACCGCCGCCGCCACACCCGCGCCGACGAAGGTCGCCGACGGCCGGCGCTGCGATCCGACCGATCCCGCCGTCTGTGTGCAGCCGTTCCCCAGCGACCGCTTCACCGTCCCGGACGCCTCCGCTGCGACCGGCCGCCGCGTGCACTTCACCATCGGGGAGATGCCGCGCAACCTGCTCGGTGTCCCCGTCGACCCGCGCGAGCAGAACCGCAACGACGGCTTCAGCCCCGGCTCAGAGCTCATCACCCGCGTCCCGGGCCTGGACTCCGACGCGGCGCTGGCCCGCACCGGCGCGGTGCCCATCGACGACCTGGCCCGGGCCTACGACCGCAGCCAGCCGATCGTGGTCATCGACGCCGACAGCGGCGCGCGCTGGCCGGTGTGGAGCGAGGTCGACGTCAACCCCTCCGACCCCGCCCAGCGCAACCTGCTGATCCGGCCGGCGCGGGACGTCCTCGACGGCCACCGCTACATCGTCGCTCTGCGGCGCCTGCGCGGCGCCGACGGCCGGCTGCTGCCTGCGTCGCCGGCCTTCCGCGCGCTGCGCGAGGGCACCCCGACCAGCGATCCGGCGCTGGAGGCCCGCCGCGGCCACGTCGAGGCCCTGCTCGGCGACCTGGCGCAGGCCGGCGTCACCCGCGACGACCTGCACCTGGCGTGGGACTTCACCGTCGCCAGCGCGCAGAACCTCACCGGGCGGATGCTGACGATCCGCAATGACGCCTTCGCCCAGCTCGGCGACCACGACCTGTCCGACCTCACGGTCCAGGGCCGCTCGCCGGCCTACACCGTCGACAACGTGACCGAGAACCCGGGCGGCGCGGACGGGCCGATCCTGCGGCGGGTCGAGGGCCGCGTCACCGTCCCCTGCTACATGACGCTGCCGGGCTGCCCGTCGGGGTCGCGCCTGCACTACGACTCCGGCTCGGACCGACCCACCCAGATCCCCGGCAACACCACCCAGGCGCGCTTCACCTGCCAGATCCCGCGTCGGGCGCTGGACGGGCGACCGCTGCGCGCCGGGATCTACGGGCACGGCCTGCTCGGCGACCGTGGCGAGGTCGGCCAGGGGCAACTGCAGGACCTCAGCCAGAGCGAGGGCTTCGCGTTCTGCGCGACCGACTGGATCGGCATGTCGTGCTCGGATGTGCCGGATGTGCCGCCCTCGCCGGACTCGATCGCCGGGATCCTCGGCGACCTCGCCGCCGGCCGCGCCCCGAAGTTGCCCGACTGCGACCTGCCGAACATCGCCACGATCCTGCTGGACGTGTCGAACTTCCCCACGCTCGTGGACCGCGTGCAGCAGGGGATGCTGAACTTCCTCTACCTCGGGCGCGCGATGATCCACCCCGACGGCCTCGGAAGCGATCCGGCGTTCCAGGTCAACGGCCGCTCGGTGCTGGACCCCACGCGCCTGTACTACGACGGCAACAGCCAGGGCGGGATCATCGGCGGGGCCCTGGTCGCCGTCGCCCCTGACCTGGACCGCGCGGTGCTCGGCGTTCCGGGCATGAACTACTCGCTGCTGCTGCGCCGCAGCAAGGACTTCGACAGCTACGCCCAGATCCTCTACCGCGCCTACCCCGACGAGCTGGAGCGCCCGCTGGTGCTGTCGCTCATGCAGATGCTGTGGGACCGGGGCGAGGCCGACGGCTACGCCCAGCACATGACCGCCGACCCGCTGCCCGGCACCCCCGCGCACGCGGTGCTCATGCACGTCGGCCTCGGCGACCACCAGGTCTCCCCGTACGCGGCGAAGGTGGAGGCCCGCACGATCGGCGCTCGCGCCCACGTGCCGTGGACCGACCCCGGGCGCGACACCGACCGCGACCCCACGTTCGGTCTGAAGCCGCTCGGCCCCGGCCCGTACGTGGGCTCGGCGATCGTCCCCTGGGACATCGGACCGCTCCGCGTCCAGGACGGCCAGGTCGAGGGGACGCCGCCGCCGCCGAAAGGGGAGCTGCCGCCGTCAAGCGGCCGGGACCCCCACGAGGCGCCGCGTCGCTCGTCGCTGGCCATGCGCCAGAAGTCGGCCTTCCTGCGTCCCGGCGGGACGGTCATCGACGTGTGCGGCGGACGGCCCTGCTACGCCGGGGTCTGGCACGGGCCGGGCGGCGGGCGCTGACGTCGACGCGATGCCGCGCGCCCGACCCGGCGGGTGCCGGCACGCTGGGTGGCGGTACCGTCGGGGTGTGTCCGGCACCGACCCGGCCCAGACCCAGTTGACCCGCGTTCGCGCGCTGTGCCTTGTGCTGCCCGAGGTCTCCGAGCGCCTCAGCCACTCCGCACCGACGTTCTTCGTCCGCGGCAAGGCGAGCTTCGTCATGTTCCACGACGACCACCACGGCGACGGGCGGCTGGCGATCTGGTGCGCGGCCCCGGCCGGGATGCAGGAGCTCGTCCTCGACGCCGCGCCCGAGCGCTACTTCCGCCCGCCGTACGTGGGCCACCGCGGCTGGCTGGGCGTGCACCTGGACGACGCCCTGGCCGACGCCGAGCTGGAGGGCGTCATCGAGGACGCCTACCGAACCCGAGCGCCCAAGACGCTCGTGCGCCAGCTCGACGCCGCGTGACCGCCCAGCGCTTCACTCAGACCTCCAGAGTGGCAGGGTGCTGACGAAGAGCGCGGATGGCGCGGTGTTCGTCAGTAGGTCCCGAAGGCCTCGACCGGGCGCGACGATCCGCGGATGTCGCCGTCCGAAAGCGGCGACGAGCGCCTGGGTGCGGCACGATGTCGAGAACCGCCGACCGGCTCCGCTCTCCAGGTGAGAGGCCCCCACCGGCGCGGCCCGCGACACCAGGAGATCACCATGCCCAAGTACCTGCTGCTCAAGCACTACCGCGGCGGCCCCGAGCGCCACCACCCCTTCCCGCCCATGGACCAGTGGGCGCCCGAGGACGTGGAGGCGCACATGGCCTTCCAGCGCCACGTCAACGAGCTGCTCAAGGAGCGCGGCGAGCACGTCGACGCGCAGGCGCTCACGCCCGAGCGCACGGGTGCGATACGGCGGTCCGGACGCGGCGCCGGTCACCACCGACGGCCCCCACCCCGAGACCAGCGACCTGATCGCGGGCTGGTACATGATCGATGTCGAGTCCCGCGAGCGCGCCCTCCAGGTCGCGGCGTACGTCTCATCGGAGCCCGGGCCCGGCGGCGAGCCGCTGTACGAGTGGATTGACGTCCGGGAGGTCATGTGGTCGGCCGACTGACGGCGTGACCGACACCCCGACGCCGGCGATGGGCGAGGGTGCGCTGCGTGCGCTCGTCCCCCGGGTGCTCGTCGCCCTCGTCCGGCGCGGCGAGGACTTCGACGCCGCCGAGGACGCGCTCCAGGAGGCCCTCCTGGAGGCGCTGCGAGTCTGGCCCGAGCACCCGCCGCGAGACCCGCGCGCGTGGCTGACCAGCGTCGCAACGCGGCGGCTGGTCGACGCCCGCCGCAGCGAGGCCGCCCGCCGCCGCCGCGAGGAGACAGACCTGGCCGGCGAGGCGATCCGGCTCGCCCGGCAGCTCACCCTGGCCACCGACGAGCCGGAGGCGCGGGGGCTGCTCGCACTCATGCTTCTCAACCACGCCCGCCTGCCCGCGCGCCCGGACGCGCAGGGTCGGATCGTCACGCTCGACCGCCAGGACCGCAGCCGCTGGGACAGGCCCGCAATCGCCGAGGGCGTGCGCGTCCTGCAGTCGGCGCTGGCCGCGTCACGCGAGTACGGACGCCCCGGCCAGTACCAGGTGCAGGCCGCCATCGCCGCCCTCCACGACGACGCGGCGAGCGCCGCGGAGACCGACTGGCCCCAGATCCTCGCGTGGTACGACGACCTCGTCGCGCTGAGCGACGACCCGGTGCGCCAGGACCCCGCCGCCGTGCTCGGCCGCGCGGTCGCCGTCGGCCGGGTGCGCGGCGCCGCCGCCGGCCTGCGTGAGACAGACCGGCTGCGTGACGTGCTCGGCGAGCGGCACCGGTGGCACGCCGTGCGAGGCCACCTGCACGAGCTCGACGGCGACCGGCCCGCGGCGGCCACCGCGTACGCCGCGGCCGCCTGCCGTGCCACCGAGGTCGCCGAGCGCGACCACCTGGTCCGCCAGGCGGCCCGCGCGCGGGCCACCCGGTAGCGCGCCCTACAGCCGGTCGGTGCCCGCGATCCGGGAGGACCGCGCCACGGCCTGGGCGCGGTTCGTCGCGTGCAGCTTGCGCAGGATGCGCTTGACGTGGGACTTGACCGTGCCCTCGGAGATCACCAGTTGCGCGGCGATGCCCCGGTTGGTCTCCCCGCCCGCCATCAGGCGCAGCACCTCGCGCTCCCGCACGGTCAGCAGCGCGGCCAGGCGGTCGTCGCCGCGCGCCGGCTCCCAGGTCGGCGCCGCCGGCGGCACGACCGGGTTGAGGACCCCTGGAAGCAGGTCGGTGGGGGTGTCGCACGCCTCCTCGACCGCCCCGGCGATCGCGCCCGTCATCGCGCGCATGTCGGCCCGCAGACGTTCGAAGCGCTCCTGCAGCGCCACACGCTGGACGACGTGGCCGAGCGCCGCGGCGAACAGCGCGAGCACCTCTCGGTCACCCTCGCCGAGCAGCCCGTCGGCGCAGCCCTCAGCGTGCAGCAGACCCACGGCGCGACCCTCGACCATGACCGGCACCACGAGGTAGCTGTCCGTGGTCAGCATCGTGGCCACGGCCACGTCGACGGCGGGGTCGGCGGCGGCCCCCACGACGCGGACGGCACCGCGGCGGCGGAGCGCCTCGGCCTCGTGGGTGTCCAGGAGGAGGGGCTGTGACCCGGTGGGCGCGGCCCCGAACGCGCCGCCGCGGGCGTGGCCGCCGGCGAACTGCCAGCCCGCGCGGTCGACTCGCGAGATCCACGCCCGCTCGAAGCCGCAGCGGCACAGGTCTGCCGGCACGCCGTCGATGAGCTGCTGGATCCGCGTGACGCCCCGCATCCCGCCGAGCACGGAGCTCAGACGGCCGAGACGTCCCTCCGTGGGCACGGGCTCGCTCCGCACGACCAGGCTCATGCTCGGAATCCTGACCCCGTATGCTCGCCAGAACTACGGTGCGCAGACCAGTGTGGGCGCCGCGAACTGGTGCAATCCCACAACGGCGTGACCAGGCGCACCCGGTAGGTCTGCGCCAGATGACCCGTAGGCTCGCGCCATGACCGCCATTCCCCCGTCCTCATCACGGGCGGCTCGACCGGGATCGGCCGCGCGACCGCCCAGCACCCGCGACTGGGACAAGATGATACGCGTCCTGTACCCGCGCCCGCGGGCCCGTTGAGCGACGTGGCGGCGCACGCGCGGGTTGGTCAGCCCGCGGGGACGATCGCGAACACGCGGGCGGGGAAGCCCGAGCCCTCCTCCGGCTTGGGCCATGTGGCGACGACGAGCGCGCCCACCGGCGGGACCTGGTCCAGGTGGGCCAGCAGCTCGATCTGCCAGCGGTCGGCCTCCAGGATATAGGTCTCCGCGGGCGCGACGCCCGAGCTGACCACGGCGCCCGGATCGGTGTCGGTGACGTCGTGTCCGATCGCCGCGCACCCGCGCTCCTGGACCAGCAGCGTGAGCGCGTCGACGCCCCAGCCTGGGCTGTGGGCGACGCCCTCGGCGTCCCGGTTGGCCATCGCCTCGCCGTCGGGCCAGCGGTCGCCGCTCCCGGTGAGCAGGGCGACGAACGCCCCGTCGGGGATCCGTCCGTGCTGCTCCTCGTGGACGAGGACGTCGGCCTCGCAGGCCGCGTGGTCGGGGTCGGCGGCGACCTGCTCGCGCACGTCCAGAACGACGAGTGGCAGGATCATCTCGGTCACCGGGATCGCGTCCAGGAAGCGTCCGCCGCGGACGAAGTGCGCCGGCGGGTCCACGTGCGTGCCCCACTGGCCGATGTGCGAGTAGCGGTGGGCGAGGAACCCGGAGCCGGACTCCCCCACCCCCTCGTCGAAGTGGAAGAGGACCGTGCGCTCCTCGTTCGGGAACGCGTGGTAGTGCGGGATGCCCGGCGCGAAGGCGTGCGTCAGGTCCACCCAGCGGCACGTGCGCAGGCGCTCAAGGGTCTCGGTCAGGCTCGCGGCGTCCATGCGCCGATGACCGCAGGGACCCGCGCGTCAGCCGGTGATGGTGCCGGTGGCGGTCAGCTCGAACCCGTTCGCCCGCCGGCGCGAGGTCAGTGACCGCACGCTCACGCGCGGGTCCTGGAAGATCGTCAGGGCCGGCACCGGCAGGTTCTCGGCGCGCGTGACGATCGTCCCGTTCTCGGTGGTCACCCGGGCCTGCGCCTGGATCGTGCCCAGCAGCGGCACCGCGACGGTGCCGTCGAGCAGCAGGCCGTCGCCGTCCTGCTGGCGAGAGGCACGGGTCTGCTGCAGCAGCGGGGGCAGCACTGCGGCCAGGTCCGCGTTGCGGATCGAGCCGATGGCCGTCAGGCCGCCGGACCGCTTGCGCAGGCGCGCGTCCCGGATCACGAGCGCGCCCACCTCCAGCGTCCCCACGCGGACGTCGAGCTTGCCGGCATCCTGGGTGCGCTCCAGCTCGTCGGCCAGCGACGTCCCGCCCTCGGTCCGGGCCGTCGCGAAGCGGACGGTGACCTTGTCGGCCTTGTGGAACAACAGCTTCACGGCGGGGAAGGCCGAGACCTGCACCTGCGGCTGTGTGCCGACGGACTGCAGGTCGTCCTTGAGCCGCCGCTCGGCGATCCCGGGGAGCACGAGCTGGCCGGCGACGAGCACCAGCACGAGGAGCGCCGCGGCGACGGCGGCGCCGATCACCAGGCGCCGGCGCGTCTGGTCGGAGAGCGCGGGTGCCGGGGCGGGGTCCTGTGGAGGCTGGGTCAGTGGGGTTCTCGGTCGGAGGCGGACGGACGGGCCTCGACGCTAGCGCCCGCCCCTTCAGTCCCGGTAAGGCGAGTCAGCGCTCGGCGCAGTCCGCGCAGCGGCCGGTGAGCTGGACCTCGGCGTGCTCGACCGCGAACCCGGCCGCGGTCGCGGCGCGCCGCGCCGCGGTGGTCCCGCCGGCGGCCTCGACGTCGGTGATGCGACCACAGTCACGGCAGAACGCGTGGTGGTGCGTGTCGGTGCGCGAGTCGAACACCGTGCTGCCCCCCGGGGTGCAGACGCGGCGGACGAGGCCCAGGTCCTCGAGCACATCCAGCGTGGCGTAGATCGTGCCCGGCGAGAGGCTGGAGAGTTCCGGGGCCAGCGCCGAATGAACCTGCTCGGCGGTGACGTGCTGCGGTCCGCGCCGCACGTGGCGGTGGACGAGCAGGCGCGGCAGCGTGACCCGCTGCCCGCGGGCACGCAGCGCATCGGTCAGCTCGAGGTCGAGCGTCTGGTCGGTCGGGCCCACGCCTTGGAGACTACCGCGTCCTCCCCGGTCCCACACGCAGAAGTGAGGGCGCCCTTCCTTTGGCGAGATCGTTGTTCTTAGGTCCACCTATTTTGAAGTCATTACGAATAGTGGCTAGACTTCACACCCATGAGCTCCCTCCCCACGACGACCCTCGACTCCTGGCGCGGCCTGGACGACCGCAGCCTGCAGCTGCGGGTCGTGCAGCCCGGCCTCATCGGCCTCATCGACGGCACGCTGTCGACCCTGGCGCCGCTGTTCGCGGCCGCCTACGTGGCCGGGTCGCGCGCCGCGCTGCTCGTCGGCATCGCCGCCGCGCTCGGTGCGGCGATCTCCATGGGCCTCTCGGAGGCGCTCTCCGACGACGGCGAGCTCACCGGCCGCGGCACCGCGATCGGCCGCGGCGTGATCACCGGCCTGGCCACCTTCGTCGGCGGCACGGCCCACGCGCTGCCGTTCCTCATCTCGGACGTCGACGCTGCGCTGGCGATCGCCTACCCCGTGGTCGGCGCCGAGCTGCTGGTCATCGCCTGGGTCCGCAAGCGCTTCCAGGGCGTGTCGCTCGGCCGCTCGCTGCTGCAGGTGACCGTCGGCGGCGCCGTCATCGCCGCCGTAGGCTTCGCGGTCGGACACGCCTGACGCGGGTGCCGGCGCGGCCGCGCGCGGAGGGCAACTCTGGCGTCACCGTCACCGTCGGCACCCAGGACGGCTGATCCCCCGGGGCGGACACGCCGCAGCCGGTGTGACCGCGAGGAGCGATAGATAGCCTGAACGGGATGGCGGACCGTCCCTCCTACGCCCGGCGCCGGGCGATCGCGCTCGGCGTCCTGCTCGCCGTGATCGTCGTCCCCGTCGCGCTGGCCCTCGGCGCGTTCGGCGGCGACTCCGGCGGCTCGGCCGCCGCGGACCAGGCCACCGCTTCCTCGCGTGCCGCGAAGCTGCCGATCGGCCGTGCGCTGGGGCAGACGATCGCCGGCCGCTACCGGGGGCGCACGCCGTCCGTGGCCTTCCTGCGCCGTGTCCGCCGCGGTGAGCTGGGCGGGGTCATCCTCTTCGCCGACAACACGGCCGGTGGGGTCGGCGCGACCCGGCGGGCGACGGACCGCCTGCAGACGGCGGCGAAGGACGGCGGCAACCCCCGGCTGCTGATCCTGATCGACCAGGAGGGCGGCGCCGTCAAGCGCCTGCCCGGTGCGCCGACGCGCGCGGCGGCGCGGATGACCAGCGTCGGGGCGGCCCGTGCCCAGGGCGCGGCGACCGCGCGCCTGCTGCGCCGGGCCGGCGTCACCGTCAACCTCGCACCCGTCGCCGACGTGCGCCGCGTGCGCGGGTCCTTCCTGGGCACGCGCAGCTTCGGCACCACCGACGCGGTCGTCGCCGCGCGGGCCTGCGCGTTCGCGGCCGGGCTGCGCGGACCTGGCGTCGCCGCGGTGCTCAAGCACTTCCCCGGGTTGGGGCTGGCGCGCGGCAGCACCGACGACCGGCCGGTGACGATCCGCGACCGCGCGTCGACCATCCGGCGGGACTACACGCCCTACACCCGGTGCGCGGGCCACACCCGCACCGGGGTGATGATGAGCAGCGCGACCTACCCGGCCCTCCTGGGGCGCCGCGACCCGGCGGTCCTCAGCCCCCGCGCCTACGCCCGCGAGCTCCCGCGGGCCGGCGTCCCCGCGGCGACGATGACCGTGAGCGACGACCTGGAGGCCGGCGCCCTGGCCGGCCGCTCCCGGCTCGTGAGCCGGGCGCTCGGGGCCGGCCTCGACCTGCTGCTGTTCGGGCGCTCGGAGGCCGGCTCGGCGCGGGCGTACCGGTCGCTGCTGGGCGAGGTCCGCTCGGGCGCGATGCCGCGCACCCGGGTGCGGGACGCCGCCGGCGCGGTGCTCGAGCTCAAGTCCCAGCTCCCCTCGCCGTAGCCGCGAGGGCGCGGTCAGTCAGCCGTCGCCGTCGACCAGGCGCTTGCGCGTGGCGAGCGTGAGCTTGCGGTAGGCGGCGCGGCTGGAGTCAAAGGTCCACACCGGGAGGTCCCCGCCGACCTTGGGGACGCCCTCGGCGCGCAGCGCGCCCGAGAGCGGGCGGAACCACGTCGTCACCGGCAGCTCGGCCACCACCCGCACCAGCGCGGGACGCGACCCCGGATCCAGGCGGGCCAGGGCCTCGGTCACCTGCGCGGCGGTCAGCTCCTGGCCCTCGCGCAGCGTCACCGCCGCCACCGCCAGCGCCCTCCCCGAGGGCATCGGGGCCCCGTAGCACACCGACATGTCCACGCTGGCAACGCGGCCCAGCGCGTCCCGGATCGGCGCGCTGGGGATGGCGCCATCCGCAGTGTGGATGAGCGAGCCGACCGGATCGACCAGCCAGTAGTCGCCGTCGGCGTCGCGGCGGAACAGGTCCCCGGTGGCCAGCCACGCGTCGTCGCGCCGGAAGACGCCGCGCAGCGCGGAGTCCGTGCCGGTCGGGTCGTCGGTCTCGGCCTCGGCGAGCAGCATGCCGACCTCTTCGCGCTCACACTCCACGGCGAACCCGTCCTTGCCGGTCTGCAGGCGTCCGGCGTCCAGGTCGTACGCGGCGATCCGCACCCGGGCGCTGCCGGGCAGGCGCCGGCCCATCGCCCCGACCTTCTTCGTCCCGCCGAGGTTGACGAGCACCGCCTTGCCGACCGACGAGGTGTAGAACTCGACGACGCCCGCGGGCGCGAAGCGCTCCAGCGTGCGGGCCCACAGCGCCGGCGGCATACCCGAGCCGACGAACAGGCGCACCGGATGGTGCAGCTCGCCCGGGTTCTGAGGCGCCTCGACGATGTCCCGCAGCATCGTCCACGTGTAGGTGACGACGCTCACCCCGTAGCGGCGCACCTCGTCCCAGAACGTGGACGGGTCGAACTGGCGGGCCATGGCGATCCGCGCGCCCCCGGCGACCGCCCCGCCGATGCCCACCAGCAGGCCCGACGGGTGATAGACCGGCGTCACCGAGTAGAGGGTGTCGCCCGGTCGCAGCGACGCCGAGGAGGCGGTGCCCACGGCGGACAGCAGCCACCGGCCGTTCGTGATCCGGTTGACCCGCGTGCGCTCGCCCTCACCGGTGAACAGGACGAAGGCCAGGTCGCGCGCACGCCCGGGAGTGGGCCGGTACCAGCGCGGCAGGTCGACCTGCTCGGGGTCGATGCGCTCCATGTCCACCACGCCGGGACCGAGATCGCGCTCCTCCGCCCCGCCGCCGAGCACGAGGATCTGGGCGTCGACCTGAGCGGCGACCTCCCGGTGCTGGGGGTCGCAGACGATGCGCGAGACCTGCCCGAGCTGCGCCTCGCGGGTCACCGCGCCGTCCGGCCGCAGGAGGACGGCGACCGCCCCGATGCGGTTCAGCGCGGCGACGGCGGTCAGCGCGCTGGGGCGCATCTCCATGAGGACACCGACGTGCTCGCCCTGGCGGACGCCGAGGGAGATCAGGCCCCGGACGACGGAGTCGATGCGGTGCTTGGCCGCCGACTGCGTGTGGGCGCGGTCCTCGAACAGGAACAGGACGGCGTCGGGGTCCTTGTCCTGCTGCTCGTCGAGCATCAGGGCCAGCGACGTACGGGTCCGGGGCCGCGTCTGCTCCAGGCGGGTCAGGCGCGGCAGCTGCTCGGCGGCCTCGACCCCCAGCTCGCGCACCGTGCTCGCGGTGCTCCTGGCGGTGCTGACCGCACCGCGCACGAGGCCGGCGCCGACCCCGGCCGCAAGCTCCAGGCCGTATCCCACCCGGGGTGCGACGCCCGCGGAGGGGACGACGGCGCCCGGCTCACTGGAGGCCGGGAGGATGTCCTCCGGCAGCGTGCCCGCGCCCTCGCGCCACTTTGTCCACGCGGCGACCGCGGGCCACGTCTCGCGGCTGGCCGCCGACCCGACCACGAGGCCGAAGTGCCCGGCCCGCAGCACCTTCTCGTACACGTCCGCGCGCGGGGCGGCGAAGACGATCGGCCGCACCGATGCCGGCGGGGCGATCTCGTCGACCTCCCCGACGAAGGTCAGCACCGGGCAGCTGATGTCGGCCAGCGTGACGAGCCGGTCCTCGATGACGAAGCCGCCGCGCAGCATGCGGTTGTGGGCGACGAACTGGCGCATGAAATCCGCCAGCGCGGGACCGGGCCAGGCCACGAAGCCGTCGACCTGCAGGAAGCGGCGCTGGGCCTCCCGGGGCAGCAGCGCCTCGCGGTCGTGCAGCTGGCGGACAAAGTCGACCTGCTGGCGCACCGCCTTGGCCGGGTCCAGCATCCGAAACCCCGCCCGGGAGGCCCAGGCGGGCAGCGGCGAGTTGCGTGCCCCGAAGATCTCGGCCAGCAGCGCCGCGCCCTTCTCGACGACCTCCTCGGGCAGCCCGAAGGGCACCGCGTTGCGGGTGTCGACGGGGCTGCCGAAGGTCACGAGGCTGGACAGGCCCTTGGCCCGGCGGTAGGCCGCGGCCTGGTAACAGAACATCCCGCCCTGGGAATAGCCGCCCAGGTGCACGTCCTTGCCGACGATCGCGCGGACCTCGTCCACCGCGTCGCTGACGGCGATGACGTGGTCGGCCAGCGTGCGCTCCAGGGCGCCCTCGATCTCCGCCGGCGAGCCGAAGTCCACCACCCACGCGTCGACCCCCGCGCGGTGCAGCTCGCGCACGGCGCTGGCGTGCGGCGAGACGTCCCAGACCTCGGCGGCGAGCATCATCGGGGGGACGAGGATCACCGCCGGCGCGTCGGCGCGCACGTGGTCGGCGTAGTAGCGCCGCAGCTTGTAGACGGGGTGCGCGTGGACGACCTCGAACGGCGCCGCCTCCTCTCCGGTCTCCAGGCCGCCGAAGCGGGCGACCTCCAGGGCGTTCTGCGCGAGCGCGCCGAGGCGAGCAACCGGGTTCGGGAAGGGCGCCATGGGCGCGACGCTACCGCTTTGCGGCGCGTCGGTAGGGTCCGGCGCATGTCGCCGCAGATCGTCCTCCACGTCCTCCCGCCGTCGCATCCGTGCAAGACCGCCGAGGCCGCCCTCGCGCTGAAGGGCCTGCAGTACGAGAAGGTCGACCTGCAGCCCGGAACGCACGGCGACGCGATGGAGGCGATCTACGGGCCCGACGGGCGCACCGTCCCGGGCATGACCGTCGACGGCGAACCCGTGCACGGCTCCCGGGCGATCCTCGCCCGCTTGGAGGCGCTGCAGCCCGACCCGCCGCTGTTCCCGGCCGACCGTGCCGACGCGGTCCGTGAGGCCGAGGCCTGGGGCGACACCGAGCTGCAGGACCTCGGACGCCGCCTGCCCTGGGGCGCCATGCACTTCCGGCCCGAGGCGATGGGGACGTTCGGTGGCGGCGACCCCCTGGACGGCCCGGGCACCGACTTCGCGATGAAGTACGTGCACGCCTCCTGGAAGTACCACGGCATCACCGCCGCCCGCCTGGCCGAGGACCTGCGGCGCCTGCCGGCCAAGCTCGACCACGTCGACGCGCTGGCCGCGGACGGCACCATCGGCGGCGACCGGGCCAACGCCGCCGACCTGCAGATCGGCGCGACGCTCCGCGTGCTGCTGACGATCGACGACCTGCTGCCGTTGATCGCGGGCCGCCCCGGCGAGCAGATCGCCCGGCGCTGGTTCCCCGACTACCCGGGGCGCGTGCCCGCCGGCGCGTTCCCGGCGGGGTGGGTGCCGGCACGGTAACGGCCCGGCTGGGCGGCCCGTCGGGACGCCCAGCCGTACTGGACTAACCCGACTAGGGTCGGTATCCTCGTGGACATGAGATCCGTGAAGATGCACGAGGCCAAGACGCACTTCTCCAAGCTCATCGCCCGGGTCGAAGCCGGCGAGGAGGTCGTGGTGCAGCGCGGCGACGTGCCCGTCGCGACGATCGTCCCGTACCGGCCGGCAGCGCGCGCCCGGAAGGCGGGGGCGCTGCGAGGTCAGATCCACATCGCGGACGACTTCGACGAGCTCCCGGCGGAGTTCGACGCCTACCTGCCGTGACCGCGTGGCTCGTGGACACCCACGCCGCCCTGTGGTTTCTCGCCGACGACGCGCAGCTGTCGCCCTGGGCCTTGGCGACCATGGAGTCCGGCGAGCACACGCTCGTGATCAGCGCGGCCTGCGTGTGGGAGATCGCGATCAAGCGGGTGCTCGGCAAGCTCACCGCCCCAGCCGATCTGCCGGAGGTGCTGGTCGCCGAGGGCTTCGACACGCTCGACGTGACGGTGGCTCACGCCTGGCGCGTGGCGGCGCTGCCCACGCTCGCGCACAAGGACCCGTTCGATCGCCTTCTGATCGTGCAGGCCCAGGTCGAGGGTCTGCCGGTCATCAGCGCCGACGCCGCGCTCGACGGCTACGACCTGCGGCGCCACTGGTGAACGCCGGAGTTGACGCCGTGTCAGACCGGGCACACCCCCACCGTGCACGGCACAGCGTCACGCGCCACAATCGGTCTATGCCCTCAGCGGACTACGTCATCGTCGGAGCCGGATCGGCCGGGTGCGTCCTCGCCCTGCGCCTGAGTGAGGACCCGACCGTCAAGGTCATCCTCCTGGAGGCCGGCGGCAAGGACCGCTCCCCGAACATCAAGATCCCGGCCGCGTTCGCCAAGCAGTTTCGCACGCCGTTGGACTGGGACCTGTTCACCGAGCCCGAACCCGGCTGCGACGGGCGCTCGCTGTACGTGCCGCGCGGTAAGGGCCTGGGCGGATCGAGCTCGATGAACGCCATGCTCTACGTCCGCGGCCGCCCGCTGGACTACGATCTGTGGGAGTCCCAGGGTGCCGCCGGCTGGGGCTGGGAGGGGGTGCGCCCGTACTTCCTGCGCGCCGAGCACAACGAGCGCGGTGCGTCCGAGCACCACGCCGTCGGCGGGCCGATGAACATTGCCGACGAGCGCTCCCCGCGCGGGTTGACGACCGCGTTCCTGGCCGCCGCGCACGCCGCCGGAATCCCGAACGTCCCGGACTACAACGGCCCCGAGCAGGACGGCTCGTCCCCCGTCCAGGTCACGCAGAAGCGCGGACGCCGGTGGTCGGCGGCCGACGCCTACCTGCGCCCGGCGATGCGCCGCGGGAACCTGCAGGTCATCACCGACGCGACCGTCCTGGGGCTGGAGCTCGTCGGCGACCGGGTGACCGGCGTCCGCTACGCGACCGGCCGCCGCGGGGCCACCGACGTGGCGACCGCCGGATCGGACGTGATCGTGTCGGCGGGCGCGCTGGCCTCACCGCAGCTGCTCATGGCCTCGGGGATCGGGCCCGCCGGCCACCTGCAGGATGTCGGCGTCGAGGTCCGCCACGACCTGCCCGGCGTCGGCGCCAACTTGCAGGATCACCCGTTCCTGGTGACGACCTTCGAGGTGCCCGACGGCTCGCTGGCCGACGCCGAGGCCCCCAAGGCCCTGGCGCAGTACGCCCTGAGCCGGAGCGGCCCGCTCACCTCGTCGGTCGCCGAGGCCTTCGCCTTCGTGCGCTCGCGGGCGGGCCTGCCGGCGGCCGACATCCAGTTCCACTTCGCGCCCACATACTTCGTCGACCACGGCTTCGACACCTTCGACGGGCACGCGATCACCATCGGCCCGGTGCTCGTCAGCCCGCGCAGCCGCGGTGAGGTGCGCCTGCGCCACGCCGACCCGCGCGCCAAGCCGAAGATCGTCACGAACGCCCTCACCGATCCCGAGGACATGGCCGCCATGGTCGAGGCCGTCAAGGTCGCGCGCCGCATCGCCGCCACCGAGCCGCTGCGGTCGACGATCACCCGCGAGATCTTCCCGGGCCCCGGCGTCGTCGACGACGCCGAGATCGAGGCGGACATCCGCCGGCGCGTCGAGCTCATCTACCACCCGGTCGGCACCTGCCGGATCGGTGCCGCCGACGACGGAGCGGTCGTCGATCCCGAGCTGCGTGTCCACGGCCTGCGGGGCCTGCGCGTGTGCGACGCCTCGGTCATGCCGCTGATCCCGGGCGGCAACACGAACGCACCGACGATCATGATCGCCGAGCGCGGATCGGACCTCATCCTGGGGAAGACCGGGGTCACCGCCCCCGCGTGACGGCGGGCGTGCCCGCCCCTGACGCGATGAGGCTCAGCCGTCGGTGACGTCGCGGCGCATGAAGGTCGTGTACGCGATCCCGACGGCCGGGATCGCGTACAGCGCACACACCCAGACGGCACGCACGATCGGGGCCCAGTCCACCGGGGTGCGCAGGAACCCCTGCCACGCGTTGAACTGCGTGGGCAGCAGGTAGGGCTGCAGGGCGCCGAGCCCGGGCAGGATCGTCACGAGCTGCAGGATCAGGGAGATCATCAGCGCACCGACGACGGCGGCCGCCGAGTTGTGGGTCACGACGCTGAGCAGGAGCGCGATCGCGACGATCCCGAGCAGCGGCAGCATGTACACGAGCAGGCTCGCGCCGATGAGCTCCAGCCCCTTCCCGGGGGACACGGACGTGCCCGACAGCGTGACGAGCGGATCAAAGCCCGACACCGCGACGCCGGCGACGACGGCGACCACCCCCATCGCCAGCAGCGCCACGAACGCGTAGGTCGCGGCAGCCAGCGCCTTGGCGACGAAGATGCGCGAGCGGTCCGTCGAGCGTGTGAGGATGGTCTTCAGCGTGCCGTTGTGGTCCTCGGCGGCGACGATGTCCCCGGCCACGAGGGCGGCGATCAGCGGAAACAGCCAGATCGAGCCGAAGATGAGCAGCACCGGCGGGATCGCCAGGCCGCTCTGACGCACGTAGCGGCCGAACGCCACATCGTTGGGCTGGCCGTTCTGGATCAGGAGCGCGGCGACGAAGACCAGCGGCACCGCGACGGCGATCCCCAGGCCGAGGTAGGTGCGCTTCTGCGCGCGCAGCTTACGCAGCTCCCACCCGTAGACGTGGCGCAGCGGGGGCATCAGGCGGGCACGGCGTCCGCGTCGGCGGTGGCCGGCGGCGAGGCCGCACTGCCGTCGGAGGTGGCCGCCGGGTCCTCGGTCAGCGAGAAGAACACATCCTCCAGCGTGGCGCGCACGGCGGTCAGCTCCAGCACGCCGACCCCGGAGTGCGCGAGCGCCAGCGACAGCGCGCCCACGGCATCCTCCTCACCCTCGAAGCGCAGCGCACCGGGCGCCGACGGCGTGGCCTCGTCGCGGCCGGTCGCGGTCAGGCCGCGCTGGCCCCGCAGCACGGGCGCGGCGGCCTCGTCGTCGGTGGTGCGCAGGCGCCAGTGCCCGCCGGACCGCGACCGCAGCGACCGCAGGTCGCCCTCGTAGACGATGCGCCCGGTCCGCACGATCGCCACGCGGTTGCACAGCTCCTCCACCTCGGACATGAGGTGGCTGGACAGCAGGACCGTCGTGCCCGCGGCCGACAGGCGGGCCACGAGCGCGCGCATGTCGCGCATGCCGGCGGGGTCAAGCCCGGTGGCCGGCTCGTCGAGCAGCAGCAGCCGGGGGTCGCGCAGCAGCGCGCCGGCGACGCCCAGGCGCTGGCGCATGCCGTGCGAGTAGCCGCCGACCTTGTGCTGCTGGCGATCGGCCATCTCGACGATGTCCAAGGCCTCGTCGATGCGGGCCGCCGCGTCGCCGCCGTCCAGTGCGGCCAGCAGCTCCAGGTTCTTGCGCCCCGACAGGTACGGGTAGAAGCGCGGCGCCTCCACGAAGCCCGCGACACCGTCCAGCGCGCGGGCGCCCTCGACGAGCGGGTCCTGTCCGAACAGCTGCGCCGACCCGGCGGTCGGCCGGATGAGGCCGAGCAGCATGCGCAGGACCGTCGTCTTGCCCGCGCCGTTGGGGCCGAGGTAGCCGTAGACGTCCCCGGCCTGGACGGTGAGGTCCACGCCGTCCACAGCGGTGACCTCGCCGTAGCGCTTGACCAGGCCCCGCGCGTGGACCGGAGGCGCGTCCGATCCACTCACGTTCACAGGCCCCGGGCGGCGGCCTCGGCGGCGGCGGGCGGCACCGACCCGACGACGGTGTACTGCACGCCGGCGCGGTCGAAGCGCACGAGCGTGCCCAGTGCGGTGGCGACCTCCTCGCCGGTGGCGCCGTTGATCGCGATCTGCGGCAGGCCGCCACGCTCGCCGTCGCGCCCGCGCTTGGGCGCCGGACGGTCCTTGCCCTTGACCGTCTGCAGGACGGCGATGCCGCCCAGGCCCTGGCCGTAGGTCACCAGCGCGCCGGTCTCGTTCTTACCGATGTGCACGAGACGGACCTGCTGGCGCGGCAGGCCGGCGAGCGTGTCCGGCGCGCTCAGCGGGAAGCCGATCGCCGCGCCGACGGCCTTGACGCCGGTCGTCTCGGCGCGATGGTCCTTGCCCTTGCCGCCGCGCGGGCCGTGATCGCCGAGGTCGACGGTCGTGACCTTGGCGCCGGCGGGCGGCGTGGCGGTCAGGTCCTGCTCGGAGACGGCGCCGTAGCTCAGGTCGGAGACGGCGAGTTGCAGCACGGGCTTGTCGGAGCCCTGCTGGTAGACGGCGGCGCGCAGCGGCACCCCGGTCGCGGCGTCCCAGGCGATCTCGGCGGCGCCGACGAGGCCGCCGTCGTGGCGGGGGGCCACGCGCACGGTGTAGGCGGGGACGCCGCCGACGTTGGACGGCTGGGCGCCGGAGATCTGCAGCGTCTTCATCGCGTCGGCCAGGCGCGTCTGGAGGGCCGTCAGCGTCGGCGGAGTGTGCTGGTCGCTGCCCTTGGCGGTGTCGTGCGCGGGCAGCTTGGCCTTGTAGACCGTGTTTGACTGCTGGTCGTAGACGGACACCGTGTCGGTGCCCAGCACGATCTGCGCGTCGCCGTTGTCGGACTGCAGCTCCAGGCGCGCGCGGCCGTCGCCGGACGCCCACAGCCGCCCCTTGGCGCCCTTCAGCAGCGGGCTGCCGGACGGCAGGCTGGACGAGTCGACGAGCTTCTCGGTGAAGTCGATGCGCGCGGTCAGGCCCGGGACGGCGGGCGCGGTGAGCGCGTCGCGCACGGCGGTCGCCAGCGGCTTGGGCGGCGGGACCGTCCCGCCCTTGGACAGCGCGCTGGCGGCGACGACGGCGGCGATCACGATCAGCGCGACCACCGCTGACGTGATCGCGAGCAGACGCTGGGTGGAGCTGCGGCGTACGAAGGACATGGGCTCAGGCTACGCGCGGATCGTGATGGGTCTCTGAGGATCGGCCCGGCGCGGCGGGCAGGGTGATGGCAAAGCACGAGCCGTGCACCCGGACGTCGCCGCCGTGCGCGCGCGCCGTGGCCCGGACGATCGCCAGGCCGAGCCCGGAGCCGGGGCGCCCGTCGGTGACGGCGTCCGCGCCGCGCCAGAAGCGCTCGAAGCTGCGCGCGGCGCCGTCGGGGCCGAGCCCCGGGCCCTCGTCGGCGACGGTAACGGTGACGCGGCCGTCGGCGGCGGCGACCGCCACCGTGACGGCCCCCCGGGCGGGCCCGTGGACGTGCGCGTTCTCCACGAGGTTGGCGATCGCCCGCTCCAGGGCGGCGGCGTCGCCCCGCACCCACACCGGGCCGTCCGGCGCGTCCACGTGCGTCCGCGGTCGCCTGGCCGCCGCGGCCCGCGCGAGGGCCGCCACGTCGACGGGCGACCGCG